>NZ_JQNR01000005.1:2412824-2714427 GCF_000745345.1 Actinacidiphila yeochonensis CN732 | reverse complement strand
GTCCGCCCGGCGGGCCGCCGCGCCGGTCCGAGGGCCGGCGGCGCTCCGGACCGCCGGCCCCCGGACCTCCGCCCTCAGAGCGCGGGTTTGCGGAAGTACTCCACCACGCTCGCGTAGCTGTCCTCGGCGTGGCCGCGGGCGGCCACCTCGGTCAGGACGGACCTCAGGTGCCCCGGGAGGGTCCCGTCCACCCCCCGGACGGCGCTCTCCCGCACCAGGTGGGCGACCCCGGCGAGATGGGTGCGGACGGTGGAGTCGTCGGCCGTGAAGTCGCCGGCGGCGATCTGCTCGGCGTAGCGGGTGACGAACACCCCCATGGCCTGGAACAGCATCCCGGCGAAGGGCGCGAAGGCGTCCGCGCCGACGCCCTCGGAGCCCACCAGCGCCGTGGCGTGCAGGACTCCGTTGAGCGAGGACCACATGGCGCCGAGCAGCGCCACGTCGTACAGCGACGCGAGCCCCTCGGTCGCGCCCAGGTGCAGGGGGCTGCCGCCGAGGGCGGCCAACGTGGCCTCGTGCTCGGTGAAGAGGGCCGTGGGGCCGCTGTAGAGGATGGCGGTGTCGGGCAGGCCGATGGCGTCCGGCGTGGCCAGGATCGCGCCGTCGAGGTAGCGGGCGCCGAAGCCCTCCGCCTCCCGCGCGGTCCGGAGGGCGTCCTCGGAGGTCCCCGTGGTGAGGTCCACCAGCACCCGCCCGGACAGTGCCTCGCCCGCCTGCCGGAGGATCTCCCGTACGGCCTCGTGGTCCTTGACGCACAGCACCGCGAGCGGGGCCGCCGTGAACGCCTCGGCCGGGGTGGCCGCGCTGGTGGCGCCGCGCTCGACGAGCGGGCCGTCCTTGCCGGGCGAGCGGTTCCACACGGTCGTCGGATGCCCTCGGGTGACGAACGCCCCGGCGAGCGCCGCGCCCATCAGGCCCAGGCCGACGACGGTCACCGGTGCCTGTCCGGGGGCGGCCCCGGCGGCCCCGGCGGTCATCGCCGCCCTCCGCGTACGCGAGGGGAGTCGGGACAGGTCCCCGGACCTCGGTCCGGGTGGGGCCGTGGCCGCGTCGCCGCGGCCGGTGGTGTGCGCATCGGTACCTCCAGTGGGGGGATGTGGGGCGGGTTCGGGTGGGCTCGGGTGGGTGGTGCGCCGTACGGGGTGCGCGGGGCGCGTACGGGGGTGCGCAGGACCGCCGGATGAGGCCGCGTCGCGCCACCCGGGCGTGCGCGGAGCGGTCGCGGGTCCCGCCGGGCGGGGGTGGAGCCGGGTGCGGGCCCGGGCCGGCCTACCCGGACGTCTCGCTCGGGCGGGCCGCCGGCCAGCGCCGAGGACCGCCCAGCCGCCGCATCCACGGCTTCTCCACGGCCGTGTGCAGCAGCCACGCGGCGGCGGCCGAGACCGCCAGCAGCAGCAGGGTGACCAGGGTCCTGCCGAGCGGGCCGCCGGCGTGGGCGGGGTCGAGCAGGTGGCAGCCGTAGACGATCACCAGGTAGTGCGACATGTAGAGGGCGAAGGAGAGCTCGCCCAGCCGGCGTGCCACCGGGTGGCCCAACGCGGTGCGGGCGCCGCGCAGGTCGGCCGCGGCGCCGCCGAGCAGCAGCAGGCACAGCGGGACGACGGTGGCGGCGGCGATGCCGAACAGCAGCGGGGCCCGTTCGTCCAGCGGGTAGACCAGCGTGAACGCCAGGGCGCCGTGCCACAGCCGCACGCCGCGGGCCCGGCCCTCCCGGACCAGCCGGGCCAGCAGCACGCCGAGCAGGAACTCCGGGAGCCGGCTGGGCGGGAAGGCGTAGGACAGCCACATCTGCCCGAGTGACACCGGGAAGTAGCCGAAGGTCGGGCCGGAGCCGAGGAGCGGCCGCAGCGCGGTGACCAGCGCGGGCAGCGCCATGATCGTCCCGGCCGTCGCGGCGGCGCACGGCCACAGCAACCGGGCCGGAACGGCCGCGATCCACCGTCCGAACAGCGGGAACGACAGGTAGAAGGCGGCCTCGCAGCACAGCGACCACGAGACCCCGTTGACGCCCGGGTCCATCAGGTCGAAGTGCGGTGACCAGGTCTGGACGAGGAACACCTGCGGCAGCCACCCGCCGGTGGCCGCCCGCCGACCGGTGGCCTCGACCAGGAGCAGGCCGGCCAGCAGCGTCACGAGGTGGGTCGGGTAGACGCGGGCCGCGCGGCGCCGCCAGAAGGTCGCGGCGGCCTGGCCCGGCTCCCACGCCCAGGCCAGCAGGAAGCCGCTGAGCAGGAAGAAGAACGAGACCCCGGCGAAGCTCAGCCGCAGCCAGGTGGCGCTCTCGTCGCCGTCCGCCGACCAGATCATGCTGGAGTGCTGGGCGACGACGGTCGCCGCGGCGACGAAGCGCAGGCCGGTCAGGGACGGCAGGCGGGACGGGACCGGCACGGCGGTCGCGGACATGTGTCTCCCATCGTCCGAAGGAGAGCTCGGCACCGGCCCTGTGCGACCGTACCGTTGGGAAATCCGATAAACCCAGGGGTTGCCATTCCGATGGCCGCCGGTCCGCCCTCCGGATCTCGGAGGATCTCGGAGGATCTCAGAGGAACCGGCCCGTGCGGTGCGTGATTTCCCATCGGAGCCGCGTGCATCGTATCCGGCCTCGGCGCCCCGGAAATCGCCTCCGCCATCCCGTCACACTTTCAGGTGGACAACATTCCGGGCCGCCCTGGCGCCATTTGCCGTGCCCCGGCCCGAAAAGTGCGGGATCACGGGGAACACCGGGCCGCGGTGGCGGATTCCCGTCGTGAAAAGACAACGGTGCACCTGTGGGACGGTGTTGGAGAGGTCGTGTGCGCACGGGAAAGGAGGACGCGGAAAACGTTGAAACGCGAAACGTCGGAACGGCCTCAAGCGGCACTCTTCCAGCTATCCGCAGTATCCCGAATATCCCCGGCATCCCGCAGACACCCGCGGGTATCCGCCCCCGGCCCGGCCGTCCTGCCCGTTGCCCTCGCCTCCTCCCCCGCGCTCCGCTGATCTCCCCCGGTTTCCCCTCGTCTCCCCGCCCCTTCCCCGCCCCCGACGGCAACACAGAGTGGACGCTCCCGTGGCCGACAACGCTCCCCAGGCCGACAACGACAGGCTTCGCCAGTACCTGAAGCGCGCGGTTTCCGAGGCCGTCGACGCCCGCGAGCGGCTGCGCGCGTACGAGGACCAGCGGCACGAACCGGTGGCCATCGTCTCGATGGCGTGCCGCTACCCCGGCGGCGCCGACACGCCGGAGCGGCTGTGGCGCCTGGTGGCCGACGGGGTCGACGCCGTGTCGGGCTTCCCCGCCAACCGGGGATGGGACCTCGACGGCCTCTTCCATCCCGACCCCGACCGGCCGGGCGCCTCGTACGTCGACCAGGGCGGGTTCCTCTACGACGCGGACCTCTTCGACCCGGGGTTCTTCGGCATGTCGCCCCGGGAGGCACTGGCCACCGACCCGCAGCAGCGCCTGCTCCTGGAGACCGCGTGGGAGGCGCTGGAGCGCGGCCGCATCGGCCCGGGCAGCCTGCGCGGCAGCCGCACCGGGGTGTTCGCCGGGGTGATGTACAACGACTACGGCGCCCGCCCGGCCCTGCCGCTGGACGGTTTCGAGGGCCACCTCTTCAACGGCAGCGCGCCGAGCGTCGCCTCGGGCCGGGTGGCCTACACGTTCGGCTTCGAGGGGCCGGCCGTCACGGTGGACACCGCCTGCTCCTCCTCGCTGGTCGCCCTCCACCTGGCGGCCGCCGCCCTGCGGCGGGGCGAGTGCGACCTGGCACTGGCCGGCGGGGTCACGGTGCTGTCGACCCCGGCGGTCTTCAGCGGCTTCTCCCGGCTGCGCGCGCTCTCCCCGGACGGCCGGTGCAGGTCCTTCTCGGCGGACGCCGACGGAGTGGGCTGGTCGGAGGGTGTCGGCCTGCTGCTGCTGGCCCGGCTGTCCGACGCCCGCCGGGACGGCCGCCCGGTGCTCGCCGTACTCAGGGGCTCCGCCGTCAACCAGGACGGGGCCTCCAACGGGCTGACCGCCCCGCACGGCCCGGCCCAGGAGCGGGTGATCCGCGCGGCCCTCGCCGACGCCCGGCTGGGCCCGGCCGACGTCGACCTGATCGAGGCCCACGGCACCGGCACGCCGCTGGGCGACCCGGTCGAGGGGCGGGCGCTGCTGGCGGTCTACGGCCGGGCGCGGACGCCGGACCGGCCGGCGTGGCTGGGGTCGCTGAAGTCCAACATCGGCCACGCCCAGGCCGCCGCGGGGGTCGGCGGCGTGATCAAGGCGGTGCAGGCCCTGCGGCACGGCGTGCTGCCCGCGACCCTGCACGCCGAGCACCCCACCCCGCACATCCCGTGGGACGAGGGCGCGTTGGCCCTGCTGACGGCGGCCCGGCCGTGGCCCGGGGAGGGTTCGCCGCGCAGGGCGGCCGTCTCGGCCTTCGGGGTCAGCGGCACCAACGCGCACGTGATCGTCGAGGAGGCCCCGCCCGCCCCCACCCGGGGCAGGGCCCGGCGGTCGACGCCCACCCGGCGGAGGACGCCGGGGCCGAGGGCGTCCGTCCGGCGCCGGTCCCGTTGACCGCACCGGCCGCGCCGAAAAGGGCCGTCGAGCCGGAAAGGTCCGTCGCGCCGGAAAGGGCCGTCGCACCGGAAAGGGGCGTCGTGCCGGTCGCGGCGCCGTGGCTGCTGTCCGGGCGGTCCGCCGACGCCGTCCGGGCGCAGGCCCGCCTGCTGGGCCCGCTGGCACACGGCGAGGACGCCCCCGCGCCGTTCGACGTGGCCTGCTCCCTGGCCACGACCCGTACCGCACTCCCCTACCGGGCCGCGGTGGCCGCTGCCCGGCCGGAGGCGGTCGCGGCCGCGCTCGCCGCGCTCGCCGACGGAACGCGGCCGGTGCACCGGGTGGCCGAGGACGAGCGGCGCACCGCGTTCCTGCTGACGTCAGGGGTGCGGGGGTTGGCCGGTCTGGTACGGGAACTGGAGCTTTCCCACCCGGCGTTCGCCACCGCCTTCGCCGCCCTGTGTGCGGAGATCGACCCGCTCCTTCCGCTCCCCGTACGGGAGTTGCTCGACATCGGCGGTTGCTGCGGCGGCCGGGCGGACACCAGCGGCCTGAGCGAGACGGCCGGCCCCGCGGTGTTCGCGCTGCACGTGGCGCTCTTCCGGACCCTCGGGTCCTGGGGGGTGCGGCCCGCGCTGCTGGCCGGGCAGGCGGTCGGCGAGATCGCCGCGGCCCACCTCGCCGGGGTGCTGTCGCTCGCCGACGCGGTGGCGCTCGCCGACGCCCACGGCCGGCTCGCCGGGGAGCCCGGCGCCGGCGCGGCGGCCGAGGAGGTGCGCCGGGTCGCCTGCGCCCTGGTGCTCTCGCCGCCCGACGCCACTCTGGTCTCCGTCTGCGGCGACCCGGCGTGGAACTCGGTCGGCCACTGGGCGGCGCTGCCCGCGCGGCCGCGGCTGACCGTCGACGAGGCGGTCCGGGCGCTGGCCGCGCAGGGCGCGGACACGGTGGCCGTGCTCGGCGCGTGCGCCGTGCGGGAACCTCGCGCCGTACCGCTGTTGGGGCCGTCCGGGCCCGCCGCGAACGCCCTCGCCGCCGCCCTCGGCGGACTGCACGTCCGGGGCACGGCGGTGGACTGGCCGGCCTTCTTCTCGGACACCGGGGCCCGCCTCACCGACCTGCCGACCTACCCGTTCCAGCGCGAGCGCTACTGGCTGGAGCCGGTGGCCGCGGCCGAGTCCGTCCCCGGCCCCCGCTGCTCCACCGCTGACAGCCCGCCGTCGGACGGCGCCCCGGACGCGGCCGACGTGCCCGCCGTGTCCGCCGAATCCGCCGCGCCCGCCGCGCCCGCCGTTCCGCTGGCCGAGCGGCTGCGCGGTCTGACCGCCGGGGAGCAGCGCTCGCTGGTCCTCGACCTGGTGCGGGCCGAGGCGGCGAGCGCGCTGGGCCACTCCGGAGCGGCCGCCGTGGAGCCCGAACACCCCTTCCAGCAGGCCGGACTGGACTCGCTCACGGCCGTACGGCTGCGCAACCGGCTCGCCGCGCTGAGCGGGGTGCCGCTGCCGGTCACGGTGCTGTTCAACCACCCGACCCCGGCCGCGCTCGCCGCTTTCCTGACCGCCGAGGCGCTCGCCGGGGCACAGCACGGCGCTGCCGGAGCCGCCGGGAAGGCAGGGCCGGCGGGCCCGGCGGCGGACGCGTCGGTGGCTGACGCGCTGGACCGGCTGGAGGCGGCGCTGGCGGCCCCGCCGGCGGCGGGGCGGACGACGAGGCGGTCGCCGCCCGCCTGCGCGCGGCCCTCGCCCGCTGGGAGGAGGGCCGCGCGCCCGGCCGCCCGCCGGCCGTCCCGGACAGCCGGCTGGCCGCGGCCACCAAGGCGGAGATCTTCGACCTCATCGACGACGAACTCGGCCGCGCCACACCCTGACCGGCGCCGTCCGCGCCGCCGTCCCAGTCCGTCCGCCCCCTCCCGACCGCGTCCGTCCCTCCCGCCCCTCCCGACCGCGTCCGTCCCCTCCCGACCGCGTCCGACCGTCCCTGTCTGCGAAGGAAGAGAGCACCATGTCCGATGACGAGGACAAGCTCGTCGCGTACCTCAAGCGCGTCACCGCCGAGCTGCGGACCGCGCGGCGGCGGATCTCCGCGCTGGAGGCCGCGCGGCACGAACCGGTCGCGGTCATCGGCATGGCCTGCCGCTATCCCGGCGGGGTGGCCGGCCCGGACGACCTGTGGGACCTGGTGGCGGCGGGCCGCGACGCGGTCACCCCCTTCCCCGCCGACCGCGGCTGGGACCTGGCCGGGCTGTACGACCCCGACCCGGACACCGCCGGCACCTCGTACACGCGTGAGGGCGGGTTCGTCGCGGACGCCACCGGCTTCGACGCGGACTTCTTCGGCATCTCCCCGCGCGAGGCCACCGCGATGGACCCGCAGCACCGGGTGCTGCTGGAGACGGCCTGGGAGGTGTTCGAGCACGCCGCCATCGACGTCACCACGCTGCGCGGCGGCCGGGTGGGCGTCTTCGCCGGCGTCACCGGCCAGACGTACCTCGGGCTGGCCGGGCCGCCGGAGTACGAGGGGCACCTGCTGACCGGCCGGCTCGGCAGCGTCGCCTCGGGGCGTATCGCGTACACCTTCGGCTTCGAGGGCCCCGCCGTGAGCCTGGACACGGCCTGCTCCTCGTCCCTGGTCGCGCTGCACCTGGCGGTACGGTCGCTGCGCGAGGGGGAGTCATCGCTCGCCCTGGCCGGCGGGGTGACCGTCATGGCCACGCCCAGCGGCTTCGTCGACTTCTCCCGGCAGCGCGGGCTCGCCCCCGACGGCCGGTGCAAGTCCTTCGCCGCGGCGGCGGACGGCACCGGCTGGGCGGACGGCGTCGGCCTGGTGCTGCTGGAGCGGCTCTCCGACGCGCGGCGCAACGGGCACCGGGTGCTCGCCGTGGTGCGCGGCACGGCCGCCAACCAGGACGGCGCCTCCAACGGCCTCACCGCGCCCAACGGCCTCGCCCAGGAACGGGTGATCCGGGCGGCGCTGGCCGACGCCGGGCTCGACGCCGCCGAGGTGGACGCCGTCGAGGCGCACGGCACCGGCACCCGGCTCGGCGACCCCATCGAGGCGCAGGCGCTGCTGGCCGCGTACGGTTCCGGCCGCCCGGTCGAACGCCCGCTGCTGCTGGGCTCGTTGAAGTCCAACATCGGACACTCCGCGGCGGCGGCCGGTATCGGCGGCGTGATCAAGATGGTCCAGGCGCTGCGGCACGCCGCGCTGCCCGCGACCCTGCACGTCGACCGGCCGACGCCGCTGGTGGACTGGACGGCCGGCGCGGTCGAGCTGCTCACCGAGCAGCGGCCCTGGCCGCGCACCGGCGCGCCGCGCCGCGCGGGCGTCTCGGCCTTCGGCGTGAGCGGCACCAACGTCCACCTCGTCCTGGAACAGGCCCCGGAGCCCGAACCGGCGTCGAAGGCCGAGAACCTCGGCGGGGAGGTCAGCGACGACGCCGGTCGGGACGCCGGTGGGCAGGACACCGGGCACCGCGGCGGGCAGGACACCGAGCAGGGGCCGGGCAGGGGGCCGGGCAGGACGCCGATGCCGCCCGGCCGCCGCTGCCCGCCGTGCCCTGGGTGGTCTCCGGGGCCACCCCGGCGGCGGTCCGCGCGCAGGCGGCGCGGCTGGCCGCGTTCGCCGAACGGCACCCGGAGGCCGCGCCCGAGGCCGTCGGCCGGGCGCTGGCCACCACCCGCGCGGCGCTGCGGCACCGGGCGGTGGTCGTGGGAGCGGGCCGCGAGGAGCTGCTCGCGGCGGTGCGCGGGCTGTCGCGGGGCGAGGGCGACGCGCCGCGCCGCCCGGCCGCCGAGCCGCGGCTCGCCGCCCTGTTCACCGGCATGGGCGCCCAGCGTCCGGGGATGGGCGCGGAGCCGTACCTGGACTTCCCCGCCTACGCCGAGGCGTTCGACGCGGCGGTCGAGGCGTTCGCGCCGCACCTGGACCGGCCGCTGCACGAGGTCGTGGCGGCGCGGGAGCTGCTGGCGCAGCACCGGTACGGCCAGCCGGCGGTGTTCGCCCAGGAGGTCGCGCTCTTCCGGCTCTTCGAGAGCTGGGGGGTGCGTCCGTACGCGGTCGCCGGGCACTCGCTGGGCGAGCTGTCCGCCGCCCACGTGGCCGGTGTGCTGTCGCTGCCGGACGCGGCGGCCGTGGTGGCCGCCCGGGGCCGGCTGATGCAGGAGCAGCCGGACAACGGCGCGATGGCGGCGCTCGGCGTCACCGAGGAGGAGGCCCGCGCCCTGCTGGCGCGGTATCCGGGCCGGGTGGACCTCGCGGCGGTCAACAGCCCGTCCTCGGTGGTCGTCTCCGGCGACGCGGACGCCGTACGAGAGGTCGCCGACGCCGTCGCGGCCGCCGGCGGGCGCAGCAAGCACCTGGCCATCAGCCACGCGGCGCACTCCTGGCACATGGACGGGATGCTGGCGGAGTACCGCGAGGTCCTGCTGGCCGCCACCCTCCGGGCGCCCGTCCTGCCCGTGGTCTCCGCCGTCACGGGCCGCGGCGCCGACCCCGACCGGCTGCGTACCGCGGAGTACTGGATCGACCAGGTCCGGCAGCCGGTCCGGTTCGCCGACGCCGTCGCCTCGCTGTGCGGCATGGGCGTCACGGCGACGCTGGAACTCGGGCCGGACGCCGTGCTGTCGGCCATGGTGGAGGAGTGCGGCGGGCGCGGGCCGGACGGTCCGGTGCTGTCCCTGGCCGCCCTGCGCGCCAACGCGCCCGAGTCCGCCGCCGTCGTCACCGCCCTCGGCCGGCTGTGGGCGGCCGGCGTGCCGGTCGGCTGGTCGGAGTTCTTCCCCCGCCGGGCCGCCGACCCCGTCGAGCTGCCCACGTACGCCTTCCAGCGGGAGCGGTACTGGCTGACGCCGGCCGACACGCCGGCCGGCGGCGGCCCGGCGGCCGGCCATCCGCTGCTCGACAGCGCGGTCCGGGTGGCGGGCCGCGACGAGTGGGTGTGCACCGGGCGGATCGGCACCGAGGTCCTGGCCACGGCCGGGCGAACCGCGGAACGGGCGGGCGCGCTGCCGTCCGCGGCGCTGCTGGACATGGTCGCCCGGGCCGGCGAGGAGGCCGGCTGCTCGCTGGTGGAGGAGCTGTCCGTCGACCCGGGGCCGGTACTGCCGGGACGCGGCGCGCTGGCCGCGCAGATCGTGGTCGGCGCGGCGGACGGCGCCGGGCGCCGGCCGGTCACGGTGCACTGCCGGCCGGAGAAGGGGCAGGGCACGTGGGCCCCCTGGGCCTCCGGCACCCTGAGCCGCACGGCGGTCCCCGCGCCCGCCGCCCCCGCCGCCTGGCCCCCGGCCGGCGCGGAGGCGGTGGAGACGGCCGCGGTGGTCGGCGCTTTGTCAGCCTGTGACGGTGGGCCCGCCGTCCAGCCGTCCCGGGCAACAGCCGGCACCGGAAGCACCGGAGGCACCGGCACCCGGGCACCCGTCACCGCGCTGTGGCGGCGGGGCGAGGAGTTGTTCGCCGAGGTGAGCGTGGCGCCCGGCACGGCGGTGGAGGGGTTCGGCCTCCATCCGGCGCTGCTCGACGTGGCGCTGCGGCTGGCCGTCGGCACCGAACGGCCGCGGCCCGCCCTGCGCTGGCGCGGGGTACGCCTGCACACGCCGGGCGCCGGGACCGTCCGGGTGCGGATCGCCCCGGGACCGGAGGGGACGCTGTCGCTGCGGTTCACCGACCCGGACGGGCTGCCGGTGGCGTCCGTCGGCTCCGTCGCGCTGGGCCCGGAGACCGCGGGCGACGGCAGCCGGGACCGCGGCGCCCTCGACGCGCTCTTCGAGACGTGCTGGCTGCCGCTGGCGCCCGGGCCGCGCGCGGGCCAGGACCGCTGGGCGGTGGTCGACCCGAGCGCCGGACAGGGCCGTGACGAGGCGCCGGACCCGGGTACGGCGTCCGAGCCGGATGGGACCTCCGAGCCAGGCGGGACCTCCGAGCCGGATGGGCCGTCCGCCCCGCTGGTCACGCTGCCCGGCGTCCCCGGGCGCCGCGTGCCCACCCTGGAGGCGGCCCTCAGCCTGCTGCCGGACTCCTGCGACACCGTTCTGGTGCCGCTGCTACCGGAGTTGCTTCGGTCCGCGCGGGAACCAGCCCTTTCCGAGCAGGAGTCGACACCGGGTGGGTACGGCGATCCCGCTGCCGGAGCCCACGCATACGCCTCGCGTGCGCTGGAGTTGGCCCAGTCCTGGCTGGCCGACCCGCGTTCGGGCGCGGCCCGGTTGGTGGTGCTGACGCGGGGCGCCGTCCACACGGCCGCGGCGGACGACCCGTCCGGAACAGTCGGAACGGCTGGCACAGCGGGAACAGCCGTCGAAACGCCCGACCCGGCCGCAGCCGCGGCGTGGGGGCTGCTGCGGTCGGCCCAGTCCGAGGCCCCCGGCCGGATCGTGCTGGCCGACCTCGACGGCGCCCCCGCCTCGGCCGAGGCACTGGCTGAGCTCCTGGCGTCGGGGGAGCCGCAGGCCGCTCTGCGGCAGGGCACCGTGCACGTGCCCCGGCTGGCGCGGGTGCCGGCCCCGGCCGCCCCGGCGCGGGCGGACCAACCGCCGTCCTGGGACCCGGACGGCACCGTACTGGTCACCGGCGGCACCGGCGCCCTCGGCGCGCTGTTCGCCCGCCACCTGGTCCGCCGCCACGGCGTGCGCCGGCTGCTGCTGACCAGTCGGCGCGGGCCCGCGGCGGACGGCGCCGCCGACCTCGTCGCCGACCTCACCGCGCTGGGCGCGCGGGTCACCGTCGCCGCGTGCGACGCCGCCGACCGCGAGGCGCTCGCCGAGCTGCTCGCGGGCATCCCCGCCGACCACCCGCTCACCGGCGTGGTGCACACCGCGGGCGTCCTCGACGACGGCGTGCTCCCGGCCCTGACCCCCGAACGGCTCGCTGCCGTGCTGCGTCCCAAGGCCGACGCGGCGTGGAACCTGCACGAACTGACGCTGCGTCACCACCTGTCGTCGTTCGTGCTGTTCTCCTCGATCGCGGGGGTGGTCGGCGGCCCCGGACAGGCCAACTACGCCGCCGCCAACACCTTCCTGGACGCCCTCGCCCAGTACCGGGCAGCCCGGGGGCTGCCGGCGGCCTCCCTCGCCTGGGGGTTGTGGCACGTGGACGGCAGCATGGCCGGGCACCTTTCCGAGCCGGACCTCAAGCGCATCGCCCGCGGCGGCGTGCTGCCGATCGGCGCGGCGGACGGGCCGGCCATGCTGGACGCCGCGCTCGCCACCGGACGCGCGGCGGTGACCGTGACGCCCGTGGACCCCGCCGCGCTGGCCGCCAACGACGACATCCCGCTGCTGTTCACCGGCCTGGTCCGGCGCGTCCCCCGGCAGGCCGTCCGGCGCGCCGCCGCCACCGCCGCGCCGCTGCTGGCCCGGTTCGCCGGCCTGCCCGAGCAGCGCAGGCGGCAGGAGGTGGCCGAGACGGTACGGCGGGAGACCGCGCTGGTCCTCGGCCACGCCACCGCCGACGCCGTCGAGGACGGGCGCGGCTTCCCCGAGATGGGCTTCGACTCGCTGGCCTCGGTGGGCCTGCGCAACCGCCTGGAGGCGGCCACCGGGCTGCGGTTGAAGGCGGGCGTCGTCTACGACCATCCCACGCCCGCCGCCCTGGGCGACCACGTGTACGCGGCCCTGCTCGCCGCCGCCGGCACCGGCCCCGCCGGACCTGCCGGACCTGCCGCCGGCACCGGACCCGCCGGACCCGGTGCCGGCGGCGTGGACTTCGAGGCCGATGTCCGGCTGGACGACGACATCCGTCCGGCCGCCGAGGTGGTCCGCTCCGTGGCCGATCCCCGCGAGGTCCTGCTGACCGGGGCGACCGGCTTCCTCGGCGCGTTCCTGCTGCGCGACCTGATGCGGACCACCCGGGCCAGGGTGCACTGCCTGGTACGCGGCGCCGGGCGGCTCGACGCCGAGCACCGCCTGCGGGAGGCGCTGCGCTGGTACCGGATCGAGGACGCTGTGGACCCCGACCGGCTGGAGGTCGTCCACGGCGACCTGGCGCTGCCCCGGCTCGGCCTGACGGAGGAGCGGTTCGACGTCCTGGCGCGTACCGCCGACGCCGTCTACCACGCCGGCGCGACCGTCAACTGGCTCCGTCCGTACGCCGAGTTGCGGGCCGCCAACGTCTCGGGCACCCGGGAGGTCCTGCGGCTGGCCGCCCGGCATCGCACCGTGCCGGTCCACCACGTGTCGTCCACCGGGGTCTTCGCCGCCGTCTCGGCCGCCGAGCGCCCGCTGCGGGTGGACGACCCGACCGGCCCGCCGGAGGCGCTGGCCAACGGCTACCTGCAGAGCAAGTGGGTGGCGGAGGAGGTGGTGCGGATCGCCCAGGGGCGCGGGCTGCCGGTCTCCGTGTACCGGTCCGACGTCATCTGCGGGGACCAGGTCAACGGAGCCTGCCAGCGCCACGACTTCATCTGGCTGAGCCTGAAGGGGCTGCTCCAGGCCGGTGTGGTGCCCGAGGGCCTGCGCGGCCCGGCCCACATGGCACCGGCCGACTACGTCAGCGCGGCGGTGCTGGCCGTCTCGCTGCGCGCCGAGAACGCGGGCGGCACCTTCCACCTGCACAACCCCGGCACCGAGGGCTACGCCGAGTTCCTCGGCCACCTCCGGGCGCTCGGCTACCCGCTGCCCGAGACGGACCTGCGGAGCTGGCGGGAACGCCTCCTCGCCGACCCCGACAACCCCCTCGTCCCGCTGCTCGACACCTTCGAACTCATCGCCAACGGCAAGGCGTTCCACCCCCCGATGGACGTCTCGGCCACCGAACGGGCCCTGGCCGGCACCGGGATCACCTGCCCGCCGATCGACGAGCGGCTGTTCCGCCGGTACGTCGAATTCTTCGTCCAGGCCGACTGGTTCCCGCGCCCGGACTCCCCCACCGCCTGACGCGCGAATTCGCACGCCACCGAGGAGAACAGCCATGCATGTGGACACCAACCCGGTGCGGGACGCCCAGCGGGCCGCCGCACGGCCCTCGGCCGGACCGGCGCTCCTGTACGAGGGCACCTCGGTCGGCTACCCCGAACTCCTCGACCGGGCCGGGCGGCTGGCCGAGGTGCTCGCCGAGCGCGGCACCGCGCGCGGCGACCGGGTCGCCTACGTGGGGATGAACAGCCCGGCGCTGCTGACGGCGTACCTGGCGTGCGCCTGGCTGGGCGCCGTCCTCGTACCGGTCAACCACCGGCTCAGTCCCCGGGAGACGGACGAGGTGCTGCGCCACTGCGGGGCCGGCGCGCTGGTCGTGGAGCCGGGCCACCTCGCCGCCGTCCGGCCGTTCGCGGCCGCCCGGCCGGGGCTGCGCCCGCTGCTCGTCGACGACGACCCCGCCGTCCCGCTCGCCGCCGCGCGGCTCAGCGCCGCGCCGGAGCCGGCCGGGCCGCCGTACGCGCAGGAGCCGCCGTACCGGCCCGAGCCGCCGTACGCGCCGCTGAGCACGGAGTTGGCCGGGGTCGGCGCGGTGCGCGAGCCGCTGCCGCTGGGCGAGGACGACCTCGCCCTGCTGCTGTACACCTCCGGCACCACCGGCCGGGCCAAAGGCGTCCGGCTCACCCACGGCAACATCCGGGCCAACAGCGCCAACGTCGACGCGGCCCTGGACGTCCGGGACGGCGACGTCAACCTCGTGGTCACCCCGCTCTTCCACATCGGCGGGCTGAACTGCTTCACGCTGCGCGCCCTGGCGCGCGGCGGCACCACGCTGCTGCGCCGCTCCTTCGACCCCGACCGGACCCTGCGCGACCTGGTGGAGTTCCAGGTCAACACGGTCTTCGCCGTCCCGTCGATGTACGCGGCGGTCAGCCGCTCGGCGGGGTTCGCGGAGGCGGACCTCTCCGCCCTGCGCAGCCCCGTCGTGGCCGGCGCGCCGGTGCCGCCGCGGCTGGTGCTGGACTACGCGGAGCGCGGGGTGCCGCTCCAGCAGGCGTGGGGGCTGACCGAGACCGCGTGCTTCGCCAGCCACCTGCCGGCCGCCCTGACGGTGGCGAAGGCCGGCTCGGCGGGCGTGGCGATGCCGCTGACGGAGCTGCGGGTCAGCGATCCGGCGACCGGCGAGCCGGTGGCCGGTCCGGACGCGGCCGGGGAGGTGTGGGTGCGCGGCGCGAACGTCAGCCCCGGCTACTGGGACGACCCCGAGGCCACCGGCGCGGCCTGGCCCGGGGACGGCTGGTTCCGCACCGGCGACATCGGGCGGCTGGACGCCGACGGCTGCCTGTTCCTCGTCGACCGGCTCAAGGACGTCGTCATCACCAACGGCGAGAACGTCTACCCCGCCGAGGTCGAACGGGTGCTGGCCGGCTGCCCCGGCGTGGCGGACGTCGCGGTCGTCGGCACGCCGCACGACACGTGGGGCGAGGCGGTGGCCGCCGTGGCCGTACCGGCCGCCGGGGCGGCGGGGGCCGGCGTCACGCTGGAGGCGCTGCGCGCGTTCGCCGCGCCCCTGCTGGCCGGCTACAAACTCCCCGTCCGGCTCGGCCTGGTGGACGAGATCCCGCGGAACGCGGCGGGCAAGACCGACCGGAACGCGGTACGGGCGCTGCTGCCCGCCGCCCCCGAGGACGCCGCCCGGCCCGCCGCCGCGCCGTCGGACCTGGACACCCTGGTGGAGGCGGCGACGGTGGCCGCGCTGGGGTTCCGGCCGGCCCGGGTGTTCGGCGGCGCCGCCTTCGCCGCCCTGGGCATGGACTCCATCAGCGCCGTCGCCCTGCGCGACCGGCTGGCCCGGGACACCGGCCTCGCGCTGCCCGCGACGCTGGCGTTCGACCACCCGACGCCCGCCGCCGTCGCCCGCTACCTGCGCGGACGCCTGAACGGGGAGACGGCCGACGGCCCGTACGAGGCCGGGTCCGCCGACGGGACCGCGCGGAACGGGCCGCGGGCGGGGGAGGACGACCCGGTGGTGATCACCGGCATGGGCGTACGGCTGCCCGGCGGCGTCGCCTCCCCCGCGGACTTCTGGGCGCTGCTCATGGCGGGCCGGGACGCGATCACGCCCTTCCCCGACGACCGGGGATGGGACCTCGGCCGCCTCTACCACCCCGACCCCGGCACCCCGGGCACCTCGTACACCCGGCACGGCGGCTTCCTGCCCGGCGCCGGGCTCTTCGACGCCGACTTCTTCGGGATCTCGCCGCGCGAGGCGCTGGCCATGGACCCCCAGCAGCGCCTGCTGCTGGAGGTCACCTGGGAGGCGCTGGAGGGCGCCGGCATCGACCCGGCCGGGCTCCACGGCCAGGACGTGGGCATCTTCACCGGCCTGTTCGGCAACGGCTACGCCGGCCTGCTGCCGCCCGGCGGCGACTCCGACGGCTACCGGGTCACCGGCAGCGCCGGCAGCGTGGCGGCCGGCCGGGTGGCGTACGTGCTGGGCACCGGGGGGCCGGCGGTCGCGGTGGACACCGCGTGCTCGTCCTCGCTGGTGGCGCTCCACCTGGCGGTCCGTTCGCTGCGGTCCGGCGAGTGCGCGACGGCCCTGGTCGGCGGAGCGACGGTGATGGCCACGCCGGACGGCTTCGTCGAGTTCTCCCGGCAGCGCGGGCTGGCCGCCGACGGCCGGTGCAAGCCGTTCGCCGAGGCCGCCGACGGCACCGCGTGGGCCGAGGGCGTCGGGGTGCTGGTGCTGGAGCGGCTGTCCGCCGCGCGCCGGGCCGGCCGGGAGGTGCTGGCGGTGGTCCGCGGCTCGGCGGTCAACCAGGACGGCGCCTCCAACGGGCTGACCGCGCCCAACGGGCCCGCCCAGCGGCGGGTGATCCGCCAGGCGCTGGCCGACGCGGGGCTGGCCGCGCGGGACGTGGACGCGGTGGAGGCGCACGGCACCGGCACCGCGCTGGGCGACCCGATCGAGGCGCAGGCGCTGCTGGAGACGTACGGCCGGGGCACCCGGCACGCCCCGCTGCTGCTGGGCTCGGCGAAGTCCAACGTCGGCCACACGCAGGCCGCCGCGGGCGTCGTCGGCGTGATCAGGACGGTCCTGGCCATGCGCCACGGCCGGCTGCCGCGCACCCTCCACCTGGACCGGCCCTCCTCACGGGTGGACTGGTCCTCGGGCGCGGTCGAGCTGCTCACCCGGGAACGGGACTGGCCCGACCACGGCCGCCCCCGCCGGGGTGCCGTCTCCTCGTTCGGCCTCAGCGGCACCAACGCCCACGTGATCCTCGAACAGGCGCCGTCGGACGAGCCGGTGCCGACGGGACCGGACGGCGCGGACGGCGCACCCGGCGGCAGGGAAGCGGTCCCGGCCCCCGTCACGGCCCCTGCCCCTGCCCCGTTGGTGGTCTCCGCCAGGTCGGCCACCGCGCTGGCCGCCCGCGCGGCGTCCCTTGCCGGGCTGCTGGACCAGGGCGCGTCCGTGGCGGACGTGGCCGCGGCGCTGGCGGGGAGCGGCCGGTTCGAGCACCGGGCCGTGGTCGTGGCGGGCGAAGCCGCGCCGGCGGGTGAGGCGCTGCGCGCCCTCGCGGCGGGCCGTGCGCACGACGGCCTGGTCACCGCGGACCCGGCCGCGGCCGGGAGCGCCGGCCCGGCCCGCGCGGAGCAGGACGGCGGGGCGCGGGCCGGCGGCGGCACCGTCTTCGTCTTCCCCGGCCAGGGCAGCCACTGGCCCGGCATGGGTCGCGAACTCCTGCGGACGGAGCCGGTGTTCGCCGCGCGGATGGCCGCGTGCGAGCGGGCGCTGGCCCCGCACGTGGACTGGTCGCTGTCGGAGGTCCTGGACGGAGCCGAGGGGGCGCCGCCGTGGCAGCGGGTGGACGTGGGCCAGCCGGTGTCGTTCGCGGTGATGGTGTCGCTGGCGGCCATGTGGCAGGCGTGCGGGGTGCGCCCCGACGCCGTCCTCGGCCACTCCCAGGGGGAGATCGCCGCGGCCTGCGTGGCCGGGGCGCTGTCGCTGCCGGACGCCGCGCGCGTGGTGGCGCTGCGCAGCCAGGTCATCGCGCGGCGGCTGGCCGGGGGCGGCGGCATGCTGTCCGTACCGCTGCCCGAGCAGGAGGTGCGCGCCTGCGTCCGCGCGTGCGGCGACCGCGCCGAGGTGGCCGCCGTCAACGGTCCGCGGCGCACCCTGGTCGGCGGCGACCCGGAGGCGCTCACCGCCCTCCACGAGCGGCTGAGCGCGCGCGGCGCGGACGTCCGGGTGATCCCGGTGGACTACGCCTCCCACACCGCGCGGGTGGAGGCGGTCGAGGAGGAGCTGCTGGAGCTGCTCGCCGGGGTCGAGGCCGCGGCGCCGACGGTGCCGTGGTTCTCGACGGTGGACGGCGCCTGGGTCACCGGTCCGGTGGACGCCCGCTACTGGTACCGCAACCTGCGCCGCCCGGTCGGCTTCCACCCGGCCGTACTGGCCCTGGCCGAGCGGCCGTTCGGGGCCTTCGTCGAGGTGGCCGCGCACCCCGTGCTCGGGACGAGCCTGCGCGAGTGCCTGGACCAGGCCCGGGTGCCGGCCGTGGTGTGCGGCACGCTGCGCCGGGAGGAGGGCGGGCGGGAGCGGTTCGCGCGCTCGCTGGCGGAGCTGTTCACCGCCGGGCACGCGGTGGACTGGCGTCCGCTGCTGCCGCCCGCCGCCCGGCGGGTCGAGCTGCCGCCCTACCCCTTCCAGCGCCGCCGTTTCTGGCCGGGTGCGGCGATGCCCGCACAGGCCCAAGCGCCCGCCCCGGTCCCGGACGCCGACGCGCTCCCCGGCACCAACGCGGCCCCCGGCGCCGACGTACTCCCCCGTGCCGAGGCTTCCGGCACGGCGGTGGCCGGGCACCCGCTGCTGCGCACGGTCGCCGAGGCGCCCGGCACCGGCGGGCCGGTGCTCACGCTCACCGGGCGGGTCTCGACCGCCGCCCAGCCGTGGCTGGCCGACCACGCGGTCCACGGGACGGTCCTGCTGCCCGCGACGGCCCTGGTGGAACTGGCCCTCCAGGCCGGTGAGCGGGCGGGCTGCCCGGTGGTGGAGGAGCTGGTCCTGGAGGCACCGCTGGTGCTGCCCCCGCGAGCGGAGGTCGCCGTGCGGGTCACCGTGGACGCGCCGGACGGGGCCGGGCACCGCCCGCTCACCGTCCACGCCCGTGCCGACGACCCGGGCGCCGCGTGGGTCCGGCACGCCGCCGGCCGGGTGCGGCCCGGCTCCGCGGCGGACGCCCGGCCGCCCGCGGCCGGGATCTGGCCGCCCGTGGGCACCGTCCCGGCCTCCCCTGGCGCCCTCTACGGCGCGCTGGCCGAACGCGGCTACGGGTACGGCCCGTTGTTCCGCGGCCTGACCTCGGGCTGGGTCCGTGGCGACGAGTGCTACGGCGAGGCCGTGCTCACCGAGGCGGCGGGCGGGTCGGGCGGGTCGGGCGGCCCAGGCGGATACGCCCTGCACCCCGCCCTGTTCGACGCGGCCCTGCACACCGCGCTGCTCGGCTCCCGCCCCGCGCCGGACGCCCCGGTGAACGTCCCGGTGAACACCCCGACGGACGACCCCGCAGACGCCCCGGCGGACCGCCCGGTGAACGGCCCGGCGGCGGCCGACGGACCGTTGGTGCCCTTCGTCTGGCGGCAGGTGGTCCTCCACACGAGCGGCACCCGTGCGGTACGGGTGCGGGTGGTCCCGTCGGCCGGCGGGCTGGCCGTCGAACTGGCCGCCCAGGACGGTACGCCGGTGCTGTCCGTCGGCTCGCTGACCGTACGGCCGCTGCCGGCGAAGGACGTTCTCTCCCCGGCGGCGGGCGGTGTTCCGCCGGTCCCGGCCGACGGCACTCCCCCGGTGCCGGCCGCGCACGCTCCCGTGCCGAGGGCCGCGCCGCAGCGGGGGCTGTACCGGGTCGACTGGACGGAGCTGCCCGTCACGGCCGGCGCCGGCGCGGCCCCGGCCGGGGTCCGGAACGCGGCGGAGGTCGCGGCCGCCCCGGCCGACCGGCGCCGACTGCTGCTCTGGCGCGAGGAGGAGCCCAGCTCGGGCGGCGATCCGCACCGCGTCCGCGCCGCGCTGGCCTGGGCCCTGGAGGCCGTGCGGGCCGCCCTCGCCCGGCCGGCCGGGGAAGGGGAAGGCGGCCTGCTCGTCGTGGCCACCCGGCGGGGCGTCGCGACGCGCGACGGCGAGCCGCTCGACCCGGCGGCCGCCGCCGTCTGGGGGCTGGTCAGGTCGGCGCAGACCGAGCACCCCGGCCGCTTCCTCCTCGCCGACCTCGACCTGCCGCCGGCGACGGGCCCGGACGAGGCCGCGGCGGCGGTCGCCCCCGGACTGGCCGCGGCCGCCGCCGCGGGCGAGCCGCAGTTCGCGGTGCGCGGCGGGGCGGTGCGGGTGCCGCGGCTCGTCGCGGTGGCCGCGCCGCCGCCGGAGGGCGCCGCGCCGCCGCGGCCCCTGGACCCGGCCGGCACGGTGCTGATCACCGGCGGGACCGGGCTGCTGGGCCGCTTGGTGGCCCGGCACCTGGTCGCCGAACACGGCGTCCGCAGCCTGGTGCTGGCCTCGCGGCGCGGTCCCGACGCCCCGGAGGCGGCCGAGGAGTGCGCCCGGCTGCGTGCCCAGGGCGTCCAGGTCGCCCTCGTGGCCTGCGATGTCGCCGACCGCGAGGGCGTACGGGCGCTCCTCGCCGCCGTGCCGCCGCAGGCACCCCTGACGGCCGTGGTGCACGCCGCGGCGGTGCTGGACGACGGGGTGGTCGGCGCGCTGGACGCCCGGCGCGTGGACACGGTGCTGCGGCCCAAGGCCGACGCGGCCCTGTGGCTGGACGAGCTGACGCAGAATCAAAATCTCTCCGCCTTCGTGCTGTTCTCCTCGGCCGCAGGCGTGCTGGGCACCGGAGGCCAGGGCAACTACGCCGCCGCCAACGCCGTGTTGGACGCCCTCGCGGTCCGGCGCCGGGCGGCCGGGCAGCCCGCCGTCTCGCTGGCCTGGGGCCTGTGGGAGGGCGCCGGGGCGCTCACCGGTCATCTGACCGGCGCGGACCTCGCCCGCACCGCGCGGATGGGCGTCCGCCCGCTGGGGGCGGAGGAGGGGCTGCGCCTGCTGGACGCGGCCCTGGCGTCGCCCGACCCGGTGCTGGTGCCCATCGGCCTGGACCACACGGTGCTGCGCGCCCGGGCCGGCTCGGACCTGCTGCCCGCCATGCTCAGGGGCTGCGCCCTCGGGGACGGCTCGCTCGGGGACGGCCCCCTCGGGGACGGCTCGCTCGGTGACGGCGCCGTACCGCCCTTGCCCGCCGCGCCCGCGACCCCCGCCCCGCGCGCGGCGATCCCGCAGCAGGACGGGCCCGCCGAGCGGTGGCGGACCGCGGACCTGGAGGCTCTGACCGACCTGGTGCGCGACCAGACGGGTGCCGTCCTCGGCCTGCCCCCGGGTGAGCGGATCGGCGCGGCGGACCCGTTCCAGCACGCCGGTATCGACTCGCTGACCGCGCTCGAACTCCGGGAGCGGCTGTCCCGGCTCACCGGCTCCGATCTTCCGGTGACGCTCGTGTTCGACCATCCCACGCCCGCAGCGGTCGCCGACCACCTGCGCACGCTGCTGCGGCCGGCCGAACCACCCTCCGGTCCAGGGGCGTTGGAGGTGGCGCTGGCGGCCGCGACGCCGGACGAGGCGACCTGCCGGCTGCTCGCGGACCGGCTCCGCGAACTGCTCGCCGAACGCGACCGGTCCGCCGTCCCGGCCGGGCCGGACGCTCCCGCGCGGGACATCGGGTCCGCCACCGACGACGAGCTCTTCGCCTTCATCGACGCGGAGTTCCGAGCGGAGTCCTGAGCGGAGTTCCGAGCGGGAGTTCCGAGCGGGAGTTCCGAGCGGGAGTTCCGACCCGCGCCAACGGGCGGGCACTCCCCAACACCCCTTCCCTGCATGCCAGTTATCCGCACCCCACCCATCCAGCCTTTCGCTGCCACAGACAGGAGATGACCGCCGTGGAACCGGCCGACGCGCAGGACTCGCTCTCCGAACCCTTCCTGGTCCGCCACCTGGTCGCCCTCGGGCTGGCCGTCGAGTACGTCCGCGCCGAGGGCAACATCCTCTACCGCCGCGGCGCGGACGGCGCGGAGCTGCCCGTGCTGGACCTGGTCGGCGGTTTCGGAGCCACCGTCCTGGGCCACAACCACCCGGAACTCACGCGGTACGCCGCCGAGTTGCTGGACGCCCGCACCCCCGTCCTGGCGCAGTTCTCGCTGCACCCGTGGGCCGACGACGTCGCCCGCAAGCTGAACGCCGTCCTGCACCGGGAGTTCGGGACGGACGAGCCGTACTCGGTGATCTTCGCCAACAGCGGCGCGGAGGCCGTCGAGGCGGCCGTCAAGCACGCCGAACTCGACCGCGTGATGCGAGTGGAGGCGCTGCGGCGGGAGGTCGAGGACGGCGTCCGGGAGGCCCGCACGGCGGTCCGGGGCGGAGCCGCGCTGGACCCGGCGGCGCGGGCCGCGCTGACCGCCGGATCGGCGGGCGTCGCCGGGGGCGACGGCCTCCAGGACGCCGAGGCGCTGGAACGGCTGGTCCGGGAGGTCGCGGAGGCCGACGCTCCGCACTGGGACGCCCCGCCGGTCTTCCTCGCCGCCGAGGGCGCCTTCCACGGCAAGCTCGTCGGCAGTGTCCAGCTGACGCACAACGCGGCCTTCCGCGCCCCCTTCCGGGCGCTGGCCGCACCCTGCCGCTTCGCCCCTCTCGACCGCCCCGGGCGGCTGGCCGAACTCGCCCGGGAGGAGCGCCGGACGGTCTCGGCGTTGACGGTCGCCGACGGCGTCGTCGGCGTCACCGCCCGGGAGCTGCCGCGGGTGGGCGCCGTCGTGCTGGAGCCCGTCCAGGGCGAGGGCGGCATCCGGGAGGTCGGGCCGGAGTTCGCCGCGCAGGCGGCGCGTACCGCGGAGGAGGCCGGCTGCCCGGTCGTCGTGGACGAGATCCAGAGCGGAATGGGCCGCACGGGGGCCTTCTTCGCCAGCTCCCTCGTCGGCTTGCGGGGCGACTACTTCGTGCTCGCCAAGGGGTTGGGCGGCGGGCTGGCCAAGGCCGCGGCGCTGCTGGTGCGCCAGTCGCGCTACCGCCCGGAGTTCGAGATGGCGCACAGCTCGACGTTCGCGAAGGACGGCTTCTCCACCCGTCTCGCGGGCCGGGTGCTCGACCTTCTGGAGGCCGACGGCGGGGCGCTGTACCGGCTCGCGCGCGACACCGGCGAGCGCCTCACGGCCCGGCTGGAGGGGGTCCGCAACGACTTCAAGGACGTCGTCAAGGACGTCCGGGGCCGGGGCCTGATGCTCGGCGTGGAGTTCCACGACCCGGCGGCGGCCGGTCCGCCCGCCCTCCAGGAGCACGTACGGGCGGGCACGTTCGGCTACGTGCTCTCCGGCTACCTGCTGCGCGAGCACGCGGTGCGCGTCTTCCCGACCGCCAGCGCCACCTCGACACTGCGGATCGAGCCGTCCGTCCACCTCTCCGAGGCGGAGATGGACCAGGCGGAGTCCGCGCTGCGGGGCCTGTGCCGGGTGCTGCGCGACGGCGACGGGGACCGCCTGCTGGCCGGGTGAGCGCCGGCCGGCGGCCGGCGGCCGGCGCGGGGCCGGGCGGCACCGCGCCGACGGGCACCCGGACGGACATGCGGACGGCCGGACGCCGCCGTGAGCTGCGCCGGAACGCCGAGGTAGCCTGCTCCGGCCATGCGACCCGGAGGGTGCCATGGCGGTTTCCCCGCGAGGCGGCGGCGCGGCTCCGGACGCCGCCCGCAGGGCCCGTGCCGCCCGCGCGGTCCGGCGCGCCCTGGCTGTCCCGTTCTGGGCGCTGCCGGCGCTCAGCGTCGTCGCCTGGCCGCTGGAGAACGTCGCGCCGCACCCCGCGGTGTGGACCGCGTCCGGGATGCCCGGGCCGCCGCTGCCGGCCGCGGTCGCGGTGGCGCGCGCCGTCGCCACGAGCCGCTTCCTCGGCCCATGGGACGGGGACGCCGCGGCGCGGGTGGGCGCCGGCTGCGTCCTCCCGTTCGTCCTCCTCCTCGCGGCGTTGCTGCTCACCGGCGCCGCGAACGTCCTCGCGCCGGCGCTGACGCGCACGACGGCGGTGGAGGCCACGGTCGCCGAGTGCCACGACGGGCCGGGGCGCGGCGGCACCCACCAGTGCACCGGCAGTTGGACCGTCGCGGGCACCGCCGTCTCCGGTCGGCTCCTGCCGGTCGCCGGGAGGCCCGGCGGCACGGTGCGGGTCCTGGTCCACCGCGACGACCCCTACTCCGCTTCCGCGCCGTTGGCTCCGGGCAGGACAGTGGGGGGTGCGGGGCTCGGCGTCGCGGGTGCCGTCGCGCTGGGCGCGGCCGTCCACGGGCTGGCGCGCGACGCCCGCCGGGTGCGGGGCGGGATCGTCGGCGTGGTCGCGGCCGACCGGCGCACGCCGGAACCACGCTAACCGCGCACCGAGGGCAATACCCGGTGGGCAATCGGCTGTTATCACAGCGTTCGCCATCCCGTCATTGCCTGGCTTTCTTGGCACTTATAAGATGATCACGGCTCGAACCCCGAACGTGGCACTCCCCCCAGCCTTCTCGCACGCCTCCCAACAGGTGCTGCGGCCTCGCACAGTGCACATCGTCGCGAAGCCCGCTCCTCGGAGCTGCCGCGGATCGCGATGGGCGTCGGCCAACGAGGTCGCCTCTATTCGCGCTGAGCTGACAAGGCTTCGATGAAACGACGCAAATGGTCCATACGCGGCAAACTGACCGCGTTGCTCCTGCTCCCCCTGATCTCCCTGGCCGCACTATGGGCCTACGCCGCCCAGCTGTCCCTCGGCAACGCCTTGACGCTGTGGCACGAGAACACCATCGGCAACCACTTGGCGCACCCACTCGGCGTGGCGCTCATCGACTTCCGGGTGGAGCAGCGGGACGCCCTGGTCGCCACGGTGGCTCCGGACCAGGTGGCGGACGCCCTGAACCGCGACCAGGCGGCCACCGACGCCGCCGTCGCCGCCTTCGTCCACGAGGCCGGCCAGGGCGGCGTGCGGTCGGCGGAGAACGGGACGGTGCGCTCCCACGTGGACGCCGCCGTGAAGGCGCTCGGGAAGCTCTCGTCCATTCGGCAGGGAGTGGACCAGCACCAGCTCGACACCGACCAGGCCCTCAGCGCGTACAGCGCGATCGACACCAACCTCTCCGAGGCGCTGCGGGCCATGACGGTCCTGCCGAACCAGAAGGCGCAGAACTTCGGTGAGGCGCTGTACACGCTGGTGCCCGCCGGCGGCATCCAGAACCAGGAAGACGCCCTGATCTCGGCCGCCGCGGCGGGACCCACGCACCACCTGTCGCCCGCCGCGTACACCGCCCTCGTCCAGGACATCGGCGCGCAGCGGCTGCTCAACCAGCAGGCGCTGGCCGGCCTTCCGGAGGAGCAGCGCCTGCCCTTCCTCAAGATGGCGACCCCGGACGGCGTCATGGGCAAGGTCTCGGCCATGGAGAACGAGATCATCGCGGCCGGGCCGAACGCCGAGAAGCTGCCGTTCCCCATCTCCCAGTGGCGGGCGGACTTCGACGCCCAGAACACGGCGGCCGCCCAGCTCGCGCTCAAGGACATCTCCGTCATCTTCACCTGGACCGGCCCGCCGGCCCGGCGCGCCGTCACCGAGCTGGTCCTCGCCGGAGCCCTCGGCCTGCTCGCGCTGATCATCTCCGTCGTGATGTCGCTGCGCATCGGCCGCTCGCTGGTCGGCGACGTCGGCCGTCTCCAGCAGTCGGCGCGCAACCTCACCGACATCAGCCTGCGTGACGTGGTGGCCCGGCTGCGGCGCGGTGAGACCGTGGACGTGCGCACCGAGCGGAGCAGACCCGTCTTCGTCAACCGCGAGCTGGCCGAGCTCGGCGCGTCCTTCGACGCCCTCCAGCTCACCGCCGTGGAGCTGGCCGAGGAGGACATGCGGCTGCACCGCGGCATCAACGAGGTGTTCGTCAACCTCGCCCGCCGCAGCCAGACCCTGGTGCACCGGCAGCTCGCCATGCTCGACGAGATGGAGCGCCACGAGGAGGACCCGCGCTCGCTGGAGGCGCTCTTCCGCCTCGACCAGCTCGCCACCCGCATGCGGCGGTACGCCGAGGGCCTCATCATCGTCTCCGGTGCGCCCCCCGGGCGGCTGTGGCGGCACGCGGTGCCCGCGGTGGACGTGGTGCGCGGCGCGATCGCCGAGACCGAGGAGTACGCCCGGGTGGTCGTGCTGCCGGTGCCGGCCGTCGGCATCGCCGGCCGCGCCGCCGCCGACGTCATCCACCTGCTGGCCGAACTCATCGAGAACGCCGAGGTCTTCTCGCCCTCCGACAGCGAGGTCCGGGTCACCCTGGGCACCGCGAGCGGCGGCCTCGTCGTCGAGATCGACGACCGGGGCCCCGGCATGCCCGCCAAGGAGCTGGCCGAGGCGAACGCGCGCATCGTCGCGCCGCTGGACGTCAGCACACTGGACAGCACCCGGCTCGGCCTGGTCACCGTCGGCCGGCTGGCCGACCGCCACGGCATCGGCGTGACCCTGCGCCAGTCCCCGTACGGCGGCGTGAACGCCGTCATCCTGCTGCCGCAGTCGCTGCTGGAGTGGGGCCCCAAGGACACCGCCGTCCCGGCGGGACCGAAGCGCGAGGCCCTCACGGCGCGCCCCACCACCTGGAACCGGCTCGCCGTCGAGGGGCAGCGGCTCCTCGGCGACCCCGAGGAACCCCGGCACGACCAGCCGACCGGCCGCAGGCCCGTGCCCCAGCCGCAGCCCCTGCCGCAGGCCCAGGCACAGCCGCAGGCCCAGGCCCAGGCCCAGGCCCAGCAGCAGGCCCAGCAGCAGGCCCAGCAGCCTCACCGCCCGCAGCAGCGACCGCAGCTCCACCCCCAGCAGCTGCCGCAGCTCCAGCAGCCGCAGCCGTTCCCGCAGCCGCAGCAGCTCCCGCAGCCGCGACAGTTCCAGCACCCGCCGCAGCCGCAGCAGCTGCCGCAGCCGGCGCCCACCCACAGGCCCTACGGCGGGATGGCGCCGTGGCAGCAGCCCCCGCCCGCCGGGTGGCAGCCGCAGCCGGGTGCGTCGGGTGTACCCGGCGCGCCGGGGATGCCGGGAGCGCCCGGGGTGTCGGGCGTACCCGGCGTACCGGGGATGCCGGGAGTGCCGGGGGTGCCGGGCATACCCGCCGAGCCGGATCTGATCGACGGGCTGCCGCGCCGGGTCCCCCAGGCCAACCTGGCCCCGGAACTGATGGACGAGACACAGGACGCGGCGCCCCCCCGGCTGATGGACTGGGGCCACGCCTCCCCCGGCCCCGGCATCAGGGGACCGGTCAACGCCGCGCCGCCGGCGGCCCCGCCCGCCGGCCGGCCGCAGCAGCCCAGGCCGCCGCGGCCCGCCGGGCCGCCGCCCGGCCCGGCGCTCCCGCGGGCCTGCCCGCGGGCGGCCCGGGCGCCCCGTACGCGCCGGTGCCGCCCGGGCGGGCGGCCCGCCGCGCGGGCCGGCCGGCCGGCCCGCGCAGGTGCGCTCGCTGATGTCCGCGCTCCAGGCGGGAGCCGCCCGGGCCCGCACTGACGAGGTCCGCGCGGGCGACGCCCCGCCCCAGAACTGGCAGGTCGGCCCGGACCCGGCCGGCGGTCAGCACGGCGGTCAGCACGCAGGCCAGCCCGGCGGGCAGCACGCAGGCCAGCACGGCGACCAGCACGGCTCGCAGCCAGGCGGACCGCCGGGCAGCACGCCCCGCTTCCCCTTCAACACCACCTATCCGGACCAAGGAAGGCACGGCAGCCGATGACCACTCCCCACCTTCCCGAACCGGCCGCCAACCTGGACTGGCTGCTGAGCGACATGGTCCGCAACGTCCCGGAGATCGGCCACGCGGTACTGCTGTCGACCGACGGCCTGCTGCTCGGTACCTCCGCCGGAATGAGCCGCGACCAGGCCGAGCGGCTGTCCGCGGTCGCGTCCGGCTTCAACAGCCTGGCCAAGGGCGCCGGCCGCCACTTCGGCGGCGGCGCCGTCCGCCAGACCATGGTCGAGATGGAGGCCGGCTATCTGTTCGTCTGCGCCGCGGGGGAGAACGCCTGCCTCGCCGCGCTGACTCCGCAGGGCTCCGACATCGGCGTCGTCGCCTACGAGATGGCCATGCTCGTCAAGCGGCTCGGCCACAGCATGTCCGTGGACGCGCGCGCCGACGGAGCTCCGGGTACCTGGGCAACGATGTGACGTCAGACGAGTGGGTGGACGAGGCCGCGGGTCCCGTCGTACGCCCGTACGCCGTGGTCCGCGGCCGGACCAGCAGCGGAGAGCACACCCTCGACCTGGTGGCGTTCGTCATCACCGTGACCGACGCCGGAGTGCCCTGGATGAACCTCCAGCCGGAGCACTCGGCCATCCTCGAACTGTGCCGCACCCCGCGGACGGTGACCGAGGTGGCCGCGCTGATGCACATCCCCCTCGGGGTCGTCAGGGTACTGCTCGGCGACCTGCTGGACGTGCGGGTCATACGGATCCGCGAACCGGAGGCGGCCGCCTCGGGACGGCCGAACGTGCGGGTCATCGAGGAAGTACTCGCCGGATTGATGGCGCTGTGAGCGCGCGCGGGGCATCGGCCCCGGGCGCATGGCATGCCGCGCGGAGCGGCGCGGCGAGTTACCTGGGAAAGGCACGGGCATGATGTCAGGCGGGCTGGGGGCCGGGGGTACGGCCGCGGACGGGGATCTGCCGGAGGCGGTCAAGATCCTGGTGGCCGGTGGCTTCGGAGCCGGGAAGAGCACGCTGGTCGCCGCGGTCAGCGAGATCACCCCGTTCCACACCGAGGAGACGCTCACCCGCTCCAGCGAGGGCGTCGACGATCTCTCCGGGGTGGAGCGGAAGACGACCACCACCGTCGCCATGGACTTCGGCCGGATCACCATCCACAAGAAGCTGGCGCTCTTCCTCTTCGGTACGCCGGGACAGGACCGCTACTGGTTCATGTGGGACGAACTCGCCGCCGGGGCACTGTGCGCCGTGGTGCTGGCGGACACCCGCCGGCTCGCCTCGTCCTTCCCGGCCGTCGACTACTTCGAACGGCGGGCGCTGCCGTTCGTGGTCGCCGTCAACTGCTTCGAGGGGGCGCGCCGCTACCCGACCGAAACGGTGAGCACCGCGCTCAGCCTCAACCCGAAGGTCCCGGTGCTGCTCTGCGACGCCCGCAGCCGCGAGTCGGTCCAGCAGGTCCTGGTCAAGGCCGTCGAGCACGTCCTGGCCATCGAGCACGGCCGCGAGGGCTGACGCTCCGGGCTCCCACACCCGAGGTCCGGCCCACCGGCCCACCGGCCCACCGTCCCTGCTGCCGGCGCCGGCTCAGCCCCGGCAGCAGGACAGTGGTGCTCCCGCCCCCGACGATCTCCGCCATGGGCCGCGCGTCGGCGGGAGCACCAAAGGTCCGGGGCGCGCTCTCGTCGCGGCGGTGACGGCTCCTGCCTGTGCGGCCCACCGCTGGCGAGGGTTCCCATCCGTCGGCCGGCCGGCTCCCGTCGGCAGACGGCCACCGCGGCGTCGGCCCGTCGGCCCGTCGGCGTGGGGACGGGACGGACGGGACTCGGTGTCGGCGCCGCGTCGGCGCCGACGTGAGCGTCGGCGTCGGCGTCGGGCCCCACGACGGTTGACAGCGGACGGTGCTGCCGAACCCGCCGAGGTGACGAGCCTGCCCGCGCACCCCGGCCCGCCGCGCCGGTGCCGCTCCTGCGCGTCCGCCCATCCGCCCACGAGCCCGGCGGCGTCGCCGGCGGAGCGTGGTCGAGGCCGCGTTCTGGGCGAACGCCCCGCGAAGCACGGTCGCGGACACGGTCGCGGACACGGGCACGGGTGGACGGGTGCGCCCCGTAGCCGTTCTGACGCCTGGTCATACGACTGACACCGCCCCCGTTCCGGTCTTCGCTCCGCAGTCCGGTTGACGGAGTGTCGCAGCGTCAGATCGAAGGGCCGGGCCGATCAACCGGGTTCGACCGGGGTGACCGGGGTGACCGGGGCGACCGGGGCGACCGGGGCGACCGGGGCGACCGGGGCGACCGGGGCGACCGGGGCGACCGGGGCGACCGAGCTGATCGGATTGATCGGGCCTGTCGGAACGCGACCGATGCCCTGGGCGTCCGGACCTGCGGCACGCCGCCGCAGGTCGGCGGCGATGCGCCGGGTCGAACGGGGATGAGGAACCCATCCACCCGACCAGATCCGTCCGAACTTTTCCTTGGCTGATCGAAGTCGATCGTTTTACGCCACCTCTTCGACCGGATCGCCAATAAGCGCGCCTTCCGCAATTGCAGGTGCAAATGAATGATTCGCGGAGCGTCGTTCTCACCCCTTGGATTACGGCCACGATCCGCGATTCTTCATATTTCGAACCGTCGAGATGGAAGGAGGCGGCTCCGACGCGCTACCGTCCAACGACAAGAAGGCCCCGGGCGGCTACCAACCGGGCCCGGGGCTTCCTGCACGGAAGTCGAACCCGGGACACGCCGGGATCGACAGGAAAGCCGAGTACCGACGAGCACCACACGAACGACCGAGACGACAAGAAACCACGAAAGCCAGGAAAACCAGGAAGGGTCTCCGCGTCCCACTGTGTTCCACCGGGCCGGACCGTGCCCGCCCGACCGGTTCCCGACCGTAGCACTCGGCGCGGCGCCGCAGCCCTGCCGGCGGCGGCCTGTGACTTGTCAGGCACGCCGCACGCCGACACCCGCCGTCCGCCGGTCCTTCCGTCCGCCGTCCGTCCGCCATCCGTCCGGCGGCGACCGCCGAGCCGGTCTCCGCCCGGAGCGACCCGGCACGGCCCGCGGCAACCCGGCGTGGGGCCGAGGTGCGGCCGGGGGCCGAGGTGCGACGCGGCCGGGAGGTCCCGGCAGCCCGCCGGCGGCGCGGCCGAAGGGTACGGCGGGCTTCGGCCGCGCGCCGTACCAGACGACCCGTGTGGTGCAGGGGACGGGGGACGAAATCGCGCCGATCGAGGAACTCACGCACATGAACACCGCCAAGGACCACTGCCCGCAGTGCGGGCGCGAGGTCGTGCAGCCCAAGCGCGGCCGCAACCGCCTCTACTGCGGCGACATCTGCCAGCTGGCCGCCCGGCGGCAGCGCCGCCGCGCCGCGAGGACGGCCGGCCCTCCCACCGGGAGCGACCGCCGGCCGATCGCCCCCGTCCTCGCCGAGGAGATCCACCAGACCGCCTCCCGGCTGCTTGACGCGCAACACGGCGGCCGGGACCTGGAGTCGGCGATGGAACTGGCCGACCGGCTGGTCCGCGCGGTGGAGGACTTCCAGCTCGCGGCGGTCCACGACGCCAGGGCGGCCGGGGCGCCGTGGCGGGAGGTCGCCGCGGCGGCCAAGGTGAGCACGGCCGCGGCCCAGAGCCGCTGGAAGCCGGACCGGGTGAAGCGCCGGCTGGAGCTGCGGGCCGGGCGGCCCGCGACGGCGGAGCCGGTCGCCGCGGCGCACGGCCGCGGCACCCTCGACACCGCGGCGGCCCGCGGCGCGGCGCCCGCACAGGACGAGCAGGTCTCCCGCGCGGCGGCCAAGCTGGCCGCGGCCCTGTCCTTCCTGCACCGCCGCAGCGGCCTGACGGTCCAGGCGGCCGCCGAGAAGGCGGACGTGTCGCCGTCCTACCTGTCGCGCATCTTCACCGGGGAGCGGCTGCCCTCGTGGCAGGTGGTCGAGACGCTGGCGGAGGTCTTCGCGGCCGACCCGCGGGACGTGCGCGTGCTGTGGGAGGCGGCCAACTGCATGACGCCGACGGCCCGTTCCACGGTGGAGGCGGCCGCGGAACGGCTGCGCGGCGCGCTGCGCGGCCTGCACCTGGCGGCCGGGGGGCCGTCGTACGAGGAGTTGGCGCGGGCCGGGGGTACGGGACTGCCGCTGGAGTCCGTCAACGATCTGCTGGCGGGCGACGGCGTCCCGTGGTGGCCCGCGACCAGCCGGCTCGTCGCCGTGCTGGGCGGCGTGCCGGGCGACATCAAGCCGCTGTGGCAGGCCGTCCACTACAGCTTCCTCGCCTCGTGCGGGGCGTTCCCGACGCTGGGCGAGGGCGACCCCGACGCCGCGCGGAGCGTACTCGACCCGCCCGTCCCGTAGGCCGCGCCCGGCCTGCCCCGAACCGCCGACCCCGCGCCCCGGCCCGCGCCCCGGACCGGTCCAGCCCGAACCCCGCCCGCCCGAACCCCTGACCATCTGAACCAGCCCCGCCCTCCGACCGTACGAGGGTGCGTCCGGCCGACCCGCGTCCTGCCCGGCCGGGCAGGACCCGCCGCCGCGGCGCCCCGTCCCTCCGCCAGAACCTGTGTGAGGACCATGACCCCCTCCGCACCACCCCCGCGCGGGGCGTGCGCGCCGTACGCCGGGCCGCCCCGGCGGCCGCCGCGCCCCGCCGGCCCCGCCGGCCCCGCCTGACCCGCCGGCGCCCATAGCGCTGCCCCTGGAGTACCGCGCGTTCTGCCAGCTGCACAACGCCCGCTACCGCGCCTACGCGCGGGTCCGTATCCGGCAGGAGGCCCTCGCCGACCGCGCGGTGGCCGAGGCGCTCGGCGACCTGGCCGTCAACTGGAAGCAGGCGCTGTCCGGTTCGCCCGCCGCGCTGGCCTGGGACCTGCTCGGCGACCGGGTACGCGCCGCGCTGCGCGCCCCGGCGGCCGCCGGCGAGTCCGAGGCGCTGCAGCGGATGCTGCCGCCGCTCCAGGCCGACCTGGTGATACTGCGCCACAAGCTCACGCTGGGCACCGCGGAGTCGGCGGGCCTGCTGGGACTGGACGTCTCCACGGTGGTCAGCAACCTCGCGGCGGCCCGGCGCACGCTGAGCGGTGCCGCCGCGGGCCCGGGCGCCGCCCGCCGTCCGCCCTGCTGAGGCAAAGGGCCCTGGGCCCGCGGTGACCGGAAACGATCCCCGGGGTGTGCGGGCGCGCGCCGTGCCCCGTCATCATGCGTCCCACGTCGGCGGCAGGGGGCCGGGCCGGATGCGGGTCAGGGGCAAGGGGCCGGCTGGAGGTCGGCGAGGGGCCGGTGGGACACCGGCTGTGTGTATACGGAAGCGCCGGCGACGGGCCGGACTCGGGTCGGGGCCGTACGGGGCCACATGAGTGACAGGACCGCGGAACATGCTGGACAGGATCGACGTGACCGTGCCGAGCGTGGCGCGCATGTACGACTACCTGCTGGACGGCAAGGACAACTACCCGGCTGACCGTGAGGCGACCGAGCAGCTTCTCCAGCAGGTGCCGAGCATGAAGGTACTGGCCCTCAACAACCGCGACTTCCTGCGGCGGGTGGTACGGGTCCTCGCCGAGGACTTCGGCATCAGGCAGTTCGTGGACCACGGCTCCGGCCTGCCCGCCATGGACAACGTCCACGAGATCGCCCAGCGCGTCCACCCCGACGCCCGCGTCGTCTACGTCGACAACGACCCGATCGTCCTGGCACACGGCCGGGCGCTGCTCCAGCACAAGGGCGACACCGCGGTGCTGCGCGCCGACTTCCGGGACCCGGACGCGATCTGGGAGAGCGCCGAGCTGAAGCGGCTGATCCGTCCGGACGAGCCGGTGGCGGCCCTCTTCGTGTCCGTCCTGCACTGCATCCCCGACAGCGACGACCCGGCCGGCGTGGTGGCCCGGGTCCGCGACCGGCTGCCCTCCGGGAGCTACCTGGTGGTCTGCCAGCTCGTCAGCGACGACGAGCTGACCCGGCGCGCCGTCACCGACTTCATGGCCGAGGCGACCGGCGGCACCTGGGGCCGGGTGCGCACGGAGGAGGACGTCCAGGGCTTCCTCGCCGGGCTGGAGCTGGTCCCCCCGGGCCTGGTCGAGGTCTCCACCTGGCGGGCGGACAACGAGCTGGCGCCGAAACAGCCGAGCATGGAGTGGATCGAGTACGGCGGGGTGGCCCGCATCCCCTGAGGCCCCCGAAGGCCCTCGAAGAGTCCCGGCAAGGTCCACGGCTGGCTCTGCGCCGGGGGCTACGGCGCGCTGCCGGGCAGGGAGACGGACGGGGAGACGGACGGCGTGGCATGGGAGGAGGCGGACGACCGGGGTGCCAGGACCGCCTGCTCGGCCCAACTGCCCGCGACGGCGATGGCGAAGGCGGTCGCGGCGGCCACCAGGACCGTACCGGCCGGGACGGTGAACGAGGAGACCCGCCGGAAGTCCCGCAGCTGGCCCCAGGACACGCCCGCCGTCCGAGCCAACCGGGCCTCCCACACCAGGCCCATGCCCACGCACACCACGAACGACTGCCCGGCCACCCCCGCGCAGCCCAGCGCCAGCCCCCGCCAGGACGGATCGGCGCTGTACTGCGGGTCGACGGCGAGCATCGCCGTCGGCAGCACCTCGACCGGAACGACCGCGAGCAGCAGCGCCGCCGCCTTCGCCACCGGGGTCGCGCCCCGCAGCACCGGGTAGAAGCAGCCGAACACGAACCCGAAGACGGCCCAGTGCGCGAACCGCACGGCCAGCGCCACCTCGTGCAGGCCGAAGGGCATCACCTGGTCCGCGCCCAGCGTCCGGTGCCCGACCAGGCCGTAGACGGCCCAGGGCAGCGCCAGTCCCTGCGCCAGAGCCGCTCCGATCGCCCCGGACCGGCCGGGTGCCGTCCCCGCGGCGCTGCCGAGTGCCGCCCGCCGCGCCCGGGCCAGCCGGTCCGCCGGGTCGGTGCCGGCCCCCGGCACCTCCAGGGACCGCCAGCGCACCTCGAACTGCTGCCCGGTCAGCTCGCCGGACGCCAGCGCCGAGCGCGCCGAGCGCTGGAAGTCGCCGCGCGACTCCCATATCGGCCGGGTCCTGATCCACCGGCCCACCAGGCGGGCATGCCCCGGCCCGCGATACCCGACCCAGGTGGAGACCGTCTCGGAAGTCAACGCAGTCCCACGGACGCTGGTCGACACGGAGACGTACCGCAAGCTGATCGACGAGCGGGTCTACCCACACATTGAGGGCCTGGAGCTGAAATGGGTCGAGTGCGGGAACGACAAGGGCGTGTTGAGCATTGACATCCCGGCTCAGCTCGCCAGCGCGCGCCCGTTCGTGATTCCGCCGCCTATCAGGAAGGACTCGCCGCTGGTCCCAGCTCTCGCTGTCCCCGTGCGACGGGGAGACCAGACTGTTCTCTGGAGCCGCCAGGAGGCTCACCGCCGTTTGTCCGCAGGGTGGATGGCCATCGGAGCCCCAACTGCTGACGACAGCGGCGTGCATCGGGCGACCGAGGAGTCCATCGCACTCCACGGGAACACCGCGGACCGGTCCAAGACGCAACGGATTCTCGCTGCGATGCCCTTTGGCGCGTCCTGGCTCCGCATGCTCCAAGGCCGGCCAACGATGCGCAGGGTCAAGGCGGACATCACGCGAGCGATCGACGCGGCCTGGGACGCCCTCATCACCGACAACGACATCAATTCCGCGATCCTGAGCTGGCGGACGCGCACGCTACGTTCATGGACAGCCTCCGCCGACTGATCAACGAACTCGACGCATGCACGACCCGGACAACGGCTCCAGCCCCCCGGCCTACGTCGAGGTCCCCCCGGAGTGGAAGCGCTCTGACCCCGAGCGGCACCAGCAGACGTTGGCCGACCTGTCTGGGGCTCGTGACGCCTTCCTTGAGGCACGCATCGAACTCATGAACTTGCTGAATCGCAGGGGCCTCTTGAGCTGAGCGAGACCCAGCCCAGTCCCGCTTCCGCAATGGACAGGGGACATTTCCCAGCAGTGGGCCCACGGGCGTCCGTCGGACCTGGATGGCAGAGTGGCCGGTCATGGAAACGGAAGACTTCTGGCAGCTCATACAGGCCGCTCGCTCGCGTACCACGGCGGAAGGCTCCTTCGACCGGACACTGGTCGAAACACTGACGGCACGTTCGAAGCGCGAGATCCTCAAGTACCAGGAGCGCTTCGACGCACTCCATGGCGCCCTGTATCGCTGGGACGTCTGGGCAGCGGCATACCTGATCGGCGGCGGCTGCTCGGACGACAGCTTCACCGACTTCCGCGCCGGCGTCATTGCCGAAGGCCAGGCCTGGTATGAGCGCGTAGCCGCCAATCCCGACAGCCTGGCTGAGCACCCACTCATCGCCGCAGCAGCGGAGGCGGGCAAGGACCACGTCCTCTTCGACGAAGAAGTGAACTACGCCGCCGCAGATGCCTTCGGACGACTGACCGGTGACAGGCACGACTTCTACGAGGCATGGGACCAGTACCGCAAGGCCCGACCTTACGAGCAGGCCGAGCAGGACATGGGCGAGGACTTCGACTTCGACGACGAGCAGATGCACCGCCGACTGCCCCGCCTCGCTGCGCTCTACCTCCCGGGCACTTCCGTATGAGGATGGGAAACGAACACCCTGACGACCGGCCAACTATCCGCTGAGCAGCGGGTTCCGCCAGTGCCCCTCAGTTCGGCAGGCTCGGAGAAACCCAGGCCTGCTCCGGTACCGTTCTAGAGGCACGATCCGTGAGTTCGGCTACGAGTCCCCTCCAGAAAACGTGAACCCACGGCCTTTCGCGATGGCGCTGAGCTGGTCCAGGAGGGCGCGGTAGTCCTCGACGGCGGCGTCGTCCTCCAGCCAGACGCCGTCGTTGGAGCGTTCCAGGTACAGCATGTCGGGCAGGAACCGGTCGGCGAAGCGGAGTTGGGTCGCGGCGCCGCCCGGGGTCACCACCGCCGTCGCCTCGTACCCGGCGACCTGCACGATCACCGACCCGTCCGCCATCACCCGCAGCACGTGCTCCAGTTGGCGCCGCATCACCTCGCGTCCGCCGACCGGCCGCCACAGCACCGCCTCGTCCAGCAGCATCCACAGCTCCGGGCCGCCCTCCCGCAGCAACCGGTCCTGCCGCTCCCGCCGGACCCGCACCCGCGCCTCGACGGTGGCGTCGTCGCGCAGTATCGGGCTGGTGGCGGCCACCGCCCGCGCGTACTCCTCGGTCTGGAGCAGCCCGGGCACGAAGTGCGGTTCGAAGGTGCGGATCACCTGGGCGTCGCCTTCGAGCCCGAGCAGCGGCAGCACCCAGTGCCGCAGCGCTGCCGCGTAGGGGTGGAACCACTCGGAGCGCGTCGACTGCTCGACCAGCGCGAGGACATGGACGCTCTCCTCGTCCGGGACGCCGAACATCTCCAGGAGCAGCGCCACGTCGCGGACCCCCAGCGGGGACTTGGCGGTCTCCATCCGGGAGACCTTCGTGACGCTGGCGCGGAGGGCGGCGGCCACCTCCTTGGCGGAGAAACCGCACACCTCCCGCGTCTCCCGCAGGTACCGCCCCAGCACCCGGGCCAATGCCGTGGGACCCAGGTGGGGATGGTCTCGCAGGGTCTCCACCGGTGAAACGGGCCGACGCTGTGCGGGCATGACGTCTCCTGAGAGATGGCGAACCGGGTCAGTATTGCACCCTGGATTTCCCCGCCGCCCGCTCTCCGGGGCGAATTCCAGCCGTTTCCCCGGCTGTTTCCCGGACCGTTTCCCCGGCCGTTTCCCCGGCCGGGCCGGTATGGCCGGTCGGGCGGACCGCCACAGGCGCCGGTCATGGCCGCGGTGACGGACTCCACCCGGGCCGGACCGATCGACAACCAGTACGGATCGTCCGTCCGGAAAAAGGGAATTCCCTTTTCCCACCCGGCCATTGCCGAGATCGGCCGTCCCCGCACGGTTTCCGCCGGTGTCGCTTCGCGCGCTCTTGCACCAGGAGGCACCCGAGATCCCGCTGACTCGCGTACGGTTCTCCCACATCGCACACCGCCCGCCTCCTCGGCGCGGCGCGGCCCCCCGGCCGCGCCACCGGCACCCGGCGGCACCCGTGACGACGCGGACCGGCGTCGGTGACGCACCGCGTCCGTACAATTGCGGGTTGTCGGCGGAGCGAACATACTGGGCCTGGGCCGCCGCCCCGCCCACCGCCGACTGCTTCCCTCGGAGGGGTGACACCACTGACCGCCCGGACGACAACCGCCGCCGACCCGGCCCGCGCCGCCGCCCGTCCGCGCCCGGCTCGGCGCCCCACGGCGGGCGTACGCGGCGAGGACTGGAGCATCGCGCACGCCCTGGGCGACGAGGACTTCGCGCTGCTGCACTTCGACGTCTCCCCCGAAAGCCCGGACCGTGCACGGCTGTTCGCGCGCCGAACGCTGGCCGCCTGGTCCCTGGAGCGGGCCGCCGAGGCGGTGGCGGCCGTGGCCGGGGAACTCGTCGGCCACGCGGTCCGGCACGCGGGCCGGGAGGGCGACTCCGCCCCGGCGCCGGGTGCTTGGGTCGCTCTGGCCCACCGCGCCGGGTCGGTGGTCTGCGCCGTACACCACCCCGGCCCGTCAACTCCCCTGGCGTCCGCGGGATTCGCCGAGGTGGCGCGGCTCAGCTCGGCGTGGGGGGTCTCCCCGCCCGGCCCGGGCGGCCGGACGGTGTGGGCCGCACTCCCCGTCGTCCCGGCGGTCTCCGCGCCCGCGGCCGCACCCGGCACCGCGCCGCGCCGCGCCGGCCGTCCCACCGCCCGGCGCCGTACCGCATGACCGAGCCGCAGCGGGTCGGCGCGGGCGTGCCGGCCGGCGCCCTCGTGCCCGGGTGCATCGAGTGCCGCCGCATGCACCGCCGCTTCACCGACCCGCGGACCCCCAACCCCGGTGCCGTCCTGTACGGCTGGGCCACCCACCACCTGGACGACCACGCCACCGTCCCCGAGCCGCGCCCCGGCTGCCCGGAGTGCGACCGCTTCCAGTCCCCCCCGAGGGGTGTCCGGGACACGCTGTGGCGGCGCTGGGCCCGGACCCACTACATGAAGTGCGCCCTGGCCCCCTTCTGGCAGCCTTCGCCCTGAGCCGCTCAGCCGTTGCGGATCGCGCGGACCAGGCCGGTGACGAGGTCGGCCCGCTCGGCCATCGCGTCGACCAGCAGGTACTCGTGGTCGGCGTGTGCGCCGCCGCCGACCGCGCCGAGGCCGTCGAGGGTGGGTACCCCCAGCGCGGCGGTGAAGTTGCCGTCGCTGCCGCCGCCGACCGCCCGGCCCTCGACGCCGGGGAGCAGCGTCCGTGCCAGCGCGAAGAGTCCGGTGGCGGCGGACTCGGGCATCGGCGGGCGGTCGACCGCCCCCCTGACCTCGACCAGGGCCCCTTCGAGGTACGGGGTGAGCCCCGCGAACGCGGCCTCGACGCGCTCCTTCTCCTCCGCCGTCTCGACGCGGACGTCCACGGCGACGGTGGCCTGCGCGGGGACCACGTTCGACGCCGTGCCCGCGGCCGCGACGGAGGGCACGACGGTGGTGCCGGCCTCGGGGCGGCCGAACGCGGCGATGGCGAGCACCTGGTGGGCGGCCTCCACGAGGGCGTTCACCCCGGTCTCCGGTTCGAGGCCGGCGTGCGCGGCCCGGCCGGTGATGGTGACGGTGAAGGTGCCGCAGCCCTTGCGGGCGGTCTTCAGGCCCCCTCCGTCGGCGGCGCCCTCCAGCACGAGCACGGCGCCGCAGGCGAGCGCGCGCTCCTCCAGCAGGGCCCGGGAGGACCGGGAGCCGACCTCCTCGTCGGCGGTCACCAGCAGTTCGACGCCCGACAGGTCGTCCAGCGCGGCCAGGCCGTGGACGCCCTGCACCAGGCCGCCCAGCATGTCGAAGACGCCGGGGCCGGTCGCCCGGCCGTCCCGTACCGCGAACGGCCGCCGGGCGAGGGTGCCGAGCGGGAAGACGGTGTCGTGGTGGCCGAGGAGCAGCACCTTCGGGTCGCCGCCGCCGGACCAGTGGACGTGCGATCCGCCCTCGTTGGCGATGACGGTGGCCCGCCCGCCGAGCCGGCTCTCGACGAGCGCGGCGACGGCCCGGGCCGAGGTGGCCAGGGCCTCGGGGTCGCGCGACGGGGACTCGGTCTCGACGAGCGTCCGGAGGTCGTCCAGCATCGCGTCCGTACGCACGGGAAGGGCATCACGCAAGGTCATGGCGCCAGGTTAGCCGCGGCTTCCGGGGCGTGCGGGGGCGGTCCTGGGGCGGCCCCTGCGTGTCCGTGGCAGCAGCAGCGCCGGCAGTGCGGCGAGCAGCGTGAAGGCCAGCGCCCACCCGAAGGTGTTCTGGAACGCGGTCACCGTGGAGTGGGCCGCCACCCCGCGTTCCAGCAGCACCGCGAGGAGCGCGGTGCCGAAGGAGCCCCCGAGTTGCTGGGCGATCCGGGTCAGGCCGCTGCCGTCGGGGATCTGCGACGGTTCCAGGTCCCGGAAGGCGCCGGCCATCACCGCCATGTTCGCCGCGCTGAGTCCGGCGCCGCGCAGCACCAGCGCGGCCGACAGCGGCAGCGTCCCGGTGTGCGGTCCGGCGAACAGGAAGGGGACGGTGCCCAGCGCGGTGACCGCGGTCGCGGCGAGGACGACCGGCCGCGGGCCGAGCCGGTCGGTGAGCCGGCCGGCGCCGCGGGCGAGCAGGCTGCCCAGGCCCTGCGGGGCCAGCAGCAGCCCGGCGGCGATCACGCCCTGGCCGCGCACCTGCTGGTAGTAGAGCGGAAGCAGCAGCATCGCGCCGAACAGCCCGAAGCCGGACAGGAAGAGCAGCGCCGCGGAGGCGGTGAAGGAACGGGTGCGCAGCAGCCGGAGGTTGAGCAGCGGCGTCGGCGTCCGGGTGGCGTGCCGGGCGAAGGCGGCGAGCAGGAGGACGCCCGCGACGAGCGGGAGCAGGACGTCCGCCGCTCCGAAGCCCGCGAGCGGGGCGCGACCGCCGACCCGGGCCAGCCCGTAGACGACCGCGGCGAGCGCGGGCGGCAGCAGCACCAGTCCGGTCAGGTCGAGCGGGCGGCGCTCGGCGGGCGGGTCGGCGGGCACCGTCCGCCAGGCCAGCAGCAGCGCGAGCGCGCACAGCGGGACGTTGAGCAGGAAGATCCAGCGCCAGCTCGCATGGCCGGCGATCAGGCCGCCGAGGACGGGCCCGAGGATCGGGCCGACCAGCGCGGGCAGGGTCACCACGGCCATCACCCGCCCGATCCGGTCCCGTCCGGCGGCGCGCAGCACCAGCGTCTGGAGGACCGGCAGCATCAGGCCTCCGCCGACGCCCTGGACGACCCGGAAGACGATGAGCTCCGGCACGTCGCGGGCGATCCCGCAGAGCGCCGAGCCGGCGAGGAACACCAGCAGCGCGGTCAGCCAGGTGCGGCGGGCCCCGAACCGGGCGACCGTCCAGCCGGTGACGGGGATGACCGCGGCCAGGGCGAGGAGGTAGCCGGTCACCACCCACTGGACGGTGCCGACGGGTGCGTCGAGGTCGCGGCCGAGGGTGTGCAGGGCAACGTTGACGACGGTGCTGTCCAGCAGGGGCGCGAGGGCTCCGACGACGAGGACGGCGCAGAGCCGCACCACCGCCGGGTCGAGCCGGTCCGCGCGCTTCGCCGGGTTCTCGCCGCCGGCGGCAGGGGCCGCCGGCACGTCGGGCGGTTGCGGCCGCGGTGCTGCGCTCATGGTGATGCACCTTCCTCTTAGAGACGTACCGTCTCTAAGGGCGACGATAGGATAGCCGCCACAGGAGACGCAAGGTCTCTTACGGGAGGACGCGTGGGACAGCCGAGGGAGCGGGAGAGCGAGCGGCCGGCGGCCACCCGCCGCCGCGGTGACGCGCTGGAGGCCGCGATCCTGGAGGCGGCCTGGGCCGAGCTCGCCGAGACCGGCTACCCGCAGCTGACGATGGAGGGCGTCGCCGCCCGGGCCCGTACCGGCAAGCAGGTGCTCTACCGCCGCTGGCGCAACCGCGCCGAACTCGTCATCGCCGCCATGCGCCACAGCACCGGCTCGATCGCCGACGACATCCCCGACACCGGCTCGCTGCGCGAGGACGTGCTGACCGTGCTGCGCCGGATGGCGGCCCGGCAGGAGCAGATCGGCGCGGACGTCATCCACGGACTGATGGCCGAGGCGGTGGACATCGGGCCGGAGTTCCCCGCCCTCATGCACGACGTCCTGCTCGCCGTGCTGCGGCAGGCCGAGCGGCGCGGCGACATCCCGGCGGCCGACCGCTCCCCCCGGGTGGTGAACCTTCCGGCCGACCTGACGCGCCACGAGATGCTGATGACGCGGCGGCCGGTGCCGGACCGCGTGCTGACCGCGATCGTGGACGAGGTCTTCCTGCCCCTCCTCACCGCCGCGCCGCACCCGGCGGGCTGAGCCCCGGCACCGTCCCCGGCACGGGTACCGGCGGAGGCGCCGGGCGGTTCCTCGGACGGCGCGGGGGCGCCACCGGACCGGCCGCCTACGGGCCGCAGGCCGGGGAGCCGCCCGTCGCGGATGGCCGAACTCCGCTGCGCGCGGCTCTCGATGGGGTTCGTCCGGTGGAGCGGCGGCGCGGACACCGATGTGATATTACCGACGGGTAAGGGCGATGGGCGCCCCGCCCGCCGCCCCGAGGAGGCCCTGGTGTCCGCACGCTCCGTCCGTCTGCTGGCCGGCCTGCTCGCCGGCGCGGGCGTCACGCACTTCGCCGCGCCGAAGCCGTACGACACGATCGTGCCGGCGTCCCTTCCGGGCAGTGCCCGCGCCTGGACCCGGGCCAGCGGCGCCGCCGAACTCGCCCTGGCCGCCGCCGTCGCCCTGCCGGCCACGCGCCGGACCGGGGCGCTGCTGACCGCCGGGTTCTTCGTGGCCGTCTTCCCGGCCAACGTGAAGATGGCGTACGACTGGCGCCACCGGAGCCCGGTTCTGAAGGCCGCCGCGTACGGCCGGCTGCCCGGGCAGGTACCGCTGGTGCTGTGGGCGTTGAAGGTCGCGCGGGACGCCTCCAAGGAGGAGTGAGCCGCCGGCCGACCCGGCCGACCCGGCTCCGAGCCTCCCGGCCCGCACACGCCCGAACCCCCCGCGCGGTACGGGCGGAGGGTGGGGCGGCCCGCCGTGGGCCGGTGTTCCGGGGTCAGGTCCCGGGGTCGGCGTCCCGAAGGCGGAACGCGGCTCCACGAGGGCGGTCCAGGACGGCCGGTTCACGACGGCCGGTTCAGGAGGCGAAGTCGAGCAGCTTGCGGGACATGTCCCGTATCCGGGTCAGCGCGACCCGCAGCTCCTCGGTGTCGGAGCCGGAGCCCTGGTGGCCCTGCCAGCTGTCGTGCAGCGAGGTACGGCGCTCCTCCACCATCCGCACCAGCCGGGCGGCGGCCTCGTCCAGTACGGACTCGGCCTCGGCGACCGCGCCCTTCGGGTCGTCGACGAAGCCGCCGACGGCGTGCTCCATCCGTTCGGCCAGGTCGCCGCCCTCCACCGTGCGGGTGGGCGCGGCGGTCGACGGTCCGTGGCCGGTGCTGTGGTCGGTGCCGTGGCCGGTGCTGTGGTCAGCGGTGGTGCGGGGATCGCGTTCGGCTGCGGGCCTGTTGGGCGCGGCTGCCGTCTCCCGGGGTGCCCGCGCGCTGTCCGCCTCGCTCTCGGGGGTGGTCTCCGGTGCGGTCTCCCGAGCGGTGTCCGCGCTCGTGTCGGGGGTGGTGGCTCCGGCGGTGGCCGGGGCGCTTCCGTGGTGGGTCTTCATGGTCATCTGCCTCGTCTCCTCACGTTTGTGGTCCGGCTGCCACGCGTCCTGTCCGCGGGCCGCCCGCGCCGGGGGGCGGCGGTCACGCGTGGTGGCCGTCGTCGCGGCCGCCGCTCTTGCGGCCGACCCCGGTCAGCGCGGCGAAACGGTGGCCGAGCGAGTGGTGCTGATGGGCCTCCCCCGCCTCGTCGTCCCGGGCAGGGCCGCCGTCGGCGGCGGGCTCGGCGAGTTCGGCGGGCTCGGCGAGTTCGGCGGGCGCCGCGGGCGCCGCGGGCGCGGCGGTTGTGGCGGACGCGGTCCGGTCGTCCGGCCCGGCGGCGGGCTCGGCCGCGGCGGCGGGCTCGGTCGCGGGGACGGCGTCCCGGCGGCCCAACGGGGTCCTGGCCGCCGTGGCGCCGTCGCCGACCAGCTCCTCGAACAGGTCGCGGGCGCCGACCAGCGCCTGCCGCAGGTCCTCGGTGTCGTGGCGGCCGCCGGCCCCGGTGTGCTCGGCCAGCGCGTGCGCCTGGCGGTAGCCCTGCACGCGGTGGGCGTGGTGGACGGACAGCGCGTCGAGGTGCTCCGGTGAGCCGGCGGGCGGGAAGCCGCGGGCGGCGGCGAGGTCGGCGATGAGGCGGTCGGCCTCGTCGACGGCCCGGCCGGGCTCCTCCACGAAGCGTGCCTGGACGTCGTGCCAGAGCGCCTCGTACCGCTCCCGGTCGGCCTGCGGCAGCTGCGGCCGGTCGAGGTCGCCGTACCGCTTGACGCGCGCCGAGAGCTCCTTGCCGGCCGCCTTCGCGTCGCCGTCGTGGCGGGCGAGGGCGCGGTCGTACTCCGGCCCGAAGCGGCGCTTGAGCCCGGCGGTGCCGCCCGCGCCCCTGGACACCGTCAGCGCCGCGATGGCGGCGGCCACGACGATGATGGCCACCACGATTCCGACGACGGCTCCTGTCGACATGTGGTCTCCCTTCCTCGTCGAAGCGCCTTGCCCGCGCCTCCGCGCCCAAACCCGGCCGTTCCACGGGTGGTTGGCAAGCGGCTCTGCGAACCCGTCCGGAGGCGGCGCCGGGGCTCGGTGCCGCGGAAGGCGCGGGAACGGCCCGCCCTCCCCCTTCACGCCGGGGAGGGCGGGCCGTCAGGTGGTCAGGGCTCAGCCCTTCGGCCGGGGCAGGAACCCGGTGCGTACGAAGTAGTCGATGTACAGGTCGACCGTCTCGACCGTGATCCGGGGTGCCGGGACGCCGACCCGGGCGAGCGCGGCGGCGGTGCGGGAGGAGTCGTGCACGGGCAGGAACAGCGTCTCCTCCGCGCCCGGCCCGTTCCGTTCGGCGTTCCGTTCCGCCTCCCGTTCCGCGTCGGCCCGCAGGTCGAGCAGCAGCTTGGCGACGTTCCCCTCCTGCGCGTCGACCTGCTCCAGCCACCGGGTGCCGGGCACCTCCGCGAGCTCGAAGCCCTGGCGCCGCAGCGCCGCGAAGACCTCGGGGAGCCCCGGGGCGTCCGGGTCGGTGTAGTGGTAGTCGGAGCCCGGCGCGGTGTCCGGGTCGAGGGCGAGCCGGACGATCCCGGCGCTCACGTGGTCGACGGGCACCCAGGAGGTGTTCTCCACCGCCTCCACGGGAACCGCGCCGACCTGCACGCAGCCCTTGACGAACCGCCACAGCAGGTCGTCCTCCTGGCAGGCTCCGGTCGCGGTGTCGCCGCTGATGCGGGCGGGCCGGTGGACGGAGGCGGGCACGCCGTCGCGCCGGGCGGCGGCCACGACGCCCTCGGCCACCCACTTGCTGCGTCCGTAGCCGCCGGCCAGGCCCTCGACGGGGCCGGGCGCGGTGGCCTCGGTGACGACGGGCGCGGCGCCCGGCCGGGCGGCGAAGACGCTGGTGCTGGAGACGTGGTGGAACACCCCGGCGGGGGCGTCGGCCGCCACCCGCAGCAGCGTCCGGGTACCCAGGACGTTGGGCCCGCGCAGGGCCGTGTAGGGGGCGACGACGTTGACGGCGGCGGCGTTGTGGATCACCGTCCCCACCCGGCGGCTGAGGGCCGCGAGGTCCGCCTCGGTCAGCCCGAGGGACGGCGCCGCCAGGTCGCCGGGCAGCGGGACGATCAGGTCCTCGTACGCCGGGTGCCACAGGCCGTAGCGGGTCAGCGCGGCCCGCAGCCGGTCGTGGCCGTCGCCGGCGCCGCGCGCCCGGACCAGGCACTCCACCGGTTCGCCGGCGGCCTCCAGCAGGTCCCGCAGCAGGAAGGCGCCGAGGAAGCCGGTGGCGCCGCTGAGGAAGGTCCGGCCGGTGCGCGGGGTGGCCGACGGTGCCGCGCCCGGAGCGGAGGCGGGAGCCGTGCCGGAGGTGCTCGCGGGCGTGCTCGCGGGGGAGCTTGCCGGGGCGCCGGCGGGGGTGGTGCGCCGGACGTCGCCGAGGCGCCGCACCTCCTCCTCCAGGTCCGGTTCGGCCGGCTCGTCGCCGTCCTCCCGGTCGGCGTCCGCCGCCGGCTGCGCGCCCGCCGCGAGCAGGGTGCTCAGGGCGTCGACGGTGGAGGCGGTGAACAGGTCGCGGATGGGGGGCCGCAGGCCGAAGACGGCCTCGATCCGCTGGGCGAGCTGGACGACCAGCAGGGAGTGGCCGCCGAGCAGGAAGAAGTCGTCGTCGAGGGTGACGGCGGGCACGTCGAGGAGTTCCGCGAACAGCCCGCACAGCACCTCCTCCTGGGGCGTGCGCGGCGGCCGCCCGACGCCGGCCCCCGCCGCGGCCCCGTGCCGGCCGTCGCGGCGCCGTCGGGCGCGGGCAGGGCGCGCCGGTCGACCTTGCCGTTCGGGGTCAGCGGCAGCCGCTCCACCCGCACGAAGGCCGAGGGCACCATGTACGAGGGCAGCGCCGCCGCCACCTCCGCGCGCACCTGTCCGGGCTCGAACCCGCTCCGGCCGTCGGGCACCACGTACGCCGTCAGCCTCCGCTCGCCGGGCCGGTCCTCGCGGACGACGGCGCAGGCGGCCGCCACCCCCGGAACCCGGGCCAACGCCGCCTCCACCTCGCCGAGTTCGATCCGGAACCCGCGCACCTTCACCTGGTCGTCCGCCCGCCCCGCGTACTCCAGCCGACCCCGCTCGTCCCACCGCACCAGGTCACCCGTGCGGTACATCCGGGAACCCGCAGGACCGAACGGATCGGCGACGAACCGCGAAGCCGTCAACCCCGGCCGCCGCAGATACCCCTGCGCCACCCCCCGCCCCGCCACATACAACTCCCCGACCACCCCACGCGGCAGCAACTCCAGCCGCTCACCCAGCACATACAACCGGGCACCCTCCACAGGGGTACCGATCGGCACGGTGTGGACGGGGGCGGTGTCCGGGGTCAGCGGGTCGCTGACGGCGGCGCACACGGTCGTCTCGGTGGGGCCGTAGGCGTCGTGGACGACACGGCCGGGCAGCCAGCGGCGTGCCAGCTCGGGCGGGAACGCCTCGCCGGCGACGACCACATGGGCGCCCGCGAAGGTCTCCGGTTCCGCGGGGGTGGCGGCGAGCACCGCCGGGGTGAGGGTGACGTGGGTGACGCCCTCCTCGGCGGCCAGCCGGGCCAGGCCGGGGCCGGGCAGCAGCGCCGCCGGGTCGGCCAGCACCAGCGTGGCGCCCGAGCACAGCGCCATGGCCAGCTCCCAGAAGGCGGCGTCGAAGCTGGGCGAGGCCATCTGGAGCACCCGGGAGCCGGGGCCCACCGCGAGCCGTTCCCGCTGGGTACGCACCAGGCTGCCGACGCCGCGGTGGGTGACGACGACGCCCTTGGGACGGCCGGTGGAACCCGAGGTGTAGATCACGTACGCCGGATGCTCCGGCAGCACCCGCACCCTCGGCAACCCCGCCACCCGCAACACCGACGAACCGCACTCACCCACCACCGTCACCGGAACATCCCCCAACGGCAACCGCCCCAGGGCATCTTCGGACGCCAGCACATGCACCGGACGAGCGTCCTCCACCATGTACCGCAACCGCTCCACCGGATACGCCGAATCCAACGGCAGATACGCCGCCCCCGCCTTCAACACCCCCACCACCGCCACCGCCAACTCAGCCGACCGCGACACCGCCAACCCCACCACACCACCAGGACCCACCCCAGCAGCCACCAACCGATCCGCCACCACCTCCGCCCGCGCGTCCAACTCCGCATACGACAACACCACACCCGCACCATCACGCACCGCCACCTCCCCCGGCACCCGCCCCACCTGCTCCGCGAACAACTCCGGGAACGTCTCGGCGACCGTGCCGGCGGGGGCTTCGGGGCCGGCGCCCAGGCGCAGCGTGGCGGACCGTTCGCGCTCGTCCATGACCGGGTAGCCGCTGAGCGGCCGGTCCGGGTCGGCGGCGACCCGGTCCAGCAGGTGGGCGAGGCGGCCGGTCAGCGCGGCGACCGTGGCGGCGTCGAAGAGGTCGGTGGCGTACTCCACGGCCAGGTGCAGCCCGCCGCCCTCCTCGGCCGGAAGCTCCGCGAAGGAGAAGGTCAGGTCGAAGGTGCTGGAGCCGGCGTGGCTGGGCCGCGGCTCGACGGTGAGGCCGGCCAGGTCGAGTGCGGGCCGCTGCTGGTTCTGGAAGGCGAGCATCACCTGGAAGAGCGGCGAGTGGCCTTGAGTGCGCGTCGGGTTGAGGTCCTCGACGAGCCGCTCGAAGGGCAGGTCCTGGTGCTGGTAGGCGCCCAGGTCCGTCTCCCGCACCCGCCCCAGCAGCTCCGCGAACGTCGGGTCCCCACTGAGATCGTTCCGCAGGACGAGCGAGTTGACGAAGAACCCGACCACGTCGTCCAGCGCGTCATCCGTACGCCCCGCGATCGGCGTACCGATCGGGATGTCCGTCCCCGCGCCGTGCCGGCTGAGCAGCAGCGCCAACCCGGCCTGGAGCACCATGAACAGACTCGTCCCGCTCTCCCGGGCCAGCGCCTTGAGGGCGTCGTTCAGCCGGGTGTCGAAGCGGGCGTGGTGGACGGCGCCGGCGTGCGAGGCGACGGCCGGGCGCGGCCGGTCCAGCGGCAGCGCGATCTGCTCCGGCAGCCCAGCCAACGCGCCCCGCCAATACGCCAGTTGCTCCGACGCGACACCTTCCGGCCCGTCCAGCAGCTCCCGCTGCCACAGCGCGTAGTCCGCGTACTGCACCGGCAGCGGCGCCCACCGCGGCGCCCCACCCGCCGTACGCGCCCGGTACGCCGCCGCGAGATCCCGCACCAGCGGGCCCATCGACCACCCGTCCGCCGCGATGTGGTGCACCACCAGCACCAGCGTGTGCACGTCCGGCGCCTCACGCAACACCCAGACACGCAAGGGGAGATCGGCTCCCACGTCGAAGGGTTGGGCCACCGTCCGCGCGACGCGCTCCGCCACCTCGTCCGGCGCGATGTCCGTCACCGCCACCCCGGGCACGGCCTCGTCCGCCGGCACGACCACCTGGGCCGGCACCCCCGCCACCTGCACGCAGCGGGTCCGCAGCGCCTCGTGCCGCTCGACCACGTCGTGCAGGGCCGTACGCAGGGCCGCCACGTCGAGGCCGCCTTCGAGCCGCACCACCAGCGGAACGTTGTACGTGGCGTTCGGCCCCTCCAGTCGGCCGAGGAACCACAGCCGCTGCTGCGCGAACGACAGCGGCACCGTCTCCGGACGCTTCTCCGGGCCCAGTTGACGGCGAGCCCGGCCCGCACCGGCCACCACACCGGCAAGCCCCGCCACCGTCGGGTGCTCGAACAGCGCCCGCACCGGCACCTCCACCCCCAGCACCGCCCGCACCCGGCCCACCAGCCGGGTCGCCAGCAGCGAATGGCCGCCGAGCAGGAAGAAGTCGTCCTCCACGCCGACCCGGCAGCCCAGCACCTCGGCGAACAGCCCGCTCAGCACCTCCTCCTGCGGCGTGCGCGGCGCCCGCCCCGACCCCGCCGAACCGCCGTCGGGCACGGGCAGGGCCCGCCGGTCGACCTTGCCGTTCGGGGTCAGCGGCAGCCGCTCCACGCGCACGAAGGCCGAGGGCACCATGTAGGGCGGGAGCTCCGCCGCGAGGGCGTCGCGCGCCCGTGCCGGGTCGAAGGGCTCGCCGGGACGGGGGACGGCGTAGCCGACGAGCAGCCGCTCGCCGGGCCGGTCCTCGCGGACGACGGCGCAGGCGGCCGCCACCCCCGGAACCCGGGCCAACGCCGCCTCCACCTCGCCGAGTTCGATCCGGAACCCGCGCACCTTCACCTGGTCGTCCGCCCGCCCCGCGTACTCCAGCCGACCCCGCTCGTCCCACCGCACCAGGTCACCCGTGCGGTACATCCGGGAACCCGCAGGACCGAACGGATCGGCGACGAACCGCGAAGCCGTCAACCCCGGCCGCCGCAGATACCCCTGCGCCACCCCCCGCCCCGCCACATACAACTCCCCGACCACCCCACGCGGCACCAACTCCAGCCGCTCACCCAGCACATACAACCGGGCACCCTCCACAGGGGTACCGATCGGCACGGTGTGGACGGGGGCGGCCGGGCCACGGGAGGGCAGCGGGGTGCTCATGGCGCAGCAGACGGTGGTCTCGGTGGGGCCGTAGCCGTTGAGGACCCTGCGGCCGTCGGCCCACTGGCGGACCAGCGCGGGGGTGGACGCCTCCCCGGCGAGGAGGATGGTGGCCCCCGCCAGCACCGACCGGTCCCGGGGCAGTGCGGCCAGGACGGCCGGGGTGAGGGTGAGGTGGGTGACGCGGTGCCGGGCCGCGGTTTCGGCGAGGCCGGTGGCGTTGCCGCTGCCGGTACCGGTGCCGGGCAGCAGTGCCGCCGGGTCGGCCAGCACCAGCGTGGCGCCGGTGAGCAGCGTGGTGGCGATCTCGGCGAAGGCCGCGTCGAAGCTGGGCGAGGCCATCTGCAGCATCCGGCTGCCGGGGCCGAGGCCGAGGGCGCGGGCCTGGGTGCGGACGAGGTCGTGGATGCCGCGGTGGGTGACGACGACGCCCTTGGGCCGGCCGGTGGAACCCGAGGTGTAGATCACGTACGCCGGATGCTCCGGCAGCACCCGCACCCTCGGCAACCCCGCCACCCGCAACACCGACGAACCGCACTCACCCACCACCGTCACCGGAACATCCCCCAACGGCAACCGCCCCAGGGCATCTTCGGACGCCAGCACATGCACCGGACGAGCGTCCTCCACCATGTACCGCAACCGCTCCACCGGATACGCCGAATCCAACGGCAGATACGCCGCCCCCGCCTTCAACACCCCCACCACCGCCACCGCCAACTCAGCCGACCGCGACACCGCCAACCCCACCACACCACCAGGACCCACCCCAGCAGCCACCAACCGATCCGCCACCACCTCCGCCCGCGCGTCCAACTCCGCATACGACAACACCACACCCGCACCATCACGCACCGCCACCTCCCCCGGCACCCGCCCCACCTGCTCCGCGAACAACTCCGGGAACGTCATGGGGGTTTCGGCGGCGTCGGGTACGGGGTGCGTGCGGCTGCGGGCCTCGTCGGGCGTGCCACCCCGGCCGAGGGAGAGCAGCCTGGCCCGCTCGAAGGAGGTGATGGCGGGGTAGGTGCTGAGCGGGCGCGCCGGGTCGGCGGCGATCCGGGCGAGAAGGTGGGCGTAGCGGTCGGTGAGGGCGGCCACGGTCTCCGCGTCGAAGAGGTCGGTGGCGTACTCCACGGCCACGTGCAGCCCGCCGCCCTCCTCCGCCGGGAGCCCGGTGAAGGAGAAGGCGAGGTCGAAGGCGCTGACCCCGTTGTGCTCCTGGATCACGGTGGCGCGCACGCCGGGCAGGTCGAGGACGGGCGTCCGCTGGTTCTGCAGGGCCAGCATCACCTGGAACAGCGGGGACTGCCTATGCGCGCGGACCGGGTTGAGGTCCTCGACGAGCCGCTCGAAGGGCAGGTCCTGGTGCTGGTAGGCGCCCAGGTCCGTCTCCCGCACCCGCCCCAGCAGCTCCACGAACGTCGGGTCCCCACTGAGGTCGTTGCGCAGGACGAGCGAGTTGACGAAGAACCCGACCACGTCGTCCAACGCGTCATCCGTCCGCCCCGCGATCGGCGTACCGATCGGGATGTCCGTCCCCGCGCCGTGCCGGCTGAGCAGCAGCGCCAACCCGGCCTGGAGCACCATGAACAGACTCCTCCCGCTCTCCCGCGCCAACCGCCCCAGCCCGGCGTGGAGTTCGCGGTCCCACACACAGAGGTGCATAGCGCCCTCGCGGCTGCCGACGGCCGGGCGCGGCCGGTCCAGTGGCAGCGCGATCTGCTCCGGCAGCCCGGCCAACGCCGAACGCCAGTAGGCCAGTTGTTCATGGGCGACACCTTCCGGCCCGTCCAGCAGCTCCCGCTGCCACAGCGCGTAGTCCGCGTACTGCACCGGCAGCGGCGCCCACCGCGGCGCCCCACCCGCCGCGCGGGCCCGGTAGGCGGCGGTCAGGTCCCGCAGCAGCGGGCCCAGCGACCACCCGTCCGCCGCGATGTGGTGCACCACCAGCACCAGCGTGTGCACGTCCGGCGCCTCACGCAGCAGCCACACCCGCACCGGCAGGTCCACCGCCACGTCGAGCGGGGTCCGCACGGCGGCCTGGACGGCCCGGGTGGTCCAGGTCTCCGGGTCCGCGCAGGCGGGGGCGGTCTCGACCCGTACGGGCACGCTCGCCTCGGCGGCGGGCACGACCTCCTGGCGGGGGGTGCCGTCGTGGTCGGGGTAGCGGGTGCGCAGCGCCTCGTGCCGGGCCACCACGTCGTCCAGCGCCGCCTGGAGCGCGCCGGCGTCCAGCGGTCCGTCGAGCCGGAGGGTGAGCGGGATGTTGTAGGCGGCGCCGGGACCCTCCAACCGGCCGAGGAACCACAGCCGCTGCTGTGCGAACGACAGCGGCACCGTCTCCGGACGCTTCTCCGGGCCCAGTTGACGGCGGGCCCGGCCCGCACCGGCCACCACACCGGCAAGCCCCGCCACCGTCGGGTGCTCGAACAGCGCCCGCACCGGCACCTCCACCCCCAGCACCGCCCGCACCCGGCCCACCAGCCGGGTCGCCAGCAGCGAATGGCCGCCGAGCAGGAAGAAGTCGTCCTCCACGCCGACCCGGCAGCCCAGCACCTCGGCGAACAGCCCGCTCAGCACCTCCTCCTGCGGCGTGCGCGGCGCCCGCCCCGACCCCGCCGAACCGCCGTCGGGCACGGGCAGGGCCCGCCGGTCGACCTTGCCGTTGCCGGTGAGCGGCAGTTCGGCCAGGACGACGAGGGCGGAGGGCACCATGTGCTCGGGCAGCGTCTCGCGCAGTGCGGCCCGCAGCCGCGCCGGGTCGGCGCCGCCGGGCGCGCCGGGCACGTCGGGCTCCGCCGGGGTGACGTAGCCGACCAGGCGCGGGTCGCCGGGCTGGTCCTCGCGCAGCACCGCGCAGGCCGTGCGCACCTGCGGCAGCGCCGTCAACGCGGCCTCCACCTCGCCGAGTTCGATGCGGTGGCCGCGCACCTTCACCTGGTCGTCGGTCCGGCCCAGGTACTCCAGCACGCCGTCGCCGTTCCAGCGCGCGAGGTCGCCGGTGCGGTACATCCGTGTCCCGGGCGGCCCGAACGGGTCCGCGGTGAACCGGGACGCGGTCAGCGCGGGCCGCCCGAGGTAGCCGCGCGCCACCCCCTCCCCGGCCACGTACAGCTCCCCGGCGGTGCCGCGCGGCGCCAGCCGCAGCGCCGCGTCCAGCACGTACACACGGGCCCCCGCGACGGGCCTGCCGATGGGCACGGCGCCGTCGTCGACCGGGTCGCCGGGCCGCAGGGTGTGGACGGTGCAGCCGACGGTGCACTCGGTGGGCCCGTACTCGTTGACGACGGTCGCCCCGGGGTTGCGGCCCTGCCAGGCCCGCAGCACCGGTCCGAGCAGCTGCTCGCCGCCGACGACGAGGTCCCCGGCGAACTCGGGGCGCGGCAGGTGCTCCAGCAGCGCCAGGTGGCTCGGGGTGAGCTTGAGCAGTGAGAACGCCGTACCGTCGGCTGCCGGGCCGGAGTCGGGACCGGAGTCGGGGCCGGAGTCGGGACCGGGACCGGAGTCAGGACCGGGGTCGGAGTCGGGGTCGGGACCGGCGGGGGTCTGCGCGCCGAGGTGGTCCAGGACGACGCTGCCGCCGGCCGCCAGCGGCACCAGCACGGAGGTCACCGTGAGGTCGAAGGCGATGGAGGAGTGGAAGGACGCCGGGCCCGCCGCGCCGGGGTAGGAGGTGCGCGCGAAGTCGGCGTAGTCCACGAGGTTGCGGTGGGTGACGACGACGCCCTTGGGGCGGCCGGTCGAGCCCGAGGTGTAGATCACGTACGCCGGGTGTCCGCCGCCGGGGCGCCGGGGGGCGCGGCCCAGGGCGGGCCGGCCGGCGCGGGGTCCTGCGCCGCGCCCTGCCGCAGCCGCGTGGCGGGGATGCCGGCGGGCGGCAGCAGCGGGGCGGTGGCGTCGTCGGTGACGAGGTGGAGCGGCCGCGCGTCCTCCAGGGTGGCGGCCAGCCGCGCCCGGGGGTGGTCCGGGTCCAGCGGCAGGTAGGCGGCGCCCGTCTTCAGTACGGCGAGGACGGCCGTCACCAGGTCGGCGCCGCGCGGCAGGGCGAGCGCGACGAGCTGTTCGGGGCCGGCCCCGTGCGCGGCCAGGTGACCTGCCAACCTGTCGGTGAGCGCGTCGAGCTCGGCGTAGCTGAGGCTGGTGACACCCTCCCGCACGGCGGGCGCGTCCGGGGTGCGGGCGGCCTGGGCGGCGAAAAGCTCGGGGTAGGTGGCGGCGGGCAGCGGCCGTTCGGCCCCGCGCCCGAGTGCCAGCAGCTCGGCCCGCTCCCCGGGGGTGAGCAGGTCGACGGTGCCCACGAGCCGGTCGGGGTGTTCGGCGATGACGGTGAGCAGTGCCGCGGCCCGCGCGGCCAGGGTGGCGACGGCCTCGGCCGTGAAGAGGTCGGCGCGGTAGGCGAGGGCGAGGCGCATCTCGGGGCCCGGGTCCACGGTGAGGGCCAGCGGGTAGTGGGTGGCGTCGGCGCCCCGGAAGCCGGTGACGCGCAGCCGGGGCCGCCCGTCGGCGGGCTGCTCGGCGGCCACCGCGTCCAGCGGGTAGTTCTCGAAGACGGCCAGGGTGTCGAAGAGGCCGGTCAGGCCGGTCAGCGCCCTGATCTCGGTGAGCCCGAGGTGCTGGTGGGCCAGCAGCCGCGCCTGCTCCTCCTGGACGCGGGCGCACAGCCCGGCCAGCGACTCCTCCGGGCGCAGCTCCACGCGGACCGGCACGGTGTTGATGAGCAGCCCGATCATGGACTCGATCCCGGGCAGCTCCGGCGGCCGGCCGGAGACGGTGGTGCCGAAGACGACGTCCTGCCGTCCGGTGGCGCTGCCGAGCACCATCGCCCACGCCGCCTGGACCAGGGTGTTGAGGGTCAGCCCGTGCGCCCGGGCGGTGCCGCGCAGCCGCTCGGTGGTGGCGGCGCTCAGCGCGGTGACGTACCGGCGGGGCAGCGCGCGGCCGGCCGGCGGGCGGGGGCCGGCGAGCAGGGTGGGCGTGTCGAGGCCGGCCAGCGCCGACCGCCAGGCCTCCTCGGCGGCGGCGCGGTCGCGGCCGGCCAGCCAGCCCAGGTAGTCGCGGAACGGCGTGACGGGGGGCAGCACGCGCTCGTCGCCGCCGTGCGCGTACAGCTCCAGCAGCTCCCGCAGCAGGACCGGCAGCGACCAGCCGTCCCAGAGGATGTGGTGGCTGGTCACGACGAGGCGGTGCTCGTCGTCCCCGGTGCGGACCAGGGTGAAGCGGAGCAGCGGCGGTTCGGCGAGGTCGAAGCGGCGGGACCGGTCCTCGGCGAGGAGCCGTTCGAGGGCCTTCTCCGGCTCGGGGTCGGCACGCAGGTCGGTCTCGGCCCAGCGCGGCGGGACGTGGGCGGCGACGGCCTGCACCGGTTCGTCCATGTCCTCGTGGAGGAACCCGACCCGCAGGTTGGCGTGGCGCCGCAGCAGCGCGGCGGCGGCGCCGTGCAGTCGGCCGGCGTCCACCGGCCCGGCGAGGGTGAGCGCCACCTGGACGGTGTAGACGTCGACGGCCGGGCCAGCCCCGGGGGTGCCGGCGGGGGCGGCGGGGGTGTTGCCCGCGTCGTCGCCGTCGTAGAGCGAGTGGAAGAGCATGCCGGCCTGCAGCGGTGTGAGCGGCAGGACGTCTTCGAGTTGGAACCCGGTCACTTGAGCTTCCCCCACTTGTCGGTCAGACGGTCGAGCTGGGCCTGGTTGATGGTGACCAGCGGCAGGTCGGACGGGGTGAGGCCGCCCGCTCCCGCTGTCTCGGTGTGCTGCACGAGCGCCCGCAGGGCGGCGAGCCAGCCCTCGGCGAGCGCGTGGACGTCGGCGTCCGGCAGCAGGTCGGGCGGCCACGTCCACTCCGCGACGAGCTTCGGCCCGGTCGGCATGTCGCGGGTGTGCGCGTTGAGTTCGAGGACGTGCGCGGCCGGGGCGGCCGGGTCCTGGTGCGCGGGCAGCGGCGCGTCGAAGACGACCGGCCACTCCGGGACCGCGTGCGGGCCGGCCTCGCCGTCCGTCCCCGGGCGGCCGCCGGTGCCGGCGGCGATCCGGCCCAGGTAGTTGAAGCCGAGCTGCGGAGCGGTGTCGGCGGCGGCCAGCACCGGCGCGGTCTCCGGGTTGAGGCGGCGCAGCAGCCCGAAGCCGAGGCCCCGTCCGGGCACCGCCCGCAGCTGCTCCTTCACCTGCTTCAGCGCCCGGTCGAGGACGGCGCCGGGCAGTTCCTCCGGCCGGGTCGCGGGGACCGGCCCCGGGTCCAGGCGGACCGGGTAGAGGCTGGTGAACCAGCCGACCGTACGCGAGAGTTCGGCGTGCGTGCCGGGCAGCTCCTCACGTCCGTGGCCCTCGACGTGGAGCAGCAGCTCGCTGCTGTCGCCGGTCCCGCGCCGGCTCCGCCAGCCGACGGCGGCCAGCGCGAGGCAGGCGATCAGCACGTCGTCGACGCCCGCGTGGTAGGCGGCGGCCGTGGACGTCAGCAGCGGGCCGGTCCAGCGGGCGGGCAGCTCCACGGTGTGGTGCCGCAGCGTCCCGGCGGTGTGCCGGGCCGGGTCGAGCGGGCCGCTGCCGAAGAGCGGGTCCGGGGTGGCCAGGACCCTTCGCCAGTACGGCAGTTCAGCGGTCCGGTGGTCGCTGACGGCGTCCTCGGTCAGCATCCGCGCCCACTGCCGGAAGTCGGTGCCCTCCGGCGGCAGCGGCAGGACGCCGTCGGTGGGCGACCACGCGGCGGCCAGGTCGGCGGCGATGGTCCGCCACGAGACGCCGTCCACGGCGAGGTGGTGCACCACCAGCAGCAGCCGCCCGGGGCGGCCAGGCCCGGCGTCGAACCAGACGGCCTGGACGAGGAGCCCGGCGTGCGGGTCGAGCCGCCGCCGTGCGGCTTCGGCGTGCTCGGCGGCCAGGCCGTCGGGGATGACCCCGTCGCCGTCCACCACGTCGACCCGGGTGTACACGGTGGCGGCGGCCACGGAGCCGGGCGGCAGCATCTCAAGTGCCGCCCCTTCGAGCCCTGTTCGACCTCGGCCGGGGACGGCGTCGGTGAGCCGGAGCCGCAGGGCCCCGTGCGCGTCGAGGAGGGCCTGGAGAACGCCGCCGAGGGCGTCGGCGGTCAGCGCCGGCGGGGTGCGGAAGGCCATGGCCTGGTTGAAGCCGTCCAGGGGGCCGCCCCGCTCCAGCAGCCAGCCGATGATCGGGGTGGCGGGCACGGGTCCGGCCGCCGGTTCGGCCGCGGTGGCGGCCGGTTCCGGCGCGAGCGGCCGCGCCACCCGTGCGAGCCGCTCGGGGGTGCGGTGGGTGAAGACGTCCTGCGGGGTGAGGGCGAGCCCGGCGGTCCGGGCACGGCTGACCACCTGGATGGAGAGGATGCTGTCGCCGCCGAGCCGGAAGAAGTCGGTGTCGGCCGCCACCTCCGTGACGCCGAGGAGGTCGCCGAAGACGCGGCAGAGGGCTTCTTCCTGCGGGGTGCGGGGGGCGCGTCCGCCGGTGGGGGCCTGGACGGCCGCCGGTCTGGGCAGGGCCCTGCGGTCCACCTTCCCGTTCGGAGTGAGCGGCAGCGCGTCCAGGGTGACGAACGCGGACGGCACCATGTACTCCGGCAACGCCCCCGCCAGCACCCCCGCAGCTCCCCCTCACCCGGCACCGACCCCGTCAGATACGCCACGATCCGCCGATCCCCCGGCAGGTCCTCCCGCAGCACCACACACACCGCACCCACCCCGAAACGGCCCCCAACACCGCCTCGATCTCCCCCAGTTCGATCCGGAACCCGCGCAACTTCACCTGCGCGTCCACCCGCCCCACATACACCAGCCGACCCCCGGCATCCCACCGCGCCAGATCCCCCGTCCGATACATCCGCCCACCAACCGGACCGTACGGATCAGCCACGAACCGCGACGCACTCAACCCAGGACGCCCCAGATACCCGCGCGCCAACCCCGCACCCGCCAGATACAGCTCCCCCTCCACCCCCGGCGGCACCACCTCCAACCGGTCGTCCAGCACATACGCCCGCATCCCGTCCAACACCCCACCGATCGGCGGCACCCCCGCCTCACCCGCAGACACCAGATGACGGGTCGCGAACGTGGTCGTCTCCGTCGGCCCGTACACATGCCACACCCGCGTCCCCGGGCAGGCCCGAGCCACCCGCGCCAACACCCCGGCGCCGCCGCCTCACCCCCCGCACACACCATCCCCAACCCCGCGAACACCCCCGGATCAACCTCCGCCACCGCGTTGAACAGCGCGGTCGTGAGGAAGAGGGCGCTGATCCGCTCGGTGGCGGCCAGCCGGCGCAGCGCGGGCGGGTCGAGCAGGCCCGGCGGGGCGACGACGATCCGCCCGCCGGTCAGCAGCGGCACCCACACCTCGAACGTCGCCGCGTCGAACGCGAACGCCGAATGCATCAGCACCGCACCCGACACCCCCGCGAACATCGCGTCCCCCGCCAGCGCCACCACATCCGCGTGGCTGACCGCCACCGCCTTCGGCTCACCCGTCGACCCCGACGTGAACATCACATACGCCAACCGCTCACCACCGGGTACGGCCGGCAGGGTCGGCGGGGTGGCGGGGACGGGCGGAGCGGTGGGTACGGTGTCCGCCGGGTTGACGACGAGGACGGGCAGGCCGTCCCGCTCCGCCTCGGCGATCCAGGGGTGGTCGCGCCAGGCCGCGTCGACCAGCACCGCCCGCACCCCGGCCGTCCGCACCGCCTGCCGGACCCGGCCCACCGGCCACCGCCCGTCCACCGGCACATACGCACCCCCGCCCGCACCACACCCAACGCGGCCACCACCTGCCCCGCCGACCGCTCCAACAGCACCGCCACCCCCGACTCCGCACCCACCCCCACACCCACCAGCGCAGCGGCGAGCCGGCCGGAGCGGGCGGCCAGTTCCTCGTAGGTCAGCTCGCCGTACCCGCCGTCGGCCCACGGGTAGCGGACGGCGACGGCGCCGGGGCGGTGCGCCGCCTGCCGCAGGAACGCCGCGGGCAGCGACTCCCCGTCATTTACGGTGAGTTGGGTGCCCTGTCCGAGGGCGAGGACGGCCGTCCGCTCGTCGTCGTCCAGGACCGGGTAGCGGCTCAACGGAAGCCCCGGATCAGCCGCCACCCGGCCCAGCAGACGGGCGAACCTGGACGTCAGCGCCGCCACCGTCCCCGCCTCGAACAGATCGGTCGCGAACTCCACCCCCACATGCAGCCCGCCGCCCTCCCCCACCGGAAGCTCGGTGAACGAGAAGGTGAGGTCGAACTTGCTGATGCCGTGGTGGTGCTGCTCCGCAGTGGCGGTGACGCCGGGCAGGTCCAGCGTGGCGGCCTGCTGGTTCTGCAGGGCCATCATCACCTGGAACAGCGGCGACTGCCCCTGCGTGCGAGTCGGGTTGACCTCGTCTACCAGCCGCTCGAAGGGCAGGTCCTGGTGCTGGTAGGCGCCCAGGTCCGTCTCCCGCACCCGCTCCAGCAGCTCCGCGAACGTCGGGTCCCCACTGAGATCGTTCCGCAGGACGAGCGAGTTGACGAAGAACCCGACCACGTCGTCCAACGCGTCATCCGTACGCCCCGCGATCGGCGTACCGATCGGGATGTCCGTCCCCGCGCCGTGCCCGCTGAGCAGCAGCGCCAACCCGGCCTGGAGCACCATGAACAGACTCGTCCCGCTCTCCCGGGCCAACCCGGTTATGGATGCCAGTAGTTCGGCGTCCCAGTGCGCGAGGTGGGCGTCACCCCCGTGCGAGGCGACGGCCGGGCGCGGCCGGTCCAGCGGCAGCGCGATCTGCTCCGGCAGACCGGCCAACGTGCCTCGCCAATAGGTCAGTTGCTCCGACGCGACACCTTCCGGCCCGTCCAGCAGCTCCCGCTGCCACAGCGCGTAGTCCGCGTACTGCACCGGCAGCGGCGCCCACCGCGCCGCCACACCCGCCGTACGCGCCCGGTACGCCGCCGCGAGATCCCGCACCAGCGGACCCATCGACCACCCGTCCGCCGCGATGTGGTGCACCACCAGCACCAGCGTGTGCACGTCCGGCGCCTCACGGAACAGCCAGACCCGTACGGGGAGGTCCGTCCCCACGTCGAACGGGGTGAGCATGGCGGCGCGGACGGCCCGCCACGGCCAGGTGCGGCCGGCGGTGTCGGGGGTCGCGGCGTCGGCGGGGGCGTTCTCGACGGCGAACGGCACCCGGACCGCCCCCGGGGGCAGCACCTCCTGGTGCGGGGTGCCGTCCACCTCCGGATAGCGGGTGCGCAGCGCCTCGTGCCGGGCCACCACGTCGTCCAGCGCCGCCTGGAGCGCGCCGGCGTCCAGCGGTCCGTCGAGCCGGAGGGTGAGCGGGATGTTGTACGTGGCGCCCGGGCCCTCGAAGCGGTTGAGGAACCACAGGCGGCGTTGCGCGGAGGAGAGCGGCACCAGCTCGGGCCGTCCGGCGGTGGTGAGCCGGGGGCGCGCGGGCCGCGCGCGGTCCAGGACCTGGGCCAGCCCGGCGGCGGTGGGGTGCTCGAAGACGTCGCGTACGGCGAGTTCGGCACCGAGCACCGAGCGGACCCGGCCGGCCAGCCGGGTCGCGAGCAGCGAGTGGCCGCCGAGCAGGAAGAAGTCGTCGTCCACGCCGACGGGCGGGGTGCCGAGGAGGTCGCCGATGAGCCGGCAGAGGGCTTCTTCCTGCGGGGTGCGGGGGGCGCGTCCGCCGGTGGGGGCCTGGGGGGCCGCCGGTCTGGGCAGGGCCCTGCGGTCCACCTTCCCGTTCGGCGTCAACGGCAGCGCGTCCAAGGTGACGAACGCGGACGGCACCATGTACTCCGGCAACGCCCCCGCCAACACCCCCCGCAACTCCCCTCACCCGGCACCGACCCCGTCAGATACGCCACGATCCGCCGATCCCCCGGCAGGTCCTCCCGCAGCACCACACACACCGCACCCACCCCCGACACGGCCCCAACACCGCCTCGATCTCCCCCAGTTCGATCCGGAACCCGCGCAACTTCACCTGCGCGTCCACCCGCCCCACATACACCAGCCGACCACCGGCGTCCCACCGCGCCAGATCCCCCGTCCGATACATCCGCCCACCAACCGGACCGTACGGATCAGCCACGAACCGCGACGCACTCAACCCAGGACGCCCCAGATACCCGCGCGCCAACCCCGAACCCGCCAGATACAGCTCCCCCTCCACCCCCGGCGGCACCACCTCCAACCGGTCGTCCAGCACATACGCCCGCATCCCGTCCAACACCCCACCGATCGGCGGCACCCCCGCCTCACCCGCAGACACCAGATGACGGGTCGCGAACGTGGTCGTCTCCGTCGGCCCGTACACATGCCACACCCGCGTCCCCGGGCAGGCCCGAGCCACCCGCGCCAACACCCCCGGCGCCGCCGCCTCACCCCCGCACACACCATCCCCAACCCCGCGAACACCCCCGGATCAACCTCCGCCACCGCGTTGAACAGCGCCGTGGTCAGGAACGCGGCGGTCAGTCCCTCGGACCGGGTGATGCGGGCCAGGGTGGCCGCCTCCAGGACGCCGGGCGGGGCGACGACGATCCGGCCACCGGACAGCAGCGGCACCCACACCTCGAACGTCGCCGCGTCGAACGCGAAGGCCGAATGCATGAGCACCGCACCCGACACCCCCGCGAACATCGCGTCACCCGCCAGCGCCACCACATCCGCGTGACTGACCGCCACCGCCTTCGGCTCACCCGTCGACCCCGACGTGAACATCACATACGCCAACCGATCACCGCCCCCGACCTCGGGCAGCGGTCCGGGCTCGGCGGGCGAACCGGCCACCACGGTTCCGTCCGGGGCGAGTTCGAGCACCGCCACGCCCTCGGCGGCGGCCTCGGCGATCCAGGGGTGGTCGCGCCAGGCCGCGTCGACCAGCACCGCCCGCACCCCGGCCGTCCGCACCGCCTGCCGGACCCGACCCACCGGCCACCGCCCGTCCACCGGCACATACGCACCCCCCGCCCGCACCACACCCAACGCGGCCACCACCTGCCCCGCCGACCGCTCCAACAGCACCGCCACCCCCGACTCCGCACCCACCCCCACACCGACCAGCGCAGCAGCCAACGTGTCGGCGACGAAGCCCAGTTCGGTGTAGCTGAGGGTGCGGTGGCCGTCCCGCAGGGCGGGAGCGTCCGGGGTGCGGGCGGCCTGGGCAGCGAAGAGGGCCGCGAGGGAGCGCTGGTCGCCGGCCTGCGGACCGCCCTGGCCGAGGGCGAGGACGGCCGTCCGCTCGTCGTCGTCCAGGACCGGGTAGCGGCTCAACGGAAGCCCCGGATCAGCCGCCACCCGGCCCAGCAGACGGGCGAACCTGGACGTCAGCGCCGCCACCGTCCCCGCCTCGAACAGATCGGTCGCGAACTCCACCCCCACATGCAGCCCACCGCCCTCCCCCACCGGAAGCTCGGTGAAGAAGAAGGTCAGGTCGAACTTGGCGACACCGTTGTGCCGGGGCCGTACCTCGGCGGTGAGTCCGGGCAGGTCCAGGACGGCCGCCTCGTGGTTCTGCAGCGCCAGCATCACCTGGAAGAGCGGTGAACGACCCTGCGTGCGGACCGGGTTGAGCTCCTCGACGAGCCGCTCGAAGGGGACGTCCTGGTGCTGGTAGGCGCCCAGGTCCGTCTCCCGCACCCGCTCCAGCAGCTCCGCGAACGTCGGGTCCCCACTGAGGTCGTTGCGCAGGACGAGGGAGTTGACGAAGAACCCGACCAGATCGTCCAGCGCCTCGTCGGTCCGCCCCGCGATCGGCGTGCCGAGGGGGATGTCCGTGCCCGCGCCGTGCCCGCTGAGCAGCAGCGCCAGCGCGGCCTGGAGCACCATGAACAGGCTGGTCCCGGTCTCCCGCGCCAACCCCCGCACGGCGGCGAGCGCGTCGGCGTCGAGGACGGCCTCGTGCACGGCGCCGGCGTGGGAGGCGACGGCCGGGCGCGGCCGGTCCAGCGGCAGCGCGATCTGCTCCGGCAGACCGGCGAGGGCATGGCGCCAGTAGGCCGTCTGTCCGGCCGCCGGCGCTGCTTCCTGGTCGAGTGCCTGGTCGAGGAGTCCCCGCTGCCACAGCGCGTAGTCCGCGTACTGCACCGGCAGCGGCGCCCACTGCGGCGCCCCACCCGCCGTACGCGCCCGGTACGCCGCCGCGAGATCCCGCACCAGCGGACCCATCGACCACCCGTCCGCCGCGATGTGGTGCACCACCAGCACCAGCGTGTGCACGTCCGGGCCCTCCCGCAGCAGCCGCACCCGCAACGGCAGGTCGTTCTCCAGGTCGAAGGGTTCCGTGACCGCCCGCGCGACCCGCTCCTCCGCTCCGCGCGGCGGCACGTCCGTCACCGCCACCCCGGGCACGGCCTCGGCCACCGGCACCACCACCTGAGCGGGCACCCCCGCCACCTCCACGCACCGGGTCCGCAGCGCCTCGTGCCGGCCCACCACGTCGGCCAGCGCGCTCCGCAACGCCGCTACGTCCAGGCCGCCTTCGAGCCGCACCACCAGCGGGACGTTGTACGTCGCGTTCGGCCCCTCCAGCCGCCCCAGGAACCACAGCCGCTGCTGCGCGAACGACAACGGCACCACCTCGGGCCGCGCCCCCGCCGTCACCTCGCGGCGGGCGGCACCGGCCCGCGCCACGGCCCGGGCCAGGCCGGCCGCGGTGCGCCGCTCGAACACGTCGCGCACGGCGAGTTCCACGCCCAGCACCGAGCGGACCCGGCTGACCAGCCGGGTCGCGAGCAGCGAGTGGCCGCCGAGCAGGAAGAAGTCGTCCTCCACCCCCACCTCCGGCAGGCCGAGAAGTTCGGCGACCAGGTCGCGCAGGACCTGCTCCTGCGGGGTGCGCGGCGCCCGTCCGGCCGGTCCGGTCTCCGCGGCGGGGCGCGGCAGGGCCGCGCGGTCGGCCTTCCCGTTGGGGGTGCGCGGGATCGCGTCCAGCGCGACGAACACGGACGGCACCGCGTGCGCGGGCAGCACGGCCGCCAACGCCGCACGCATCACAGCCGGTTCGGGCGGCGGGGCGCCGTCGGAGCCGGTGGTGTAGGCGGTGAGCCTGCGGTCGCCGGGCCGGTCCTCGCGGATCACCGCGCAGGCCGCGCCGACACCCGGAACGGCCGCCAACGCGGCCTCCACCTCGCCGAGTTCGACGCGGAAGCCGCGCAGCTTGACCTGCCCGTCGGCGCGGCCCCCGTAGACCAGCCTGCCGTGCTCGTCCCATCGGGCCAGGTCGCCGGTGCGGTACATACGGGCACCGGGCGGACCGTAGGGGTCGGCGAGGAAGCGGGACGCGGTCAGGCCGGGGCGGCCGAGGTAGCCGCGGGCGACCGCCGGACCCGCCGCGTACAGCTCGCCGACGGCGCCCCGGGGGGCCGGCCGGAGCGCGGCGTCCAGCACGTAGAGGCGGCTGTCGGCCACGGGTGTGCCGATGGGCACGGCGGTGGCCGGGCCGCCGAGGGCCTCGCCGTCCAACGGCTCGGTCATGGTGGCGCAGACGGTCGTCTCGGTCGGCCCGTAGGCGTCGTGGACATGACGACCGGGGGCCCAGCGCCGCACCAGGTCCGGCGTGCTGGCCTCGCCGGCCAGCACGATGCGGGCGCCGGCGAAGGCGGCCGGCTCGGCGGGCAGGGCGGCGAGGACGGCCGGGGTGAGCGTCACGTGGGTGATGCCCTCGCGGGCGGCCAGCTCGGTGAGCCGGGGCCCGGGGAGCAGGTCGGCGGCCCGCGCGAACACCAGGGTGGCGCCCGAGCCGAGGGCCATCGCCAGCTCCCAGAACGCGGCGTCGAAGCTGGGCGAGGCCATCTGCAGCACCCGGGAGCCGGGGCCGACCCGCAGCCGCTCGACCTGGGTGCGGATCAGGCTGTGCACGCCCCGGTGGGTGACGACCACGCCCTTCGGCCGACCGGTGGAGCCGGAGGTGTAGATGACGTAGGCGGGCTGGTCCACGGCGGTGCCGGCCCAGACGGGGTCCGGGTCCGGCGCCGGCTCCTCGGCGCCGGCCGGGGGCTCGGTCGCGGAGTCCGAGGCCAGCAGCAGTTCCTCCAGGACGGTCAGCGGCACGTCCCCGGAGGGCACCGCCGCCACCGCCTCCCGGGAGGCCAGCAGGTGCGCGGGGGCGGCGTCGCCGACCATGAACTCCAGCCGGGCGCGCGGGTATCCGGTGTCCAGCGGCAGGTACGCGGCACCGGCCGCCGCCACGCCCAGCACGGCCGCGGCCCAGTCCACCGACCGCTCCACGGCCACACCGACCACGTCCCCGGCCACCACCCCGTGTTCGGTCAGGTGCCGGCCCACCAGCTCCGCCCGGGCGCGGAGCCGGGCGTAGCCGAGCGACGCGCCCGTGGCGTCGCGGACCGCCTCGGCGTCCGGCGTCGCCGCCGCCCGTGCCGCGAAGAGGGCGCCGAACGAGTCCGGTTCGACGCCGCTCCCGGGTCCGCGGCCCAGCGCCATGAGCTCGGCGGCCTCCGCCGGGTCCAGGCCGGTGAGGCGGCCGACGGGGGTGTCGGGCGTGGCCCGGGACAGGGCGCCCAGCAGCCCGGCGACGGCCCGCTGGTGCGGCCGCAGCTCCTCGGCCGGGTACAGCTCGGGGTCGGCGTCGAAGCCGATCAACGGGCCGGTGTCCTCGTCCCGTTCGGACAGGAACAGGCTCACCTCGTCGACGGGTCCCGTGGACAGGATGTGCGAGCGGGCCGGCACGCCGCCGAAGGCGAGCCCGTAGGCGTACGGCATGATGTTGACGACGAGGCTGGTCATCGTGCCGGCCGTGCCGGTGCCGTGCAGGTCGCGCACCAACTGCTCGCGGGAGTAGCGGCGGTGGCGCAGCGCGCCGCGGATCTCACCGGCCACGGCGGCCACCAGCGTCCCCACCGTGGTGTCGGCGGTGACGGCGATCCGCAGCGGTACGACGTTCGCGGTCATGCCGGCCGTGGCGCGCAGCGCGTTGGCCCGGCCGGTGGTGGTCAGGCCGAGCGTCACCTCGCCCTCGCCGGTGGTGCGGTGGACGTGCAGGGCGACGGCGGCGACGGCCGCGGCCGACCAGGTGGTGCGGGCGGCCCGGCCGATCTCGCGCAAGCCGGCGAGCACCTCGGTCCCCAGGCCCTCCGTGCCGTGCAGCCCGCGCCTGAGCACGGCGGCCCTGGCCCGGCCGCCGTCTCCGTTCCTGTCCTCGTTTCCGTCCCCGTTTCCGTCCCCGTTTCCGTCCCCGTTTCCGTCCCCGTTTCCGTCCCCGCCGCCCGTTGCCGGGCCGGGGGTACGGGGCGGCGCGGGGTGAGCGGTTCGGCCGCGCCCGGGTGCGGGAAGCGGCTGGTCCAGTAGGCGCGGTCGCGGTCGGCCTCCGGGGACGCGGCGTAGGAACGGTCGTCCGCGACCAGCGCGCGCAGCCCCTCGGCCGGACCGGCGGGATCGGCGGGATCGGCCACCGGGGACGATGGCGCGGGCTGCCCGGCGAGGACCGCGTTGTACAGCTCGGCGATCCGCCCGTGCAGCACGGACACGCCCAGGCCGTCCACGACGAGGTGGTGGTAGCGCGAGTACCAGAGGTGGTGGTCGGGGGCGAGCCGGAGCAGCGCGTGGTGGAAGAGGTCGCCGCGGACGGCGACCTCACCGGGGGTGGCGAGGTCGGCGGCGGTGTACGCCTCGGCCGCCGCCCACGGGTCGGGGTGCCCGCTGAGGTCGACCACCTCGGGCGGCACCGGTCGGACCGGCAGCAGCCGCTGGTGCGGCACGGCCTCGACGGTGGTGAACTCGACGTGCAGCGCCTGGTGTTCGGCGACGGCTCCGGCCACGGCGGCCCGGAACACCGACTCGTCGATCGGGCCCCGCAGTTCGAAGCACTCGGCGATGTTGTACTTCGGGCTGCCGGGGTCGAGGTGCTGGCCGAACCACACGCCCTGCTGCGCCTGGGTCAGCGGGAGGGTCGTGAAGTCCTGTACTGGCATGGCGAATCCACCATTCGTGCGAGCCGTGGGGTAGCTGAGGACATGGGCGTGCGGGTGGGCACGGGGCGCGCGGCACCCATGCGCAGGTGGGGCGTCGGCATGGGCCCGGCGCTCGGCCGGCTCGGGGCGGGGGCGGTGGCCTGCCCGCCGGACCGTCGCGCGGGGTGGGAGACGGGGACGTGAAGGGAAGTGCGGCTCGTGCGGGGCGCGCGCCCTGGCGCGGGCACCGGTACGTACGGGCCCCGTACGGCTTCCGGCGTTCCGGAGCGCGTCGTGCTCCGGGCGGGGCCGCGTGGGGTCGGTCCGCGCCGGGCCGACAGGGCGGAGGTGCGGGAAGGCGGGGAGTACGGGAGTACGGAGGGAGCGAGCGGCGAGGGCCGCGGCCGTGCGGCGTGTGCCGTGGTGGGAGTGGTCGCGTGGGGCTCGGCGGCCCACGGCCACGTCAGGCGTCCGGCGCGGGTGGCCGTCCGACCGGTGCCGGCGAGCTGGGCCCAGGACCTGTACGGGACCATGCGGGACCGGTCCGGAACGGCGCGCCGGTCGGCTCCCCCCGACCGACATGACCGCCCCGGCAGGCCCCGCTGTCCCGCTGGGCTCGGACAGGACCCTGAGACCGTTCCCGTCCGGTCCCGGCCTGCCCGGTCCCGGCCGTCCGGTCGCGGCCGTCCGGTCGCGGCCCGCGGGCTGCGGGTCGCGACCGGTCTCGGCGCCGGACCGGGCGGGGCCGCGCCAGGTCAGGCGGGCTGCGCCGGGTGCACACCCTCCCGGGCGTCGGCGTCCATGGCGGCGGCCAGGCTGGCCGGTCGCATGTCGGTCCAGGTCTCCTCCACGAAGCGCAGGCACTCCGCTTGGGAGTTCTCGGCGAGCGCCACCTGCCATCCGGCCGGCACCGTGGCACCCGCCGGCCAGAGGGAGTACTGCCGCTCGTCATTCACCAGGACAAGGAAACGCCCGTTTTCGTCGTCAAACGGATTGGCCATCGAAGACCCCCCAATGTTCCGTGCGGACAACTGAGTATTCGCTTTCGCGTACGACGGGTTAGCGTACAGGAGCTGTTCGGGTGATTCCGGAAATTGCGCCGCCTCCTCGGACATGGCCGATACGACGCGGTCCCGCCCTCAGCGGCCGAACTCCGCCCCACCGTCCGCGGCGGGCCGGAATGACTCCGCGCCCGGCGCCCGACACCTGCCCTCCATCAGCGCCAAGGCCCTCACCAGCGCGTTCATCAGCCATCCACCCAGAGGCCGCCTGGACATAGCAAATAAATCCATGGCCATCGCATGCCCTCTTGTTACGGCATCATCCACCGTCCGAAAATCTCTGCGGATACCTGGAGCACAAAACGGCCGAGTTTCGGCCTCCCGCAAAGAGGTGTCAATCATGCCCCGACACATGTGAATGGCATAGGCCATCGGGTACACGTCGAACAGAAAATGAAAACAAATGATCCCCGGCGACCGTATACGATCGCTTCACTTTCACCAGGGCGTGCGCATACACCATTCGTCACACCGGAGCCACCGGCTTCTTCCTGAGGCAAGGGGGGCGTACTCGCCCCACCCGGCCGCGCGCCTCCACTTCCGTTTTTGCGCGCCCCCGGGGCGGTATCCTCCGCCCCGCCTCCCGGCCACCCGTCCCGCCCCACGCCCGGCCCGCGCGCCCCACGGCCAGCGCCGGCGCGCCGGCGCGCTCGCCCACGCGGCCATCCCGATGTCGTACCGCTCGAAGCCCCTTCTGCCAAGCCTCTGGCACCGCCTTGGCCTGGACGCCGCCGTCCCGACCCGCCCGGTCCGGCGGCCGGCCGGCGCGGTCACCGGTGCCGCACCCACACGTTGGGCTCGACCAGTTCGCCGCGGTCCGCGGCACGGTCGATGACGACGGGGGTGAGCGCCCCGGGGACGACGTAGCTGCCCGAGGCCGGGAGGGCGAACCCGGTCCACCGCTCCCACTCGGCGACGGTGCCGGTCATCACCATCGAGCGCTCAGCCACTCCCAGAACCCGGGCGCCCATGCCCACGTGGAGCCGCAGCCACGGGTCGAAGGGCGTCCCGTCCGCGCGGGTCCACGCCGCGTACTCGGCCATCGGCGTCAGCGGGTACCGCGCCTTGAGGGTCGGCCGTACCGGGGCGATCACCCGGCTCAGCCCGGCCCGCGCACCGGCGTCGGCGAGTTCGGTGAGCACCCGCGCGGCGAGCCCCTGCCCGCGCAGGTCGTCCCGTACCTGGGCGGCGGCGATCACGAGGGTGTCCGGCACGCGCCGGGCATCCCGCGCGCGCCGGGCGTCCTGCGCGCCGTGCCGGTCCTGCGCGCCATGCCTTCCCAGCGTGCCGGAGGGGTCCGGCGCGCCTCCGCGCTCGCGCAGCTCCACGGCGCGCGCCAGCGCGTCGTCGTAGCCGCCGGGCAGGTCGCGGGCGGTCCCGTCCCACCGGACGGGCACGCCCCAGCCGCCGGCCGCGATCCGGTCCCGGCCGTCCACCAGGAGCAGGTTCAGCCCGGCGAACCAGCTCCGGACGCGCTCCATGTACCGGTCGGCGACCGCGTCGTGGAAGGCGAACTCGGGCCAGCCCGCGCTGAAGATCCCGTCGGCTTGGGCGTGCAGGTCGGGGCGGTCGTCGAAGACGAGCGGTCGCAGCTCCATGGCGCGGCAGCGTACGGCGTCGTGCCGCCCGCGCCCCCCGGCTTCCCGGCTTCCCGGCCGGCCGACGGTCCCGCCTCCGGGGAGCCGGCGGGTTCCCCCTCCGGGGACGGTCGCTCAGACCGCCCCCGCCAGCACCTCCGCCGCCGCGACGCCGGACGCGGCCGTGGCGCCGTGGGTGTAGATGCGGACCGCGCCGGGGACCGGGGCGGGCAGGCCCATCTCCACCACGATCGCGTCGGAACGGGTCCGGGTGAGCTCGGCCAGCGCGTCGGCCATCCACGGGTTGCGGGCGGCGTCCCGGACCACCACGACCAGCGGGCGGCCGACGGCGGGCCGCAGCCCGTGGGCGTCCAACCTGGCCTCACCGGAGACCAGTTGCTCCGGGTGGAGGCGGACGAAGGTGGTGCCGGGCACCCGCTCGCGCAGCGGGGCGCCGACTCCCCACGGGGTCTCCTTGGCGATGGCCAGGTGCGTGGCGGGGACCAGTTCGACGACGTGCGGCGGCGCGGCCAGCGGCAGCACGTCCGCGGCCGCCCCCTCGATCCGGACGGCGCGGCGGGCGGCGGTGTAGCCGATGTCGCCGATGACCGGGTCGACCGGCACCGAGCGGCTCAGGTCGGTCGCCCAGCCGGCCAGGTCCTGGACCCGCTTGGACGCCTCCGCCAGCCGCTCCTCGGGGAGTTCACCGCTGACGACGGCCTCGGCCAGCGCGTCCACGAGGGTCGCCGCGGTCTCGGGCTCGGCGTGCTCGCCGCCCACGCACACCGCGTCGGCGCCGGCCGCCACGGCCCGTACGGTGGCGCCGCCGAAGCCGTACCGTTCGGTGACGGCCCCCATCTCGATGGCGTCGGTGACGATCAGGCCGTCGAAGCCGAGTTCGGTGCGCAGCAGGTCGCCGAGGATGCGCGGACTGAGGGTGGCCGGCAGGTCCGGGTCGTGGGCCGGTACCAGCAGGTGCCCGCTCATCACCGCGCGCACCCCGGCGGCCAAGGCGGCGCGGAACGGCGGCAGCGACTGGGCGGCGATCTCCTCGGCGGGGGCGTCGTAGCTGGGCAGCCCGTGATGGGAGTCGACGGCGGTGTCACCGTGGCCGGGGAAGTGCTTGGCGCAGGCGGCCACCCCCGCGGACTGGAGGCCGCGCACCCAGGCCGCCGCGTGCCGGGAGACCAGCTCGGGGTCGGCGCCGAAGGAGCGCACGCCGATCACCGGGTTGTCCGGGTTGGAGTTGACGTCCACGCTGGGCGCGTAGTCGAGGTTGACCCCGGCCAGGTGCAGTTGCCGGCCGAGGTCGCGCGCGACGGCCTCGGTCAGTTCGACGTCGTCGACCGCGCCGAGCGCGTAGTTGCCCGGCCGGCTGGAGCCGACGGCCGACTCCATGCGGGTGACGTCGCCCGCCTCCTCGTCGATGGCGATGATCAACGACGGGTTCTCCGACCGCAGTTGGGCGGTGAGCTGGGCCACCTGCTGCGGCGAGACGATGTTGCGGGAGAAGAGGACGACGGAGGCCAGGCCTTCGGCGATGTCCCGCAGCACCCAGTCCGGCGCCTCCGTGCCCACGAAGCCCGGCTGGAGCACTGACCGTGCGAGCCGTCGCAGCTCCTTGCTGTGTGTGCGGTCGGACATCAGCTGCGCCTTCCGGTCAGTTGGCTGCGCGGCGACGACACCGCGACCTCTTGGTACAGACCAATGGATAGTGGCCTAGTCCAATTGTCGATGTCAAGGAACGTTCCCCCAGCTCCCAACCCTCCCTCGCGCGGCATTATCTGACGCTCCATCGGACGGCTTCCTGGATCTTGCCGAAGCTTCTGTTGACATGCTCCACTGGTCTAGCCCATTTTATTGAGGCGCGAGTTCAACGTGTTCAGCGAGTTCAGCAAGGTAAGTGGAGTGCGCCCGCCTTGGCGGACGGGCACGACGGCCGGGCCGGGAGGCACCGGCGGCCGCCCACGGCCCCAGCGGTGGCGAGGACTCAGGGAGAGCGGAAGACTGGTGCGGTGTCAGCGGAGCCCGGAGACCCCTGGGGTGAGCCGGAACGGCGACGCCGTTCGTCCGTCCGGTCCTGTGGCCGCGACCACGGCTGACGCCGGCCCACCCATCGCCCGCGCGCCACGACCATCGGCCCTTCCGACCGGCTGAGCCCTTCCCGGCGACAGACCTCCGCACGCATCCGCGGACACCCCCGAAGTGCCGCCCCACCGGCCGAAACGGGCTCCTGCCCCACCGGGAGCGACCGGAGCGATCCGCTCACCCATCCGATCCTTGGAGAGCACACCGCCATGCCGGCGCCCTACCTCTACCGTGCCGCTTCGGACATCCCCTACTTCAGCTCGGACGGCGAGACCTACCTCGCCCAGACCCAGCTGCGCGACCTGAAGAAGACCAGAGAGCTGCGGGTGCTCTCCCAGGAGCAGTTCGACTCCTGGCAGACCTACGGATACGTGGTGGTGCCGGAGGCCATCACCCGCGAGGCGGCCGGCCGGCTGCTGGACTTCGCCTGGGACTTCCAGGCCATGGACCCCGACCGCCCCGACACCTGGTACGAGGACCGCGAGTGGCGCTCCGACCTCGACCGAGAGCTGCACGTCTACGGCTTCGTCGAGGCGTACCAGCACCAGCTGATCTGGGACAGCCGGCAGAACCAGCGGGTCTACGACGCGTTCGTGGACGTCTGGGACTGCGAGGAGCTGTGGGTCACCCTCGACCGGCTCAACCTCAACCCGCCCAACATCAGGAACCGTTCGCGCGAGCACATCGCCACCACCGACCGCGGCTTCGACATCAACCTGCACTGGGACGTCGACACCACCCTCGGCGTGCTGCCGCAGCGGGTGCAGGGCATCATCGCGCTCGCCGACACCTCCGCCGAGATGGGCGGCTTCCAGTGCGACCCCGAGCTGTTCAGGCGGTTCGAGAAGTGGCGCGCCCTCGCCCCCGACGACCGCGACCCGATCCGGCCCTCCGTCGACCCGGACGAGTTCCCCGTCGTACGCCCTGAGTTGAAGGCCGGAGACCTGCTCATCTGGAACGGTCTGCTGGCCCACGGCGTGGCGCCGAACACCTCGGAGAACGGGGTCCGCTCCTGCCAGTACCTGTCGATGATGCCGGCCCTGGAGGGCCACGAGGAGCTGCGCCGCTCCCGGATCGACTCCTGGCAGAACCTGACGACCCCCGGGTGGAACGGGACACTGCTGGGCGACGCGCACAAGCACGAGTCGCTGCGCTACGGAGCCGCCGAACTGACCGAACTGGGAGCCAAGTTGCTGGGCAGCGAGTCCTGGCACCCCGGCGCCGGGCAGCGGGACCTGTGAGCGCGGGAAGCCTGGGCGCCGGCCCCGCCGCGCGGGCGGCAGCCGCCGCGGACAGGCCCGCCGCCCCTGCCGCGGACAGCGCCGCGGACGCCGCCGTGACCACGGCCGCGGACGCCACCGCCGACGCCACCACCAGGACCGGCGCCACCCCGCGCCGGATCTGCCTGGCCCTCCCGACCAACCGGGCCTGCGCGCCCGCCGTCACCGCGATCGGCGGCGAAGCCGCCTACGCCGCACGGAAGTTCGGCGTCGAGGTGCACCTGGTGGTGCTGGACTCCAGCACGTCCGGGGAGTTCGCCGAGCACGCCGCCGCCCTGGCCGCGCTGCCGCCGGCGCCGCGGGTCGTCGTCCACCACCTGGACGAGGAGCGGCAGCGGGACTTCCTGCGCGCGACCGTAGAACGCTCCGGCCTGGCCAAGCCCGAGCTGCTGCTGGAGCTGATGCTGCCGGCGGCGCTGTCGTACGGGGCCTGCACCAACCGGGCGTTCCTCGTCGCCGCCGCGCTGGGCTGCGCCTCGGTGCACCGGCGCGACTCCGACAGCCGCTACCAGGAGTTCGCGGGACGGCCGGCCTACCCGGTCCACCACGAGCTGGCGGCCCTCGGCCGCCCGGCGGCGGAGGTGGCCGACTCGGTGGACGCCGTCGAGCTGGACCCGTCGCACGCGGCCAAGCCGGTGACGATGGCGGCGGCTTCGTTCATCGGTGAGATGTCGGTGGACATCGAGGACATGCGCGGCACCGACCTGGACGCCTACCTGGAGGTGGTCGGCCTGTGGGCGCCCGCCGACTGGCCGGCGGAGCGGAAGCGGGAGCTGGCCGCCGAGTCGTTCCTGGGCGCGGGCACCGAGCCGTTCACCGGCGACCGCACCCTGCTGTCGCTGGTGGACCCGATGCGGGTGGACATGTGCAACATCGCCTTCCACCGCGTCCACGAGCAGGTGCCGCTGCCCCCGGCCACCGACACCATCGGCAGCGACTACTTCCTCATCCACCTCGTGCCGGACTCCACCCTCCCCGGCGTGCTCCACAACCGGCACATCGTCAACTACTACACGGGCGAGCGCCGCACCGACGCCGGCTTCCTCGCGTACCAGCTGCGGTTCGTGAAGTTCTTCCTGTCCATGCTGTACTTCAACGCCGTGTACGACCGGATGGGGGCGGCCGGCGAGGCGTTGCTGGATACCGGCTACCGGGTACGGGCCGACGTGGTCGCGCGGTACGTGCGGGAGAGCGCCGGGCTGGACCGTACGGAGAACGCGGAGCGGCTGGACGTCGTCGACCGCTGCTACCGGGCACTGGGCGGGCGGTACGCGGCGGTCGCCGACGAGGTGGCCGCGCGCCGGGAGCGGCTGCTGGACGAGGCGCAGCAGGACGCGGCGGACTTCGCCCTGCTCATCGAGGGGTGGGGCGATCTGGTCGCAGCCGCCAGGGCCACCGGTCTGCCGGTCCGGACGAACGGCTGAGCGGCGCGATGTCCGAAGCGATATCCGAAGTCGTACCCGACGCGGTGCCCGAATCCGCATCCGACGCGGTGCCCGAATCCGCCGACTCGACGAGTCCGCCGGTGACCGTATATGACGATCCGTCATCACAGCTCGGAAGCGGCGCGCTCAGCGCGGAGTTGCGGGCCGGCCTGGCCGCCGCCGAGGAGGACCGGATCGTCCTTGACCTCGGCGGGGTGCGCGCCCGTTACACCACCCTGGTCCGTGAACTGCCGGGCGTGGACGTGCGGTTCGCGATGAAGTCGTGCCCGGTCCAGGAGGTCGTCGGGGGCCTGGCCCGGCTCGGTGCCGGGGTGGACGCGGCCAGCCCGCGGGAGATCGAGGAGGCGCTGCGGGCGGGGGTTCCCGTCGACCGCGTCCACTACGGCAACACCGTCAAGTCCGACGAGAACATCGCCGCCGCCCACCGCCTGGGCGTGTCGCTCTTCGCCACCGACAGCCCGCAGGACCTCGCGGCACTCGCCCGGATCGCCCCGGGCGCGCGGGTGTTCGTCCGGCTGGCCACCGACGGGCACGGCTCGCTGTGGGGCCTGACCGGCAAGTTCGGCTGCTCCGCCGCCGAGGCCGTCGCGCTGCTGGAGCGGGCCCGCGGCCTCGGCCTGGTGCCGTCGGGCGTGTCGGTGCACGTCGGGTCGCAGCAGATGACGGCCGAGGCGTGGCAGGCGGCGTTCGAGCGGATCGCGGACGTGTTGGGGGCGCTGGCCGCGCGCGGTGTCGCGCTCGACCACGTCAACCTCGGCGGCGGGCTGCCCGCGCAGGGGTACCTGGACCGGTACGGGCGGCAGCTGGACCCGCCGCTGGACAAGATCCTGCGGGTGATCCGCGAGGGCATGCACGCCTGCCGCCAGGTGCCGGGCCACGACCTGGGCTTCGTGATGGAACCGGGCCGCCACCTGGTCGCGGACAGCGGCGCCGTCCGGGCCCGGGTCGCCCGGATGACCACCCGGCGCGGCCCGGACGGCGAGCCGCACCGCTGGCTCTTCCTGAGCTGCGGACGGTTCAACGGCCTGTACGAGATGGACCAGGTGCAGTACCGCCTGGTCTTCCCCACCCATCCCGGCGCGGACACCGTGCCGGCGGTGGTGGCCGGGCCAACCTGCGACAGCGACGACGCCTTCGGCCACGACGGCCCGCACGGCCTGGTCCGGGTGCCGCGCGCGCTGGCCTCCGGCGACCCGGTGTGGGTGCTGTCGGCCGGCGCGTACGCGGTCAGCTACACCACCATGGGGTTCAACGGCTTCGACCCGCTGCCCTACGTGTGCGTCGGCGGTGCGCCGTGACCCGCGCGCCGTCCACCGCCCCGGCGCGCGTCCGGCAGCTCCGGGACGGCGACTGGGGCGGCGTAGCGGCCCTGGAGGCCGCCGTGTACGGGCCGCTCGGGCTGTCGGAGGGACGGGCCGCGCTGGAGTCGCGCGGCCGGTCCTCCCCCGGCACCTGCTTCGTCCTGGACCGGGACCGGGACCTGGACCGTTACCCGGACGCCGGGGCCGCGCCCGGCTCCCCGTACGCCGCGCCCGGCTCCCCGCCCACCCCGGCCGGCTACCTGCTGGCGCTGCCCTACCCCGAGGGCGCCTCCCCCGACCTGCGGCGACCGGAGCGGACCGTACACCGCTGCGGCAACCTCCACCTGCACGACATGGCGGTCGCCCCGGATCTGCGCGGCAGGGGACTCGGCGGACGGCTGCTGCGGCACCTCACAGCCGTCGCGCGGGCCGGCGGGTTCGAGCGGATCTCCCTGGTCGCGGTGGGCGGCAGCGAGTCCTTCTGGTCCGCGCGGGGCTTCACCGCCCGCCCGGGGCCGCCGCCCCGCGGCGGGTACGGCCCGGCCCCGGTGTACATGTCCATGGCCGTACGGGCCGAGGTACCGACCGCCCTTCCGACACCGTCCGGCCGCGCCCCCCGCGACCCGGCACCCCGGTGAGGCGGACAGACACGGCGAGCCGGACGATCCCGGTGGTCCGGACAACCTCGGTGGCCCGGACGAGCCCCACCGTCCCGACGGCCCCCACCACCGCCACGATCCCCACCACCCCCACGACCCCGACGAGATGGGCTGACACGCAATGATCAGCGAGGCCGCCGGCTCCCCGGTCCCCGCAGAACCCGGTACGGCGACGGTTCCGCCGCAGGCCGCGCCCGGCCCGGACCCACTGGCGGAGAGCGACAGCCCGGCGACCGGCGGCGAACCCGCCGCGCCCCTGGGTACGGCGCCCGCCGGCCGGTGGGCCGGCCTCCTCCCGGTCCGCGGCAACGCCTTCCGCCGCAGCCAGTTCGCCATCGCCGCGCTGTTCTGCTCCCTCGGCTTCCAGTACGCCACGTGGGCCTCCCGGCTGCCCGCGCTCAAGTCGCGGCTGGACCTGTCCACCGCCGAGGTGGGCCTGCTGCTGATGTCCACGGGGATCGGGGCGGCGGTCTCCTTCCCGCTGGTGGCCTGGCTGATGAAGCGCTGGGGGTCGCGCCTGCTCGCCCTGGTGTCCGCGCTCTGCCTGGCCCTGCTGCTCCTCGCCCTGGCCGCCGCGCCCGACTACCCCGTGGCACTGGTGGTGATGCTCTGCGACGGCGTCCTCGTCGGCGGCCTCAACGTCTCGATGAACGCGCAGGGCGCGGCACTTGAGGCCCTGCACCAGCGCAACGCCATGGCCAGGCTGCACGCCGTGTTCAGCGGCGGCTCGCTCGCCGCCGCGCTCGTCGCCTCGGCCATGAACGCGATCACCTCGCGGGTGGCCGTCCACTTCACCGTGGCCACCGTCCTGTTGCTGCTCCTGCTGGCGTACGCCCGCCCGGCGCTGCTCACGAACGCGCAGACGCGGGCGGCGGCCGACCCCTCGGAAGCGGAGGCCGGGGCGGCCGAGGAGACGACGGGATCGCCCCGGGAACAGCCCGACTCGGGCCCGAAGAAGAGCCGTTGGGCCGTCCCGACGGCGATGACGCTGTGGATGGGCGTCGCCATGGTCTTCGGCACGGTCACCGAGGGTGCAATGAACGACTGGTCCGCCCTCTACATGAAGGACGTCGCGAGGGCCTCGGCGGAGGTGGCCCCGATGGGCATCGCCGTCTTCTCGGTGATGATGGTGCTGGCCCGGATCTTCGCCGACGGCTGGCGCGCCCGCTGGGGCGACGGCCCGGTGGTCCGCGTCGGCAGCGCGCTGGCCGGCCTCGGCCTGGCCCTGGCGCTGCTCAGCGGCGGCGCCGTCCCCGCTCTGCTGGGCTTCGCCTGCGTGGGCCTGGGCATCGCCGCCGTCACCCCGTGCGTGTACGTGGCGGCGGCCCGCCACGGCTCGGACGCGTTGACACTGGTGGCCGCGATGGGCACGACGGGCCTGCTCGGCGGTCCGCCCGTGGTCGGATTCATCGCCAACGGCGCCGGACTGGTCTGGGGCCTGGGCGCGGTGGCGTGCTGCGCCGTCGTCGTCTCCCTCTGCGCGATCCGCATCCGCTGGACGGCACCCACCCCCTGACCCGACCGCGCCCAGCACGCGGACTGGCGGCGCCCCGGGCCCGGTCGGGTGAGGTTCGGGAGAACGGCCCGCGCCACATCGAGCTGATCCCGCCCGGGGGAACGCCCGGCGCCGCGCGCACCGTGCTCCTCACCGCCCACGCACCCACGCACCCACGCACCCACGCACCCACGCACCCACGCACCCACGCACCCACGCACCCACGCACCCACGCACCCACGCACCCACGCCACGATCCCGCGCTCTGACCCCGGCACGCCCGGAACTCCGCGCGTGAGGCGCGCCCCGTACCGGCCAACCTCGGTACGGGGCGGTCTCGTTCAGGGATGGTTCGCGGCGGTCGGTTCAGCCGAGGCCGCCGGTCGCCATCAGGTTGCCGCCGGTGATCCAGCGGCCGTCGGGGCCGACGAGGAAGGCGACGACGTCGGCGATGTCGGACGGCTCGCCCAGCCGGCCCAGCGGCGTCATGCCGGCCACCGCCTGGAGGGCCTCCGGCGGGTTGACGGCCCGCAGGAGATCGGTGTCCGTCGCGCCGGGCGAGACGGTGTTGGCGGTGATGCCGCGCGGCCCCAGCTCCCAGGCGGCTGCCGCCGTCAACTGCTCGATCGCGGCCTTGCTGGCCATGTACGGCCCGATGCCGGGGGCGGGGCGGGCGGTGTTCAGCGTGGAGACGGTGACGATCCGGCCGCCGTCCCGCATCCGCTGCGCGGCGTGGCGGAGGGTCAGGAAGACCGACCGGGTGTTGACCTCGAAGACCTTGTCGAACAGCTCGGTCTCCGTGTCGGCGAGTGCGACGCGGGGGTGGGAGAGGGCGGCGTTGTTGACGAGGATGTCCAGCCCGCCGAGGTGCTCCTCGGCGGTCTCCATCAGCTCCTGGGCGGCTCCGGGTTCGGCCAGGTCGGCCCGGACGGCCCGGACGTTCCCGCCGTCGGCGGCCACCTCGCGGACGACCTCGGCGGCGGCCTCCTCGTTGGAGGCGTAGTTGAAGACGACGCTCGCACCGTCGCGGCACAGCCGTTCGACGATCGCACGGCCGATACCCCGCGATCCCCCGGTGACGACGGCGGCTTTACCTTCCAGCACGGCACTCTCCTCCCGTTGTGCCCGCGGTCGCGGGGGGCACCGAACGTACTGGCGTCCGGGTCCTCGCGCAGCGTCTTACGCCGAGCGCGATACGTCCTGTACGGACCGGCGACGCGGGCAGGAGACTGGTGCTCTTTGCGTACGGTAAGCGATCACGTCCACACGCGGAGTGCGCACGCGGAGTACGCGCACTGAGAGCCGACCCGCTCCGGCCCGCTCCGGCCCGCTCCGGCCGGAACGGCTCCCGTCAGGGCGTCGGAGCCGAGGGCGGGCCCGCGAGCCAGGCGGCGACGCCGGGCAGGGCACCGGGGCCGGAGTCCTCGGTGACGTCGGACGCGAGGTCCGCGATGGTCACCGCCTCAAGGGCCGCGCGCCAGGCGGCCTCGGCCCCGGCCATCGCGCGGGAGATGGGGCACGCCCGGACGCACGCCTCCGGGGGCGTGGCCAGCGGGCCGCGCTGCCGGATCTCCGTGCACACGAACGCGGGCCGCTCCCCGTCGACGGCGCGGACGACGTCGAGCAGCGTGATCTCCCCCGCCGGCCTCGTCAGCGCGTAGCCGCCCGCCTTGCCCTGCACGGAGTGGATCAGCCCGGCCCGCGCGAGGGCCTGGAGCTGCTTGGCCAGGTAGCTGCCGGAGACGTCGTGCAGCTCCGCGAGCCGGGCGGCGGGCACCGGGTCCGTCGCCGCCGTCAGCACGACGCAGCAGTGCAGCGCCCACTCGACTCCGCCGGAGAGTTTCATGACCGGCCCCCCTTCCCTCGCATGCCCGCTTGACTCGGACAAAGCTTATCCGACTAGAATCTCGGACAAGACGTATCCGAGTTACTACCCGAGTCAGGGATACGGCCGACGAGAGGTGGAATCCATGAAGGTCACAGTGATCGGCGGGACCGGGCTGATCGGCTCGCAGGTCGTCCGGAAGCTGAAGGCCGCCGGGCACGAGGCCGTACCGGCGGCGCTGTCGACGGGGGTGGACCTGATCTCCGGCCAGGGGCTCTCCCAGGCCTTGGAGGGTGCCGAGACCGTCGTCAACGTGGTGAACTCGCCGACCTTCGACGAGGCGTCCCAGGAGTTCTTCCGCGCCTCCACCCAGAACCTGCTGGCCGCCGGGGAGAAGGCGGGTGTCCGGCACCAGGTCGTGCTGTCCATCGTCGGCGTGGACCAGGTGCCGGGGCTGGACTACTACCGGGCGAAGACCCTCCAGGAAGAGCTGCTGGAGGAGGGGCCGACGCCGTACTCCGTGGTGCGGGCCACCCAGTTCTTCGAGTTCGTCGACGCCATCCTGTCCTGGACCTCCGACGACGCCGCCGTACGGCTGCCCTCCACCCTGCTCCAGCCGATCGCCGCCGGCGACGTGAGCGACGCGGTGGCCGAGGTCGCGGCGGGCGCGCCGCTGCGGGGCACCCGGAACATCGCGGGCCCGGACGTCTTCCCCCTCGACGAGCTGGGCCGGATCACCCTGGAGGCCAGGAAGGACAAGCGGCCTGTGGTCGTCGACGAGCACGCCGGCATGTTCGCCGCCGTCTCCGGCGACGTGCTGATCGCCGGCCCGGACGCCCGGCTGGCCCCGACCCGCTACCGCGACTGGCTGGCCGCCGCCCGCTGACGCCGCGAGCCTGCCCCCAGCCGAATTGCGGGCCGGTCCGGCGCCGGGGACGCTGGAACCCGGTGCCCGGGCAACCCGGCAGCGCGCTCGGCGATCCGCCCCGGCGAGAGGGAGCGGCACGCCCGGTGGACGCCCAAACGCGCAACGCGCAACGCGGAACGCGGAACGCGCAACGCGGAACAGGGCGCGCGGCACGCGGCGCGCGGACGCCACTGCGGAAAGGCGGAGCCATGAAGGCGATCACGGTGGTGCCCGGCAAGCCCGACGAGGTGCGCGTCGAGGACGTGCCCGAGCCCTCCCCCGAGCAGGGATCGCTGCTGGTGGAGGGGCTGCTGCTGGGGATCTGCGGCACCGACGCCGACATCGTCGACGAGGGCTACGGCTGGCTGCCGCCCGGCCGGGACCGGATGGTGATCGGGCACGAGTCGCTGGGCGTGGTGGTGGAGGCGCCGCCGGACAGCGGGTTCGCCCTGGGCGACCACGTGTCGGGCATCGTCCGGCGCCCGGACCCGGTGCCCTGCCCGCAGTGCGCGGTGGGCGAGTGGGACTTCTGCGGCAACGGCCGGTACACCGAGCGCGGCATCAAGCAGCTCGACGGCTACGGCTCCGCCCTGTGGCGGGTGGAGCCGGAGTTCGCGGTCAGGCTCGACCCGGCCCTGGGCGACTGCGGGGTGCTGCTGGAGCCCGCGTCGGTGCTGGCCAAGGCGTGGGAGCAGACGGACCGGATCTTCACCCGCGCCTCCGCGCGCCCGACCACCGCCCTGGTGACCGGGGCCGGCCCGATCGGCCTGCTCGCCGCGCTGATGGGGGTGCAGCGCGGCCTCGACGTCCACGTCCAGGACCTCAACGACAGCGGCGACAAGCCGGCGCTGGTCCGCGACCTCGGCGCGACCTTCGGCGTCGGGGACGTCAGGGGCAGCGGGGTGCGGCCGGACGTCGTCATCGAGTGCACCGGGCACGGGCCGCTGGTCTTCAAGCTGGCCGAGATCGTCGCCCCGAACGCCGTGGTCTGCCTGGCCGGCATCTCCAACAGCGGGGTGACCAACACCATCCCCACCGACGACGTCAACAAGAAGCTGGTGCTGGAGAACACCGTGCTGTTCGGCACCGTCAACGCCGCCCGCCGCCACTACGAGCAGGCCGCCGAGGATCTGGCCCGCGCCGACCACGGCTGGCTTGAGCGGCTGATCACCCGCCGGGTGCCGATGGACGCCTACGCCGACGCGCTGGTGAAGAAGGACGAGGACGTCAAGGTCGTCGTCGATCTGCGCGCCTGACCCACCCGCTGGCGTGGCGGACAGGGCCGCGAACGGCGGCCTTCCCGCGACGCGTCCCCGTGGCCGTCCCACCCGTGGACGCCCGCTTCACCGTCGGGACGGCGGCACGGGAGAGACGGCACGGGAGAGGCGGGACGTCAGCCGAGGCCGCCGTTGCTCTTGAGGAGCTGGCCGTTGACCCACTGGCCCTGCGGGGAGCAGAGGAAGTCGACGAGGTGCGCGGTGTCCTGCGGGGTGCCGAGCCGGCCCAGCGGGGTGTGGCGCACCGTCTGCTCGCGCCCCTCCTCCGTCATCCAGCCGGTGTCGACAGGGCCCGGGTTGACGGCGTTGGCGGTCACGCCGAGGTGGGCGAACTCGTGCGCGGCCGCCAGCGTGATGCGGTCCAGGGCGCCCTTGCTCGCGCCGTAGGGGAGGTTGTGGACGGTGTGGTCACTCGTGAGGCTGACGATCCGGCCGGTGCCCGGCTCGGCCGCGAACCGCCGGCCGAACTCGCGGACGAGCAGCCAGGTGGCGCGCGCGTTGACGGCGAAGTGGCGGTCGAAGCTCTCCACCGTGGTGTCGAGCAGGCTGGAGTCGACCGACTCGCAGTGGCACATCACCAGGGCGGTGACCGGGCCGAGGGTGCGTTCGACCTCGTCGAAGACGCGCGCCGGGGTCTCCGGGTCGGCCAGGTCGGCTTCGACGGCGACGCTCGCGGCCCCCTGCTCGGCCAGTGCCTTGGTGATCGCCTCGGTCGCGCCCGGCTCGCTCCCCCACGCCATCCGGTCGTCGTAAGGGTCCCAGTAGGTGAACCCGACGTCCCAGCCGGAGGCCGCCAGCCGGCGGGCGATGCCCGCGCCGATCCCCACCGTTCGCCCCACCCCGGTGACCAGCGCGAGCGGACGTTCCGCGATGGGACGCTCCCCGGTGGGGGCGCACGCACGTCCGGGGCTGCTGTTTCCGATACTCGTCGTCACGACCCGACATCGTCCGCCCTCGGCGGCCGGGTGGCAACCACGTTTCGCCCGGGAACGGCAACGCCCCCACCTGCCGCCACCCGGGCCGGGCCGAGTCCGGAGCCGAGTCCGGAGCCGGGTCCCGGGCCGCGCCCACGTCGGCTGGCGACCCGACGTCCCTGCCCGCGTCCGACGCGCTCAGCACACGACCGCGACCCCGTACCGGCTGAGCGGTACGGGGTCGCGGTCGTCCGTCAGGCGAGGACGCGCTGGTGGATGGCGGAGACCGCGTTGCGCGCCGAGGTGAACGCGCCGTGCTGCCAGGCGTCCATGTAGCTCAGCCAGTCGCCGGCGAAGTAGACGTGGCCGGTGGGCTGCGTGAGCGGCTTGTACTGGGGGGCGTCCGGGCCGCCGGGGGTGCTGTGCCAGGCGGCTTCCTGGTAGGGGAACTGGCGCCAGTGGTGCGAGAACGACGTGGCCAGCTCCGTACGGTACTTGGCGCCGTAGATCTTCACGCCCGCCGCCACCGCCCGGGCCTCGCGCTGCGCCGGGGTCAGCGGGGCGTAGGAGTCGGCGTTCGCACCGGTGTTGTAGTAGCCGATCAGCAGGCCGCGTTCGCCGTGGAAACCGTACGAGGGGTGCCAGATGTGGGTGACGTCGAGGTCGGTCTCGGTGATGCCGCCGTAGATGCGGTAGTCCGTCTCCCACCAGCGGGACGAGTACTCCAGCCCGATCTTCGCCGCCGACGACGGCTTGATCGCCTCCAGCGCGGACTGCACGCCGGAGCCGAGGTTGTGCGGGACCTTGGCCAGGATGTTGGGCGGCATCGCCGACACGCAGAAGTCCGCGTCGATGCTGCGGGGACGGCCGTCGCGGGTGTAGGCGATGGTCACGCCGTGCGCGGTGTCGGTGATCTTCGTGACGGGGCTGTTGTACTGGATCCGGTGCCCGCCGACGGCCTTGGCCAGCGCGTACGGTATACGGTCCATGCCGCCGACCGGCTGGAACATCAGCATGGCCTGGTCGAACTCGAACTCGAAGGAGAAGTACCGGCCCACGCCGCTGGAGAAGATCTCCGAGACGCTCGGCACGTCCCCGGCCACCACGCCGGGCTGCCCCGCGGCCGCCGGCCACTCGCTGTAGCCGCGACGGGTGCTGCCGGTGTAGTCGAGGGTGGCGCCGAGATCGCCGTAGTCCTTCAGGAACTCCATCAGGAGTTCCTTGTCGGCCGCGGTCAACTGCTTGTCCAGCGCGCCCTGGTCGGTGGCCTTGGCCAGGAGCTCGGTCGTGTACCCGAACACGTCCGCCTTCGCCATGCGGTAGCGCATCGGCGCGGTCATGCCGGCGGACTCGTTGTACAGGAACGAGTCCGCGTTGACGTTCGTGAACACCTCGATGGGAACGCCCAGTTCGCGACAGTAGTCCAGGGTGACCATCCACTGCGCGAGGCGGGCCGGCCCGGCGTTCATGTACTGGCCGTCGGAGAAACGGGCGGTCTGCTTGACGCCGTTCAGGTCGGTGGTGGTGGTACCGCCGCGAACGGTGAAGTTCCGCCCACCGGGACGGTTCTGGGCTTCGAGGATCGTGCAGTCGTATCCGGCCTTGCCGAGCTCGTACGCGGTGGCGAGCCCGGCTATGCCACCGCCGAGGATGACGACCTTCGCGGCGGCACGACCGGAGAGTGTGAAGTCGCCCTTGCGCGGGGCCTTGTAGCTCGCCGCCTCCCGCGTGGCGGCTTCGGCGGTCTGGGTCAGGCCGAGCGCTCCCATGGTGGCGAGCATGGCGCCCGCACCTCCGGTCGCACCCACGGCTCGCAGGAACGCGCGTCGGTTGAACTGGGTCACTGTCATGTCCCCTTTCCTTCACTGGCCGCAGGGGACTCTGACAGCGGCGTGTTACGTGCGACTGCTGTGCGTGTGTCACACACGTAAGCGGGCAAGGGTGCCCCCATTTGCCCGACGTTACCCAGCGGTAACCCTCTCTTGCCCCGCCCCGCACCCGACCGCGAACCGGGCACCCGAGCCACACCCCGCGCGAGCGCGACACAGGGGGCGCGACGGTGACGCCGCCAAGCCCCCCGGGACGGCTAGCGTGAGCGCGTGATCACGGTAAGTCGACCCGCCGCCGGCCTCGCCGCAACCGCGACGACCCTGCTCCTCACCCTCACCGCCTGCGGCTCGCCCGCCCCCGGCCCCACCTCAGCCCAGGCCGGCGCGGAACTCCGCGCGGACCTGAGCCGGTCGATCCATGGATTCGAAAAGGACGACTACAACAAGGCACTCTTCACTGTTACCTCTAGCGGGATTCGCGACATCCCATGCGGCAGCGGAAAGGCCAAACGAACGTACACAGCTCGACGCACCACCGGTGGGCAGGGAATTAACGATCCTGGCTTCATCGATACCGCGGTAGATGCCATGTCGACATACCTGTCAGAATCAGGTCACTACACCCCCGCACGCAGACGATTCCAAGCAAGACCCGCACAGCATTTCTCCACGTACGACATGACCAACGCAACTCACCACGCCAATGCAACGATCACCGGCAAGGCAACTGGCCAAAAGTTCGTACTCACCATCTCGGCCACGACCGATTGCCTCCGAGTTTCGTGACCAGCTAGGTCAGCCATTCGCCTCCGCCTCGTGTGCGACCAGATCGGCGCTAGCATTAACAAGTAGACCAGACCCGTCTTCTTCCCTGTCGTGAAAGCTAGCTGTACCCAGTGGATCACTCTGATCTACCAACCAAGTGTTGAATTCTTGCAGCCGCCGAACCAGCTCATCATGCACCTTTGAGGAATCCGAGGCAGCGCTCAGCTGATCAAATGCCTTCAGATGACCGTCCTTGTCCCGCAGACTCGGCGGAATGGGCGTTGTCGGCCATCCTGCCTCCACCAGGATCGAGGCAGCGTAGTACCGCTGTACTGCCTCCATCTCCAGGTTCGCCTCGTCCGCGTAGTCCGCCAACCTTGACGCGGCAGTCGCATTGATCGCAGACGTCAGGGCGAACTCCTTCCCGATCCACATTCCGGAACGCCAGATCAAAGTAGCGAGCCGACCCCACTCGGGTTCACCGGCGAGTTCACTTGGGAGAATGAGAGCCGCCTTCACGTTCTCGCGGAACGCGTCGGACTGCTCGTCCATGTTCTCGCGCACCTCCGTCATGGCGTCGAACTCCAGTCGCGCGATGTTACCGAAGGCTTTGGCCGACATATTGAACGTGCCGTCACCGCCACGGACGTCGTGCAGCAAGGCATCCTTGTCCATCGCGGCGGATTCCACGAGAACCCGGTGACGCAGCTCAGCCATCGCCTCGTCGAAGGGTGCCGTCATGACGTCCTGATCGGCGAAGGTCTTCAGGAAGTCGTAGGCATCCGTCCCGCCCAGGTGGAACGCCGGATCGATGCCGGGTAGCTCGCGATAGCCAGTGACGCTCGGCGCGCCGAAGGACGAGTCGGGGAAGTTGTATCCGTTCATCACATGGCCCGCCGTGGCGAACTCAGGTGCGTACGCGGCGGCCAGGCGGCCCATGGCGGACTTGAAGTTGCCGTCGAAGTCCCGCGCCTCCTTCGCGTGGGCCGCGGCGAGGATCGCGCAGTACGCGAAGGTCTGCTCGTAGGGGGTGGGCTTGTAAGACGCGTCGAGGTGCCAGGTGCCGTGGGGGTCGTAGGAGCCGTGGACACCTGCGGCGGCGTCGATCATGGCGCCCAAGGCGGCGTGGACCTCGTCGCTGTGGGCTCCGTAGGTCAGGAGCAGGGCCAAGTGGCCTTGGAGGTCAGGGGACTTGGGGTCACCCATTTGGGCGACGGCGTCGAAGGCCGCGCGGCCGTTGCGCGAGAGGTTCTGGAGGGTGAGGGCGATGAGGTCGGCGGGCAGGCCGAGGGCGGCCGACTTCGAGCGGTCGCCCTGGTGGTCCTGCTGGGGGGCGTCCGGGGCATCGGCCAGGCGGTCGAGGCCGTTCGCGCGGGCGGCCGCGGCCAGGAAGTCGTGGGGGAAGTCGCCGTACGCCAGCAGGGCGGCGCGACTCCACGCCCACGCGCTGACGCCGTGCGCCGGCAGGGGCTCCAGGAAGGCCTTCCTGACCTTGTCGAAGCCGGGAACGGGGGGTCGCGCGCTCACAGCGGTGGCGAACGCCCGACTGAAGACCTTGAGGTCGCTCGACGCGGTCGGGCTCCCCGCGTTCGCGAGGTCGGCGGCCAACTCGTCGAGGACCAAGGGCCTGAGGTTGGCGTAGAAGAAGGAGCAGAGGTCCGGGTCCGTCGCGTGGGCGGCCAGCTCCTCGGCCATGGCGTGGTAGGCGGCAGCGGCCGTCCTGTCGCCGCCGCCGTTGCCGTTGAACCGTTCGGCCAGCGCCCTCCCCTCGGACCGCGCCCGCACCGCGCTCAGCACCGGCTCCGGGACGGGTCTCAGGTGCCGGGCCTGCGGCTGCCCGTCCAAGGCCGCCGCGAGCCGCTGTCGGCGTCGCAGGTCGGGGAGCTGGTCGTCCATCCAGTGGCAGAGGGAGGCCAGTTCGCCGATCGGGCCGGTGTCGAGGCCCAGGGCCGCGAACGCCGGCCGGTAGCTCCTGACGGCCTTCCACAGCCGGTCCTTGTCCGCGTCGAAGGACCGGATCATCGCGTCCAGCGCCGCCGGGTCCACCCCAGAGAAGTCCATGCGCTCTCCCCGCCGGCGCCGAACGGCACCCGTACGCGCCCCCGGGGCGGTGGCCCCCGTAGGACGAATGGATCATTCAGCGTAACGATCCCATCACTCCCCGTCGAACGAACCCGGGCCGAACCCGGGCCGGACTCCGGGCCGAACCCGGGCCGAACCCCCGGTCGAACCCCGGTCGAACCCCCGGCCGAACGCGTCGTCACCCCTCGTCACCCGTCGCCCCTCGTCGCACTCGCCCACCGGCCCCGGGTGCGGGAACCGGCCGCGCGGAGCACCACGGGTGACACTGGGTCATGTGGCAGACGCTCATGGTGGTTCCGGCGGAGATGGTGGCGGGCCCGGCTCCGGGGTGCCGGGCCCGTCGGAGGCGCTGCTCGGGCTCGACGACGACCAGGTCCGCGTGCTCGCCGAGGTCGGGCGGGCGTGGGCGCGGGTGTCGGGTGACCCGGGTGAGCAGCGCCGTGCCCTACCGGTGGACCCGGACCTCGGGCCGTTCCCCTCGCGTGCGGAGATCGGGTACGACCGGCCGGCCCGGATGGTCCGCGTGGCGGCGCCGGGCGCCGGGGAGGCCGAGGCGGACACGGCGCCTCCGCCGGGCACGAGCCGCGCGGCCCATCTCCTGCGCCGGGCCCTGATCGGGGCGCCGTTGAAGAGCTCGGCGGTCACGCGCGAGCGGATGCGCAAGCTGGTGGCGCTGCCGGTGCTGTCGGCCGACGCGCTCTCCTCCGTGGCGTACGGCCCGGAGGCGATGATCACGGTGCTGGTGCTGGCCGGTACCGCCGGGCTGCGGCACGCGCCGGCGATCGCGGGGGTGATCGCGTTCCTGATGCTCGCGGTCGGAGTGTCGTACCGTCAGACGATCCGCGCGTATCCGCACGGCGGCGGCTCCTACATCGTGGCCTCCGACAACCTCGGCCGGGTGCCGGGGCTGGTGGCGGCGGCCGGCCTGATGACCGACTACATCCTGACGGTCGCGGTGTCGATCGCCTCCGGCGTGGCCGCGATCACCTCCGCGGTGCCGTCGCTGTCCTCCGACGCCGTCCCGATGGGCGTCGGTGTGATCATCCTGCTGCTCGTCGGGAACCTCCGGGGTCTGCGCCAGGCCGGAGCCCTGTTCGCGGCCCCGACGTACGCCTTCGTCGTCGCGATCTTCGCCCTCGTGGCGAAGGGGCTGGGCGACGCCGCGGGGCGCGGCTTCCACGCCACCCCGACCCCGCACCTGAACGCCACCGAGGGGGTCGGCCTGCTGCTGATCATGCGCGCCTTCGCCTCCGGCTCCACGGCGATGACCGGCATCGAGGCGATCTCCAACGCCGTACCCGCGTTCCGGCCGACGGAGTGGCGCAACGCCCGGACGACGCTGACCTGGATGATCGTCCTGCTGATCGCGCTGTTCGGCGGCGTCACGGCCATGGTCGTCCTCGACGGCGTCGTGCCCGAGGCGCACGAGACGGTGCTGTCGCAGCTGGCCCACCGCAGCTTCGGCGGCGGGCCGATGTACGTCTTCACGCAGGCGGCCACGGCGGCGGTCCTCCTGCTGGCCGCGAACACGGCCTACAACGACTTCCCCCGCGTGCTGTTCCTGCTGGCCAGGGACGCGCAGGCGCCGCGGCTCTTCCTCCATCTGGGTGACCGGCTCGCCTTCAGCAACGGCATCACGGTGCTGTCGGCGGCGGCCGCCCTCGTCTTCGTGGCGTTCAGCGGCGACACCGCCTCGCTCATCCCGCTGTACGCGGTCGGTGTGTTCCTGGCGTTCACGCTGTCCCAGGCGGGCATGATGCGGCACTGGTGGCGGCTGCGGGACCGGCACTGGCGCAAGAGCCTGTTCTTCAACGCCACCGGCTGCGTGCTGTCCGCCGTCGTCTTCGTCACCGCGGGGGTCACCAAGTTCACCTCGGGCGCGTGGGTGGCGATCCTCGCCGTCGGCCTGTTCCTCCTGGTGACCACGCGCATCCACCGCCACTACCGGGCGGTCGCCGCCGCGCTTCGGCTGCGCCTGCACGACGTCGAGGTGCCCGCGCCGGAGGACGGCACGGGTTCCGACGAGTCCGCGCCCGCCCTGCCGGAGGGAGCCGGGGGCGGCACCGGGCCGGCCACGGCGGCCGCCTACGCGTCGGCGTTCGAGGACGAGGAGAGCCCCGAGGAGATCCGCCACCTGTCCGTCGTGCCGATCGCCACGATGGACCTGGCCGGTATGCGCGCGCTGGCCTACGCGGCGTCGTTGCGGCAGCCGGTGCTCGCCCTGCACCTGAGCGCGGCGGAGGCCGAGGCCGACCGCTTCCGCGGGTACTGGAACACCTGGGGCGACCACCTGCCCCTGGAAGTGCTCGTCTCCCCCTACCGGGCCACGGTGGCGCCGCTGGTCAGCTACATCGAGGCACTGCACGAGCAGCAGCCGCAGCTCACTCTCACGATCATCGTCCCGGAGATCGTGACCAGGCGCCGCCGCCACCGCGTCCTGCACAGCCGCATCGCCGCCCGGCTCCGGCGGGCCCTGCGCCCGCTGCCGAAGATCGTGATCACGACCGTCCCCTACCACGTGTAGGCAGGGGAGCCGCGTCAAGCCACGTCCAGCTACGTCCAGCCCGTCGCGCAATGCCACGCCAGATCCAACCGGGTCGAACCGCGTCCAGCCGAGTGAGGCCGGGTCCGGCCGGATGGGGTCCGGCCGCCATCAGCACCCTTGACGCTTCGGCGGCGGCAGCGGGGCCGTGGGACCCCCTCGCCGGACCCGTCCGGTCCGGGAGGGGCTCTCACGACCCCGCCGCTGCTCGGTTCCCCCGCTGGCCGGTGGGGGTCAGCTGCCGGCCAGGAGCGCGCTCAGCGCGCTGGCCTGGGTGCGCCAGTCGGCGACGCCGCCGCCGGCCCACTGCTCGCCCAGCCGGTTGAGGCTGTCCCGGTCGTTGTTCCAGACGGTGTTCGCCTGCGTGCGGGCGAAGGTGGCGTACGAGGACGCTCCGGTGACGGACTCCAGGTCCTGGAGGTACCGCATGAAGATGCCCTTGAACTGCTTGCCGTTGTCGTCGCAGGTGTTGCCGCCGGTGTCGCAGGACTCGGTCAGCACGCCGTTGGCCACCAGCGAGGGCGCGGCGATCGCGGCGTCGGCCAGGCGGCGGGCGGTGCTGAGGGCGCCGCGGTCACCGGTGGCCCGGTAGATCTCCGTGGCGGCGCCGATCGCCAGGCCCTGGTTGTAGGACCAGACCGTCTGGCCGTTGTTCGCGCAGGTGGACGTCAGGCCGTCGTTGACCAGGCCGGCGCTGTTGATCAGGCCGCTGTTCTGGAACCACTTCCAGGAGGTGGTGGCGCGGCTCAGCCAGGTGGTGTCGCCGGGGATGCGGTTGTGGAGTTCGGCGGTCATCCGCACGTAGAGGCCGTTGGTGATGGAGTTCTTGTACGTGCGCTCGCGGTCCCACCACACGCCGCCGCCGCAGGAGCTGGTGTCCCACAGGGTGTTGACGTAGTTCCCGATGGTGACGGCCTCGTCGAGGTACTTGTGGTCGCCGGTCAGGTCGTAGGCGTCCATCCAGGTGAGCGCCCACCACTCGGAGTCGTCGGTGGCGCGGCTGATGAAGTCGCCGTCGATGGGATCGGAGCTGCGGCCGCCGGACGGGAAGGCGGCCCGGTCGACCTCGAAGGTGCGGTCGACCATCCACAGGTAGCGGGTGTCGCCGGTCTGCCGCATGTAGTCGATGACCGTCTGGAGCGCGACCGCGGAGTTCCACCAGCTGTTGTCCCAGTAGGCGGTGGTCGGGTCGTAGGAGTAGGCGAGCGCGTCAGCCGCGGCGGCGGTGCGGGAGGTGGTGGGGCGGGCCCACGCGGTGCAGCTGCCGTTCTGGCCCTCGACGGCCCGGCCGCACGCGCGGACCACGCCGCCGTAGAGGTGGCCGAGGGGGTCGTCGGTGTTGTAGCGGGCGGTCTTCGTACCGGTGGCGCCGGCGGGGGTGCTGGTGCGGCCCTTCGAGGAGCCGTCCGGCCAGGTCGCGCCGCCGTCCCAGGAGCGGTCCAGCCAGATCTCGTCGCCCGCGGTGCCGCCGGAGATGGTCGCCCAGGCCATCCCGGTGGAGTCCGTGTGCAGGGCGATGGTGCGGCCGTTGAGGGTGGTGGCGGGCACTGGCTGGCTGTCGCCGGGGGCGTTGCCGGAGCCGTCGCAGACCTTCGCGCACACGGCGGTGCGGGCCCAGGCGGTGCAGCTGACGCCCTGCGCGTCACCGCAGGCCCGCAGCACGGCACGGCGGTGGTTCACCGGGTCGTACAGGTTGTACATGAGGGTCCGGGTGCCGGTCCAGGTGGACGGGATGGATGCCTGGCCGAGCAGGCCGTCCCAGGTCGAGCCGCCGTCCCAGGAGCGGTCCAGCCAGACGGAGTCGCCAGTCTGCCCGTTGTCGATGCTGGCCCAGGCCATGCCGTCGGTGTCGTCGACGTGCAGCCGCACCACGCGGCCGTTGAGTTGCAGGTCGGCGACGGGGAAGGTCTCCTGTGCGGCCTTGGAGGGGTCGAGGGTGTCGCAGTACAGGTCGCAGACGGCGGTCGTGTCGGCGGGCGCGGCCTGCGCCGCCTGCCCGGCCTCCGTGGTCTGCCCGGCCTGGGTGCTCCGCCCGGCCTCCGTGGTCTGCCCGGCCTGGGTGGTCCGGGAGCCGGCGGTCGCGGCGGCCGCGCCCGGGGCGCCGGCCCCGAGCAGGCCCACGGCCAGCAGTAGGGCGGCCAGAAGGACTGGCCACAGTGTCTCGCGTGCGGTGCGCATGGTGCCCCCTTCGCGTCCCGGCGGCCTGGCGGGAGTGCCTGGCCGGGGGTCTCTCCATCGTTGGAAACGGCATCCGACGGAGATGACAGCACGCGATCATTGGCATGTCCATATACATTGCGGAGGTGGCTGGATCGCGTCGTCCGAGGCGGCTGGGGCGACCGGGACGGTTGGGACACGCCGCCCGGGACGGCTGGGACACACCGCACGGGGTGGCTGGGCCACCAGTCCAGGCGTGGACGCCCCCGAGACATACGTACGGCGCGGCGGCTATGGGGGGGCCGCCGCGCCGTACGGTGCGGTGATTCAGATGAACCGTTCTTCGGATGTACGGCTCTTCAGCCCTGCGGCTCTTCCGGCAGGAGGGCTCAGCTGGTGCTGCAGGAGACCGAGGGCCACGTCCAGGTGCCGTTGGTCATGATGGTCATGCCCCAGTTGTTGCCGCTGCCGTTGGGCGTGGCCTTGAGCACCTGCGCGCTGGGGTAGCTCGCGTTGATGTTCCAGGTGGCGCTGATCTTCTCCGGCGACGGCACGTTCACCGTGACCGTCCACGTGTTGGAGCCGGTCACCGCCACGTTGAGGTTGTAGCGGTCGCTCCACTGCTCACCGGCCGACAGGGTCGCGGAGCACGTCCCGCCGCCCGTGCCGCCCGTGGTGCCACCGGTCGTGCCACCCGTCGTACCGCCGGTCGTGCCACCCGTCGTACCGCCGGTGGTGCCGCCCGTCGTACCGCCGGTGGACGAACCGCCCGCGCTGACCGTGATGTTGGAGCTGCCACTGCTCTGGTAGCCCTCGGTGGCGAGGATCTGGTAGTTCTGCGAGCCGAGCTGCAGGCCGGCGTTGGCCCAGGCGTTGAAGATGTTCGACGTGGTGATGGTGCCGCCGGTGCGCTTCGCCTCACGGACCGCCCAGTACTGGTTGAACGTCGCCGTGCCCTGGATGGAGGGCTCGTTGGTGCGGGTCGTCTTGTACAGGTCGTAGACACTGCCGTCGCTGCTGACCGAGCCCAGCTTGGTGGCGCCGGAGCTCGGGTTGTAGCTGCCGTAGTTCTCGACGATGTAGTACTCGACGAGCGGGCTCGTGGTCCAGCCGTAGAGGGACAGGTAGCAGTTGCCGTTGCAGTTCCACGACCCCGAGTAGGTCACGCTGTGGTTGGAGCCCGGGTTCCAGCCCGTGCCCGCGACGACGTTCTGCGACCCCGTGTTCCAGGTGAGGCTGTAGTTGCTGCCGGACCCCAGCGTCATCGAGGCGCCGCTGGCCTGCTGCCAGAACGAGTAGAAGTAGCCGTTGTTGGTGCCGGTCGAGTTCGAGGTGATCGTGGTGTTGGCGTTGGCGGTGCCCGGGAGCATCAGGGCCGCGACGGCGACCAGGGCGACGGTGCAGACTCCGCTGAGGGCGAGCTTGAGGCGGCTGAGCGGCCCCCGGCGGCCGGCGGTGCGGCCTTCGGGTTCCATGGAGGCGTCGTTCATGTACGTGCTTCCTCCTTGTGAGGGTGTCCGGCCGTAGGGCCGGGCTGCGTCGGCACGCGCCGTTGGAGCACGGCAGCCGGGTCGGTGGGGCGGCGTCCGCACGTCGACGGGCACGACGCGGTGGGGGGTGGGCCGACCGCCCGAGCGCTCGGCGGCCGGAGAAAAGTCCAGGTCGGCGAACCCACCTGGGCCGGCAGGGAGTTGAGGTCTGTCGACGGCGACAGTGTTGGGTCGGCCACATGGGGTTGTCAACAGTTTCGGCAAGCACGACGAAAGGATCGATGACCGCCGCGCCCAGGAAGGGGGTCGTCAGCGCAGGTCAATGGCCATGCGGGCGTGATCACCCCGAAGCGCGACCGAGCCGTCCCGAAGCGGCCGTCGAAACAGACAGGTCCAACGGGCGAAACTTTCGACACGCTTCCCGATTCCGCGGACACTTCGGGCCTTCGGAGTTCGCACCCGCCGCCCCCACCCGGGCGGGCCGCGACACCGAACCCGGTCGCGGACGGATCACACCCCGAGGCGGCGGCGAGTTTCAGCCGTCCGGCGGCCACGCCGCGACGCGCCCGGACACGCGCACCCGCTCATGCTTGCGAACGCCGTCGGGTTGGACGAGACTGGACCCGAACGAACGGTCGGTTGGCTGTGCGGGAGGTGTAGGGCGCCATGACGACGGCAGCCGCCGAGGCGGCGGACGGCGGGGGCACCGGGCCGCCCCGGCATGCCCGGGAGGAGGCTCCCGGCGGTTCGGCGCTCCAGGAGCGCTTCGACGCGCTGATCGCCCGGGACCAGCGGATCGAGCCGCGCGACTGGATGCCGGACGGCTACCGGCGCACCCTCGTCCGGCAGATCGCCCAGCACGCGCACTCGGAGATCATCGGCATGCAGCCCGAGGGCGAGTGGATCACCCGCGCCCCGTCGTTGCGCCGCAAGGCGATCCTCTTCGCCAAGGTGCAGGACGAGGCCGGCCACGGGCTCTACCTCTACTCCGCCGCCGAGACACTGGGCGCCGACCGCGCCGACCTCACGCGGCGGCTGGTCGAGGGCCGGCAGAAGTACTCGTCGATCTTCAACTACCCCACCGCGAGCTTCGCCGACGTCGGGGTGATCGGCTGGTTCGTGGACGGCGCCGCGATCTGCAACCAGGTGCCGCTGTGCCGCAGCTCCTACGGCCCGTACGCGCGGTCCATGGTGCGCATCTGCAAGGAGGAGTCCTTCCACCAGCGGCAGGGCTACGAGCTGCTGCTCGTCATGATGCGCGGCACCGGGGCGCAGCGGCGGATGGTGCAGGACGCGGTGGACCGCTGGTGGTGGCCGTCGCTGATGATGTTCGGCCCGCCGGACGGCGACTCCCCCAACTCCGCTGCCTCGATGGCCTGGAAGATCAAGCGGCACAGCAACGACGAGCTGCGCCGGCGGTTCGTGGACATGACCGTCCCGCAGGCCGAGCGGCTCGGCGTCACCCTGCCCGATCCGGAGCTGCGGTGGAATGCCGGGCTCGGCCGGTACGACTTCGGCACGCCGGACTGGTCCGAGCTCCAGCGGGTGATCTCCGGCGACGGCCCCTGCAACGCCTCTCGGGTGGCCCGCCGCCGCCAGGCCCACGAAGAGGGCGCCTGGGTGCGGGAGGCCGCCGCCGCCCACGCGGCCAAGCAGGCAGCGCGCGCCGCCGCGGCCATGGCGGGGGCGCCCGCCGAAGCCGCTGATCCGGTTGTCCGCGGCAGCCCCGAACCCCGCCCTGGACAGGATGAACACGCTGAACAGGAGCGCCCAGAGGAGGAACGCGCCGGCTGGGAGCGCGCCGCGGGGGACGCCGTCGAGCAGGGCGGGCAGGAGGGGAGCGCCGGATGAGCGGGAGCGAAGGGGAGCGGGAGGCGGTGCCCGCGCGGGCCGCTGAGCCGGCGCACCGGGCGGCAGGCCCGGCGGCGGAGGCCGGCGGCGGGGGCGCTCCGGGCGGGCGTGGCGAGTGGCCGCTGTACGAGGTGTTCGTACGCGGCAAGCGCGGCCTGAACCACGTCCACGTCGGCTCCCTGCACGCCGCCGACGACGCGATGGCGCTCACCCACGCCCGGGACCTCTACACCCGGCGCAACGAGGGCGTGTCGATCTGGGTGGTCCGCTCCACCCACATCGCCGCCTCCACCCGGGACGAGAAGGACCCCTTCTTCGCCCCCAGCGCCGACAAGGTCTACCGGCACCCGACCTTCTACGACATCCCCGACGACGTCCCGCACATCTGACCCCGCCCCTGCCCCGCCCCTGCCCCGCCCCTGACCCCGCCCGCTGAGAGGAGCCGGACCGGCATGGACCAGACGGACGACCGGACGCACCTCCAGTCGGAGGGCGGTGCCGCCACCGGCCTTCCCGGCGGCGGGGAGGACGTCCGCGCGACGCGGGCGGAACCGCCGGGCGGGGACCACGTCTACCTGTCCCTGGCCGAGGAGCACGGGGAGGGCGACGCACGCTGGGCGTTCGGCACCGGTTTCACGGACCCGCTGCACGGCGTCGAGACCGCCGTGCCCGACGGCGTCGACCGGACGGAGCTCGCCGCGCTCTGCCTGGCGTTGGCCGACGACGCACTGGTGAGTGCCCAGCGGCTGGCCGAATGGTGCACCCGGGCACCGGAGTTGGAGGAGGAGGTGGCGCTCGCCAACATCGGCCTCGACCTGCTCGGCCAGGCCCGCCTGCTGTACTCCCGCTGCGGCCGGGCCGACGGCACCGGCCGGGATGAGGACGCCTACGCCTACGCGCGCGAGGCCGCCCGCTTCCGCAACGTCACCCTCGCCGAACTCCCCAACGGCGATTTCGCGTTCACCGTCGTGCGGCTGCTGGCTCTGAGCACCTGGCGGCTGGCGCAGCTGGCCCGGCTGGCCGCCTCTGCCGCCGACCCGGTGCTGGCGGCGGTGGCGGCCAAGGCCGTGCCGGAGCTGACGTACCACCGCCGGTACGCGGCCGACTGGGCGGTGCGGCTCGGCGACGGCACGGCGGAGTCGCACCGCCGGATGCGGGCCGCCGTGGCCCAGGTGGCGCCGCATCTGGCGGAGCTGTACGCGGCGGTGCCCGCACCCGACGCGGCGGCGGTGCGCGCGGAGACGGCAGCCGTCCTGGAGCAGGTGCTCGACGCGGCGGGCTTGCGGCTGCCCGCCGCCCCGCCGGCCGGGGGGCGCGGTCGGGACGGCGTCCACTCACCGCACCTCGCCCCGCTGCTGGCCGAGTTGCAGAGCGTGGCCCGCGCGCACCCGGGAGCGGTCTGGTGAACGCCGAGGAGCGCGGAACCGGTACGCCCGACCGGGCGGTCGCCCACCCCCGGGCCTCTGCCCGGGCTCTGCCCGGGTCGCCCGCCGAACGGGCCGCGCTGGCCCGCCGGGTGGCCGCGGCGGTGCCCGACCCGGAGTTGCCGATGCTCACCCTGGCCGACCTCGGCGTCCTGCGGGCGGTCCGGCTGGAAACAGAAACAGAAACGGAGCCGGAGACAGGGGCAGGGGCAGGGGCAGGGGCAGGGACAGAGGCACCGACGGAGGCGGATACCGAGCCCGGGTCGGGTCCGGAGCCCGGGGCGGACCCGGCGGGCACAGTACGGGAATCGGCGGCCCGCACGGCCTCCGGAGCGACGGGGGGACCGTATGGCGGCGGGCGCGGGCCGGACGACGTGCACGGGCCGGACGGGGAGAGCGGGCCGGACGGGGGGAGGGAGACGGTGGTCGCCGAGGTGACCCCGACGTACTCCGGCTGCCCGGCGATGGCCGAGATGCGCGCGGACGTGGCGGCCCGGCTGCGGGCAGCCGGTTTCAGCCGCGTGCGGGTCCGGACCGTGCTCGACCCGCCGTGGTCCACCGACCTGATCACCGCCGAGGGGCGCCGCAAGCTCGCCGCGTACGGCATCGCACCACCCGGCCCCGCCCCGAGGCGTGCGCCGGGCCCGGTGCCGCTGGAGCTGGGGGCGGTCCGGCGCGCCGTGCCCTGCCCGCGCTGCGGGTCGTCCGCCACCGAGGAGACCTCGCACTTCTCGGCCACCGCCTGCAGGTCCCTGTGGCGCTGCCGCGCCTGCTGGGAGCCCTTCGAGCACGTCAAGGAGGTGTGATGGCCACGCCCGGCGTCCCGCCCACCCCCACGACCGCGACCCCGCCCGCGACCGCGACCCCGCCCCGGCGGCCCGAGGCCCCGCCACCGCCCCGCCTTCCACACCCTGCGCGTCGCGGAGGTGCGCCCGCTGTGCGCGGACGCGGTCACCGTGGCCTTCGCCGTGCCGCCGGACCTCGCCGGGGAGTTCGCCCACCGGCCGGGCCAGGCGCTGACGTTGCGCCGCACCGCGGAGGGGCGGGACGAGCGCCGCTCCTACTCGATCTGCTCCCCGGCGGGCGCCGGCCCGCGGATCGGCGTGCGCGAGGTGCCGGACGGGCTGTTCTCCTCCTGGCTGGTCCACGACGTCCGCCCCGGGGACCCGGTCGAGGTGATGGCGCCCACGGGCACGTTCACCCCGGAGCTGGAGGTGCCCGCGCACCACGTCCTGGTGGCGGCCGGTTCGGGCATCACCCCGATGGTGTCCATCGCCGAGTCCGTGCTCGCCGCCGCGCCGGACTCCCGGGTGACCCTCTTCTACGGCAACCGGCGCAGCGGCACGGTGATGTTCGCCGACGAGCTGGCCGATCTCAAGGACCTCCACCCGGCCCGCTTCCAGCTCGCGCACGTGCTCTCCCGCGAGGCGCGCGAGGCCGAACTGCTCACCGGTCGGCTCGACGAGCCGCGCCTCGCCGCCCTCGTCGACGGCCTGGTGGACGTCGACGGTGTCGACCACTGGTGGCTGTGCGGGCCACTGGGCATGGTGGCCGGAGCCCGAACCGTGCTGGCCTCGCTCGGGGTGCCGCGCGAGCGGGTGCACCAGGAGCTGTTCTTCGCCGACGACGAGCCCGCGGCGCCCGTCCGCCACGAGGACGCGGCGCCGTCCGGTCCGGCCAGCCGGGTCACCGTCACCCTGGACGGCCGCACCACCACCGTCGACCTGCCCCGGGACACGCCCGTCCTCGACGGCGCCCAACGCACCCTTCCCGACCTGCCCTTCGCCTGCAAGGGCGGCGTCTGCGGCACCTGCCGGGCCCGGGTCACCGCCGGACGGGCCGACATGCGCCGCAACTTCGCCCTGGAACCGTCCGAGGTCGCCGCCGGATACGTCCTCACCTGCCAGTCCTTCCCGGCCTCCGACGAACTGGCCGTCGACTACGACAGCTGACGCACCGGGGCGCGGGGACGACAGCCGACGCACCGCCCCGGGCGCACGGTGTCCGGACGCCCTATAGGGCGGCGCGGGACCGGAGTGCGGCGCGCTTCCGGGCCCGGGAGCCGCCGTCCGAGCAGGCTGGGGCCATGGTGCACTGGCTGACCGACGTCCGGGTCACGGTCTCCCTCAACAGTGGAGGGGGCCGGTTGCAGCTCCTGCTGCTCCTGGCCGGACTGATCTGCTCGTTCCTCTTCATCCGGCTCAGCGTGCGGATGATCAGGGCGAACGTCTCGTGGTGGCCCGGCAACGTGGAGCCGGGCGGGCTCCACATCCACCACGTGGTCTTCGGCCAGATCATGATGATCATCGGCGGGGTGGGGTCGTTCGGGGTGCGGGGCAGGCCGGTGGTGCACGACGTGCTCGCGGTCGTGTTCGGCCTCGGCTGCGGCCTGGTGCTCGACGAGTTCGCGCTGGTGCTGCACCTGGAGGACGTGTACTGGGCGGAGGAGGGGCGCCGTTCGGTCGACGCGGTGATCCTGGCGGTCGCGCTGATCGGTCTGCTGGTGGCGGGCCAGGCGCCGCTGGGCGGCTACGTCGGCGGCCGGGACGTGACGTCGTACGTCGTGGGCGCGTTGCTGCTCTTCTTCGTCGTGCTGTGCCTGTTGAAGGGCAAGGTGTGGACGGGGCTGCTCGGCGTGATGGTGCCGTTCCTCGCCCTGGTGGGAGCGCTGCGGTTGGCCCGGCCCGGCAGCCCGTGGGCGCGCTGGCGCTACACCTCCCGGCCGCGCCGGATGGCCCGCGCCGAACGGCGGGAGGAGGGACTGCGGCGGCGGGTGATGGCGGCGAAGACCCGGATGATGGACGCGGTGGCGGGCGCGCCCACCCTGGCGACGCCCTCCGGGTCGGCGCCCGGCGCCCTTCCCGCCCCGGCCGCGGCGCCCGAGGCCGAGGGCGCTGAGGCGGCGCCGGCCCTGGAGGCGGGTCCGAGCGCGGGCGCGCCGGCTCTCGAAGCCGGACCGGACGCCGCTGCCGGTGCGACTCCGGCTGCGGCTGCGAGGGGCGAGGACGAGGCCGGCACAGATGCTGAGGCAGCGGACGAGGAGGTGCGGACGGCCGCCCTCGCCGGTGCCGGCGGGGCGACCGTGGCCCCGCGGCCCGCGCGGCCTCCCCGGAGCGGGCCCGCCGGCTCGCCCTGCTGCGGACGGTGTGTGCGGCCCTGGCCGTCTGGTACCTGCGGATCGTGGCGCTGGTGGACGTGGTCGGAGCGCTCGTCCGCCCGGTGCGCGACCACCTGCGGTCGGACGTGGAGGGCCGTTACGTGACGCCGTTCCTGGTCAGTCCGGGATTCACCGCCGCGGCCCTGGCGTTCGTGCTGGCCGTGGGGCTGCGGCGGCGCAAACGGGCGGCATGGCGGGTGGCGGCGGTGCTCGCCGCCGTGTATCTGGCCACCGTGGTGGTGGCCGTGGCCGAGGGGCGGGGCGCGGCCCGGCACCCCGTCACGTGGGTGTCGCTGGCGCTGACGGCGCTGCTGCTGGCCGCACTGCTCGTCTCCCGGCCGCTGTTCGAGGTGCGGGTGGCACGCCACAACGTCGTGGCGGCGCTGGCGGGCCTCGTGGCGGGCGCTGTGGTGGCGGTGGGCGCGGGCACGCTGCTGGTGTACGCGGCCGACCGCGACCAGCCGTCGCAGTGGGGCCCGAGCGCCCGCTACGCGGTGGTGCGGGTACTCACGTTGACGCCGCTGGTCGGCCACCCGGGCATCCGCGTGTCGTGGTGGGCGGACCTGCTGGTCAACCTCATGAGCCTGGCGCTGGTCGTCGTGGTGCTGCTGCTCTTCCTGCGGGCGCCGCGCGGCCGGGCACGGCTCGGCGCGGCGCAGGAGCGGCGGCTGCGCACGCTGCTGCGGGCCGACGCCCGGGACTCCATGGGGTATCTGGCGCTGCGGCGGGACCGCGCGGTGTGCTGGTCGCCGCGCGGGGACGCGGCGGTGGTGCAGCGGGTGGTCAACGGGGTGGCCCTGGCCTCGGGTGACCCGCTGGGGCCGCCGGCGGCCTGGCCGGCGGCGGTCGGGCAGTGGCTGGCCACGGCCCGGCGCAACGCCTGGGTGCCCGCGGTGGCGCACGCGGGACCGGACGGCGCGGGCGTGTACGCGGCGGCGGGCCTGCGGGTGCTGGCGGGCGGCCGGGAGCCGGTGCTCGCGGTCGGCCCGCTGCCGGACGGGCCGGCCCGGGTGCGCGTCGCCATGGCGCAGGCCGGGTACGGCACGCGGCTGCGGCGGCAGCGGGACGTGCCGGAGGAGGAGTGGCCCGGGCTGCGGCGGCTGGCCGCGGCGTGGCGCGGGCACGGCCGGCCCTCCGACGGCGTGGAGCTGGACCGGCTCGGCGACCCGGCCGACCCCGACTGCCTCCTCGTGGAGTGCCTGGACCCGCACGGCCGGACGTGCGCGCTGCTGCTCTTCGCGCCCTGGGGACGGGACGGGCTGACGCTGGCGCTGCTGCGGCACGACCGTGAGTCCGGCCGCGGCCCGGTCGACCTCGCGCTGACGGAGGTGCTGGTGCGGGCCACGGCGGGGGCGCCGCCGGTGGCCGGGGTGGTCCGGCTGTCGCTGAACCTTCCCCGGGAGGCCGCGGCCACCCCGTACGCGGCGTACCGCCCGCGGCTGGCCGAACGGCACGTGCTGTACGAACGGCGTACGGAGCTGCCGCGCGTGCTGGCCGCGGCCGTCCTCACCGAGGGGCTCGACCCGGCGCTCCTCCCCCGCGCCGCCCGCGTCTCGGGCTGACCCGCGACCGGCCCCGGCCCGCGCCTCGGGCTGACCCGTGACCGGCCCGGCCCCGGCCCAATCCCCGGCCGACCCAGGCCAGGACAGGACGGCCGCGCCCGCCCGACCCGTCCGCCGGCCGCCTATGCCCCTCTGGTCACCCACACCCCCCGCGTCCCCCGTGCCTCCTTGGAGCGCGTACGCCACACGTCGCGTTCCGGATCCAGCCGACGCGGTGATAGATGCATATAAAAAGCACTATTCCCCTTCACTCCGCCGCCACGTTCATATCGTGATACGGGTCGAAGGGCGAAAGCGTGAGCAGAATTCCATATTGCGAATTCCGCGGCTTCCTACCGGGACAGCCGAGTGCAAGTGCACGCATGGGGGGAACATCACGTCGGCGCCACGCCGGGCAATTGCACCCGCCGCGCTTGCCGGCCCCGGGCGGTCCCCCGCTCCCCCGCCCCCGTGTCCGCCAGGCCCGCGGCGCGCATCGCGGCACTACCTGCGGTCCTGCTCGGACAAGCGCCGCCCGGGGCGGCACGTCCAGGGTGCCCCGGGGACCCCGCCGCCGTCATTGGCGGTGAGTGACGTACGGCCTTCGCAATCCGTCCACCGGCCGTCCCCGGCGGGCCGCCGCGCCCGTCCGGCGCCCTCGCCGACGTCCCGGCCCTCCGAAGCCACCAGCGCCCTACGAGGCCCGCCGGTGCCCGCCGCCGGTCACCGGTGCGCGCCGCCGCCCGCCGCCACCGCCTGCCGCCGGTACTCGCCCGGCGGCACCCCGTACGCGGTCCGGAACGCCCGGGTGAACTCGGCGGCGCGCGGGAACCCCCAGCGTGCGGCCACGACATGGACCGGCGCGGCCGACAGCCCCGGGTCGGTCAGGTCACGGGCGGCGCCCTCCAGGCGCCGGCGCCGGATGTGGGCGGCCACCGTCTCGCCCGCGTCGGCGTCGCGCCCGACCGCGTCGCGGAAGAGCCGGTGCAGGTAGCCGCGCGATATGTGGTGCGCCTCGGCCACCGTGGTGGGCGTCAGGTCGGGGTCGTGCAGGTTGCGCTGGATGTGGTCCTTGATCCGCAGTGTCAGCGCCCGGGTGCGGGTCTCCGGCTCAAGGGCCCGCTCGTCCTCCAGGCTGTGCGCGAAGAGCAGCGCCACCAGGTCCGCCAGCGTGGTGGCCAGTCGCGGACCGTCGGCGGGGCGGAACGTTTCAGCGTCGTCGCAGAGCTGCTTCAGGAACCCGGCCAGCAGCGCTCCGGGCCCGCTGCGGGCGGTCAGCGGACGCCCCAGCACCTCGTCGACATGGGAACTCGGCAGCGGCAGCAGCGCCTTGGGGATCTCCACCCCGACGGAGGCGATGGCCTGCTCCCCCGTCCAGATGCGGTAGGGCCGAGAGGAGTCGTTCACGTGGTAGTCCTGCACCGCGTACGAGGTCTCCCGGCGGCCCCAGGAGACCCCCGCCTCGCCCTCCAGCAGCAGCGAGAGGTGGTAGACCTCGGGGTCGGAGCGGCGGATCAGCCGCGGCGTGCGCAGAAACACCAACTGCTCGAACGTGGCAGGCCAGATGACGGCCGCGCCGACCTCGATCACCCGCACGTGAGCGTGGAAGTCGCCGGCGCGCGGGCTCTCCAGCCGCATGGGGGCGTGGGTGCTGTCCATCACCTCGCGCCACGCGTCGAACCGGTCGCCGACGGGGAGGTCCCCGCTGCGGAACACCGTCTCGTTGAGCATGCGACCGATCCCTTCTCGCCTCCCTCCAGGCTGCCACCACCGCCCCGACCGCGCGCCACCCCCTCCCCGCGCGTTTCTCGCCGTCCCGTTCCGGCCGGGCCCGCCGACTCGGTGCACACCCCCCGCACTCCGCACGCATATCTGCCGTACATCCGACGCATGTCCGGCACACCCTTGCCACGCACCCGGCACCTACCTGGTGACTCACCACCGACACACCGCACTTGACCAGGCATCAGACCGACCACGGACCGAGGGCACCCCACTCCGGCCGGCCTTCCCGGCCTCCGACTTCCCTGCGGGGAAACGCTTTTCGAACACGGACCCGCCCTCCGGGAATCGATATCACCCGCTCGCCCGCATTCGGCGCGTTTCCCCCAGCTTCCTTTCGGGCAGTCAAATCCCGTCGGGTTGGCGCTAAGGAGCGCCCTGGATATGATCGGGAAAGCGACCAAGAACTGCCGTGCAACGCCCATACACCGTTCGGCCCAGTGGAGTTCGACCGGATTCCGGTCGCGGGTGTTCGGCTCGGCACAGGTCGTCGGCGGCACGTGAACGACGCGTCGCCCCCCGCTTGACCGACGGTGAGGACAGGCAGGTGACCCCGGCGCGCTCGCGTCCCCCCGCGGAGCCGGAGGGTCCGTCAGCGCCCCGTCGCCGCCGACCCCGGACGGGCGCCCCCGCCGCGTCCTGATTCCCGAGGATCTGATGACTACTTCGATGCAGGAGGCGGCCGCCGGAGCGCTGCTGCTGGTGGCGCTGGTCGCCGCGGGGTTCGCGTGGCGGTTCGGCAGAACCGCCCGCGCCCAGCGGCGCCGCGCCGACCAGATGGCGCGGCAGCACCAGGCCGCTGTCTCCGAGGAGCAGCAGCGGGTGCGGCAGCTCGCCGAGCAGCTGCGCTCGCTGGAGGACGCGCTGGCGTACCTCGCGGAGACCGGGCTGGCCGAGGTGGCCGCCGCGGTCCTGGAGCCCGGTGAGGGCCGTGATGTCGAACTGGTGCTGCCGCCGCCGCTGTCCGGCACCACCTCGGCCGGCCGGATCGAGGCGCTGGTGGGCCGGCACACCAGGCTGCTGCGCGAGGTCCGCGAGGAGAGCACCGCCTCGGCCGCGCAGGGCAGCGAACAGGCCGTCGCCGAGGCCCACATGGAGGCCCGCGACGCCACCAGGGCGGCCGTGCTCACCTTCGCCTCGGCGCTGGTCAGCCTCGGCGCCGAACTGGCCGAGGAGGTCAGCGTCGGGGTGCGGCGGCACCAGGACGACGAGGCGTACGCCACGCTGATGGCCATCGACCACACCGCCCAGCAGATGCTGCGTGTGGCACAGGGGTACATGGTGCTGGCCGGCGGCACGCTGGGCCGCCGCCTGCCGGCGACCTCGCTGACCGACGTGGCGCGCGCCGCCATGGGCCGTATCCAGGGCTACGAGCGGGTGCGGACACAGGAGTTCGAGCAGGGCGTGGTGCCGCGCGCGGTGGAGGCCCTGGTGCACACCCTGGCGATCCTCCTCGACAACGCGGTCCGCTACTCGCCGCCGACCGCCTACGCCGAGGTCTCCTTCCGTGCCGGGCACAACGGCGTCACCGTCGTCATCGACGACGCCGGCCTGCAGATGAGCACCGAGCAGCTGGACCGGGCGCGTTCGCTGCTGACCGGCAAGGAGCCCCTGGACATCCACTCGCTGGGCGCCTACCCGCAGACGGGGTTCCGGGTGGCCGCGCAGCTCGCCGCCCGCTACGGCTTCCGGGTGGACCTGGACGCGCCGAACCTCTTCGGCGGCACCCGGGCGCTGGTCTTCGTGCCCACCGCGCTGCTGACCGACGTGCCGCGCGAGCAGCCGTCGCTGCCCGCCGCCCGTTCGGCGTACGACGCGCGGAACGGGTACGGCCACCGGTCCGGCCACGGCGGGCTCCGCGAGCACGGCGGCTACGGCAGCCAGGTCGGGCAGGTCGGCCAGGCGAGCCAGATGGGCCAGATGGGAACAGCCGCCGGCTACGGCGCCCCGGGCGCCGACCACACCGGCCCGCACGACCCGGCGCAGGCGCCGGCGACCACCGCCAGCGGCCTGACCCGGCGCCGCCGCCGGGCCCCCGGCCCGGCTCCGGTGGCCGAACCGGTCGAGCGGGAGGTGCGTCCGGGGCGGCCGGACATCGCCGCCGCATGGGTCAGCGGCTCGCGCCGCGGCCGTTCATCCGACTCGCAGTCGGCTTCTTCGAAGGACGGTTCCTGAGATGCTCAAGGCGCACGACGACAACGCGCTGGGCTGGCTCCTCGACGAGCACCTCGGCTCGTGCCCCGGGGTGCGGTTCGCGGTGCACATGACCTCCGACGGGCTGCTCAGCTCGTACACCAAGACGATCGACAAGGACACCGGCGACAAGCTGGCCGCGGTCACCGCGGCGCTGCGCGCGGCCGGGCTGGCCTGGGCGGACGTCACCGGCGACCGGGCGGCGCCGAACGCGGTGCGCCAGCACCTGATCGAGACCGACCAGTGGATCGGGCTGACCTCGGCGGCGGCGCAGAACTCGCTGCTGGCGGTCTGCGCCGACCTGGACAGCGACATCGGCCTGATCAGCGAGCGGATGAACGCGCTGTCCCAGCGGGTCGGCCACGAACTGGTCAGCCCGGAACGGCGATCCGTAGAGGGCGGTCAGTTCAGGTGAGCGGGCCGCGGCGTGACCCGGACATGGTCAGGCCCTACGTCCGTACCGGCGGCCGCAGCCGCCCCTCCCGCGACGTCCGCCTCGAAACGCTGGTGATCGCCGCGCACGATCCGCTGCTCCAGGGCGTGTCCCCGGACGCGCGGCGGGTGCTCGACGTGTGCAAGGGCGGGGTGCTGGCGGTGGCGGAGATCGCCGCCGGCCTCGACCTGCCGCCGTCGGTGGTCCGGATCGTCGTCTCCGGGCTGATCGACAGCGGACACCTGACCGCCCCCCAGCGCCGTTCCCGTGCCGACGCCCCGTCTTCCGACCTGTTGAAGGAAGTGCTGCATGGCCTCCGCTCCATCGCGTGAGATCGCCTACCACCCGCCGACGGTCACGCGTTCGGCGAAGCTGCTGATCACCGGTCCCTTCGGGGTCGGCAAGACCACGCTGGTGGGCAGCGTCGCGCCGCTGCTGCTGCGGATGGACGAGTCGATCACCGAGGCCAGCGTCGGCGTGGACGACCTGCGCGGTACGCCGGACAAGACCACCACCACCGTGGCGATGGACTTCGGCCGGCTCCACCTCAACGAGAGCCTGGTGCTGTACCTGTTCGGAACGCCCGGACAGGTGCGGTTCCGGCCGCTGTGGGAGGGGCTGGCGGACGGCGCGCTCGGCGCGCTGGTGCTGGTGGACACCCGCGACCTGGACCGCTGCCACGACGTGCTGGACCTGCTGGAGGAGCAGAGCCTGCCGTACGCGATCGCGGTCAACCGGTTCGACGGTGCCCGCGACTACCCGGTGGAGGAGATCCGGCAGGCTCTGGACCTGACCGAGGGCACGCCGCTGACCACCTGCGACGCGCGGGACCGCGGTTCGTGCCTGCAGGCGCTGATCACCCTCGTCGAGTACCTGACGACCAGGGTGCCCGCCGACGGCTGACGCCGGCTGACGGCGGCTGCTCAGGGCCGCGGATCACGCCGCCCCGCGGCCCGGCGTGATCCGCCCCCGGCTGTCCCCGGCCCGTCCCGCGCCCCTGCCCGGGGCGGGGCGGGGCCGTCCGGGGTCGGGGTCGGGGCCGGCCGGAGCGACTGGAGTGGCCGAAGTACGGCCCCGCCGGTCGCGACCGGCCTCCCCCGGGACCAGACGGCACCGCCCGGCACCGATCAGCACCCCCCGGCACCGACCCGCACGCGCACCCGCGCCACGCGCCGGCGCACCCGTGACCTCACGCACGCCCCTTCCGCGTGCCCCGTTGCCCACACCGGCCGCCCCGCCCACCACCCCGCCCCCGTATCCGGAGCCCCGCAGTGACGCCCCAGCCTTCCGCGCCCGCGCTCGATCCGACCGCGCCCGAACGGCGCTACCCGCTCTACAGCCAGGAGTACGCCGCCGCCCCGCACGCGGCGTACGAGAAGATGCGCGCCGAGTACGGCCCGCTGGTCCCGGTGGAGCTTTCCCCCGGTGTCCCGGCGACGCTGGTGATCGGCTACCCGCAGGCGCTGCGCATCCTCAACGACCCGGTGCGCTTCCCCGCCGACCCGCGCCAGTGGCAGCGCACGGTGCCGGACGACTGCCCGGTGAAGCCGATGATGGAGTGGCGGCCCAACGCGCTGCGCTCCTCCGGCGACGAGCACGCCCGCTACCGGGCCGCCAACACCTTCAGCCTGGACCGGCTCAACCAGCACCGGCTGCGTGCCACCGTGCAGCGGGTCGCGTCCGAGACCATCGCCTCGTTCAGCCCGCGCGGCACTGCCGACCTGCTGACGGAGTACGCCTGGCCGATCGTCTTCCGGGTGCTCAACGAGATGCTGGGCTGTCCCGCGGACATCGGCCAGCGGGTCGCCGACGGCATGGCCGCGATCTTCGAGGGCGTGGACGCCGCCGCCGGCAACGCGATGCTCGGGCAGGCCGTCTACGACCTGACCCTGCTGAAGCGGGAGAACCCCGCCGAGGACGTGGTCAGTTGGCTGATCGCCCACGGCTCCGACCTCAACGACGAGGAGATGGGCCACCAGATCGTCACCCTCTTCGGGGCCGGCATCGAGCCGACCACGAACCTGATCACCAACACCCTGCTCCTGCTGCTCACCGACGACCGGTTCTCCGGCAACCTGCACGCCGGCAGCCTGTCGGTGCGGGACGCGCTGGACGAACTCCTCTTCGCCGACCCGCCGATGGCCTCGTACTGCGTCAGCTACCCGCCGCAGCCCGTGGACGTCGACGGGTTCGTGCTGCCGCCCCACCAGCCGGTGGTGATCTGCATGTCGGCGGCCAACAACGACCCGACGATCGGCGCCTCGCCGGGCGTGCGGGCCGGCAACCGCGCCCACCTGGCGTGGAGCAACGGGCCGCATCAGTGCCCGGCGAAGTCGCACGCGTACCTCATCGCGGAGACCGCGATGGTCCACCTCCTCGACGCCCTGCCGGAGATGGACCTCGCCGTCCCCGAGGAAGACCTGACCTGGCGGCCCGGACCGTGGCACCGCGCCCTGGCCTCACTGCCGGTGGTGTTCCCGCCCGTCACGCCCGTGTCCGAGAGCTGACCTTCGAGACCGAACGGAGCCCCGCTGTGACCTCCACCTCCTTCGAACCGATAGTCCTGGACCCCACAGGGTCCGACCCCGACGGCGAGCACGCCCGCCTGCGCGGGCAGGGCCCGGCGGCCCGCGTCGACCTGCTCGGCGTGCAGGCGTGGTCGGTGACCGACCCGACGCTGCTCAAGCAGCTGCTGACCGGCCCGGACGTCTCCAAGGACGCCCGGCAGCACTGGCCGGAGTACGAGCACGCCGTGGCGACGTGGCCGCTGGCGCTGTGGGTGTCGGTGCACAACATGTTCACCGCGTACGGGGGCGACCACCGCAGGCTGCGCCGCATGGTGGCGCCCGCGTTCAGCGCCCGCCGGGTGGCGGCGCTGGGCGAGCGGGTCGAGCAGATCGTGGCCGGCCTGCTGGACGAGCTCGACCTGACCCCGGCCGGGGAGGCCGCGAACCTCCGTGAGGCGTTCGCCTACCCGATCCCGATCCAGGTCATCTGCCACCTGATGGGCGTGCCGGAGGGGCAGCGGGCCGAGTTCCGCTCGGTGGTCGACGGCGTCTTCTCCACCACCCTCACCCCGGACGAGGCGATGGCCAACACCATCCGCCTGTACGGGATGCTGGACGCGCTGATCGCCACCCGGCGGGACGAGCCCGGCGACGACATGACCTCGCTGCTGATAGCGGCCCGCGACACCGAGGGCGACGGCGACGGGATGACCGAGGCGGAGCTGCGCGACACGCTGCTGCTGATGATCAGCGCCGGCTACGAGACCACCGTCAACCTCATCGACCAGGCCGTCACGGCGCTGCTCAGCCACCCCGAGCAGCTGGAGCTGGTGCGCTCCGGGCAGGCGGACTGGGGCAGCGTCATCGAGGAGACCCTGCGCTTCCAACCGGCCGTCAAGCACCTGCCACTGCGCTACGCCGTCCGCGACATCGAGCTGCCCGACGGGCAGTTGATCGTCAAGGGCGAGCCGATCCTGGCCTCGTACGCGGCGGCCAACCGGCACCCGGACTGGCACGGCGAGACCGCCGACACGTTCGACGTCTCCCGCACCACCCCCGGCCCGGAGCACCTGGCCTTCGGCCACGGCGTCCACTTCTGCCTGGGCGCCCCGCTGGCCCGGCTGGAGGGCACGATCGCACTGCGGGCGTTCTTCGACCGCTTCCCGGACGCGGCCCTCGCCGAGCCGGCCGAGGCGCTCCCCCGCGTACCGTCGCTGATCTCCAACGGCCACCAGCGCCTGCCGGTGATCCTCAAGCCCGCCGGCTGATCCCCCGAACCGGGCCCGGCCGCCACGTCGGCCGGGCCCGGGCCCGTCGGCTCAGCGCTGTCCGACCGCGACGAGGTCGGCGGGGTCGGGCAGCAGTGCGGTGAGCCGCTCCCACAGCGTGGCGGCCCGCGCGGGTACGAGACGCAGCACCGACGCGGCGCCGACCTCCCCGGGCAGCACGGGCTCCGCCGGGAGGTCCCCGCTGCGATGATCGCTCCGAACCCGGTGACCTTCGGCCTAGCCATCGCCTCCGGCAGCGTGTACGCGGGAGCGGAGGTCGTGGAGCACTGGGGTGACATCAAGACGGGCACGGCCAAGGCGACGAAGTGGGTCGACCACACCGCCGGCACCGTCGGCCACGACATCGCCCACGGCGCCAAGAGCGCGGCCAGCAAGCTCAATCCGACCCACTGGCACTTCTAGGGGAACGCCGCATGCCCGACTTCACCTTCGAACTCGAACCCTTCGACAACCAGGCACACCACGGATACCGAGGCGTGGCCGGGCCCTACGGCGAGGCAATGGTCTTCTACGTCAAGCCGCTCGGGCCCGTGCGGCCCAACCAGATGATGCGGGTCGAACTGGTCGGAGAGCACCTGCCCGAGACGAGGATCGAGGGCATCGGCGCGCGCGGCCAGCCCTCCACGCACAAGGCGAGGATCGAAATCGCCGGGACACCAGGCACCTTGTCGTACAACTCGCTCGGTATGACCCGCGCGGCCCGCGCCCTCACCATCGGCTACGCGGGGCGGCAGTACGCCTTCACGTATCTCAAGCGCCTCGCTGGCGACAAGGAGCTCACCCGCCCGGGAGTCCGGATCGTCACCAAGGAGGGCGGGCTCCTCGAAGGGGTGGGCTCCGGGCGCCACTTCACCGTTCACGGGGATGCCGACGAAACCGACCTCGCCATCGCCATCGCCCTGCAGAGCGTGGACACCACCCCTCTCATGCCGGGTGTGGCGGTCGTCTCCGCCTTCTTGCGTTCCTCGGCGAACAGCGCCGGGGGCTGACCGGCGCCGCCCGCACTCTCGCATCGGGTATCGGGACCGCGCTTACACGTACGGGTACGCGAAGGGTGTGTCGGAGAGGCTGCGGTTGGAACGTCCCGGTTCACGCGTCGCGATCGACGACGGGCGGTTCGTCCCAGGCGCCGGCCGTTGCCGCAGATTCGGTGTGACCGGCGGCGCCGACGAGACCGACCTGGCCATCGCCATCGCCCTCCAGGAGGTGGACACCTCGTCGCTCGCACCCTTCCAGGCGGCTCGCGACTTCGTCCTCCGCGGGAGCGGGTCCGAGTAGCGGCTGCCGCGGGACGTGATGAGCGCCCCCGGGCGGGGCGCCTGGCACCTCGGGTCGCGGGTCAGCCGAGGACGGCGTGGCCCAGGATGAGTTCGCGGTGCGAGTCCTGCATCTCCGCCGGAAGCTCATCGGGTGAGCACCAGCGGGCCTCCAGGATCTCGAACGGGTCGAGCTTCAGCTCCCCGCCGACCAGCACCGCCTCGTACGCCAGCTCGATCCGCAGCCGGTAGCCGCTCTTGAGGCGGACGAGGCGGCCGGGGGCGACCTCCAGCCCGGTCTCCTCGCGGACCTCGCGCACGACGGTCTCGCTGAACTCCTCGCCCCTGGCGGCGAATCCGCTCGGCAGGCCCCACTGGCGCCCCTGCGCCCACATGCGATGGCGCAGCAGCAGAACGCGTCCGGCGTCGTCCCGGACGACCCCGGTCACCCCGACCACGAACTTCGCGTGCGCGACCCACAGCACCCGCCACTGCAACGGGCCGCGGATGGCCCGCCACACGCGGGCGATCAGCCGGTTCATCTCGTGCCTTCTCCCCGGGGTGTCCGACGGCGCCCCTGCCGGGCGCCACTCTCGCTGCTGACCAGGGGAGTTGTCCAATGCCACCGTCCCGACCGGCCGTCCCGCGCCTACCCGGACGGGGCGAGAGCAAGCCGGGGCAAGCAGGGACAGAGCCACGGGCAGGGCCAGGGGCAGAGGCAAGGGCAGGGGCAGGCGCGGCAAGGGAGCGGCGGCGCCCGGAGGCCCGGCCCCTGTGACGGAACGGGCGGCCTCCGGGCCCCTCGAACGGGCAGGTGTCAGGGCTGGATGTTCTCCAGGTCCTCCAGGAGGCTGAGGTGCGTCGGCTGCCAGCCGAGGGCTTCGCGGGTGTGGGCGCTGGACGCGGGCTGGTCCATGGCGAAGATCGGGCCGAACGGGCCGAAGTGCTCCTCCGAGACGGACTCGACCGGCAGGTTCAGCCGTCGGCCGATGACCTCGGCGATGTCCCGCACCGCGTCGCCCTCCTCGGCCACGGCGTGCCAGGCCGTCCCGGCGGGCGCCGCTTCGAGGGCCAGGCGGAACAGGACCGCCGCGTCGAGGGCGTGCACGGCCGGCCAGAGCTGGGTGCCGTCACCCGGGTAGCCGGCCACTCCGGTGCGGCGCGCCGCGTCGGTCATCAGGCCGGCGAATCCGCCCTGGCCCTCGTTGTGGACGGTACGGGGCATGCGGACGGCCGTGGCGCGCACACCGCGCGAGGCCAGCTCCAGCAGCGCGTTGACGGAACGGCCCCGACCGCCCACCGGTCCGTCGGTCGGCAGCGGATCGGCCTCGGTGGAGGCGCGTCCCGGAACCCAGGGCGTACCCGAGACGGTGACGATCGGCCGGTCGCTGCCGATGAGCTCCTGGCCCAGCGCGGCGACCGCGGCGCTCTCCTCGGCGACGGCACGCGCGAGCGCGTCCGGACTGGTGTAGTCGCGGCCGAACGCCAGGCTGATCACGCCGTCGGACTGCGCGGCGCCGGCGCGCAGGACGTCGAGGTCCGCGATCTCTCCGCGCAGCACCTTGGCGCCGGCGCCCTCCAGGGTCTCGGCGGAGCCGTCCGAGCGGGCCAGTGCGAGAACGGTGTGGCCGGCGTCGATCAGTTCGGCGACGACGGCGGAACCGATGGTGCCGGTGCCGCCGGTGACGAAGACGTGCATGAGTTCTCCTGTCAGTGACGGGACACATGTCCCATCACTGACCATACACGAGTGACGGGACAGGTGTCCCATCGCTATCCTGGCGTCATGGCCAGATGGGAACCAGGAGCACCGCAGCGACTCGTCGTCGCAGCCGTCGACCTCTTCACCGAGCAGGGGTACGACGCCACCACGGTGGCGCAGATCGCCGAGCGCGCCGGCGTCACCCGGAGCACCTTCTTCCGGCACTTCTCCGACAAGCGCGAGGTGCTGGTCGCCGGCCAGGAGACGCTCAGCAGGCTGCTCGCCGACGGCATCACCGAGGCACCTGACGGAGCCGGCCCCCTCCAGGCGGTCGCGGCCGGGCTGGAGCGCGCGTCGAGCGCCATGGGCCCGGCGAACCGCGAGATCGGCCCCCGCCTCAAGGCGGCCGTCGCGGCCAGCGCCGAGCTTCGGGAGCGCGACCTGCTCAAGAACGTCGGCCTCGCGGCCGCCATGACCGCCGCGCTCGTCGACCGAGGCGTCCCCGAGTCGACCGCGCACCTCGCGGGCGAGATAGGCGTCCTCGCCTTCAAACTGGGCTACGCCCGGTGGTCGGAAAGCGACCGCGACGACACCGAAGGGCTCGCGCCACACGCGCTGGCGGCGCTGGAAGAGCTGCGCGCGGCAGCGGCGTCGCTGGGCTGATCGTCGGCCGCCCGTCCGTCATCGTCCGAGCCGCGGAGACCCAGCTCGACCCGGACCGTCTTGCCCGGGCAGCGGTCCAGCACCGCCCACCGGTCGGCGACCGCCTCCACCAGCAGCATCCCCCGACCCGACTCGGCGTCCAGGTCCGGCTCCGGCACGCTCCCCGGCTCCGGCGGGCGCGCCTCGCCCATCGTGTCCGCCACCTCGATCACCAGCATCGAGGCCGAGAGGGTCAGCCGCACCTCGAAGTGGCGCCCGGCCACCCGCCCGTGGGTCGCGGCGTTCGCGGCCAGCTCGGCGACGACGATTCCGGCCGCCTCCGACAGGTTCGTACCGCCGGGGAAACCCCACTCGGCCAGCTGCTTCAGCACGACCCCGCGCGCACTGCGGGCGCCGAGCCGGGTCGACGGGAACCACCGCATAAACGCACGTACGGTGAACGGGAGTTGGGGCTTGATAAGGGGTGCCATGCGACCAATGTGAGGCCCCCGCAAGCCCTCCCACCAGGCACGCCGTTTGTACGCCCAGTCAGCGTACAAACACAAAACGTAGACAGTACAGGTGACTCGGTGTGAGCATGTTGCGATCAACGGTGATCGCAGGGGCGGACAGGTCCCGGACGGAGGTGGCCGATATGGCCGACAGGTCGGCGTCGGGGGGCAACAGTGAGCCCGAGTCCTCGGACAGCTTGAAGACTTTCGGCTCGGTTGTCCAGACCCTCCGGGAGGAGGCCGGCTACACCCGGGCGGAGTTCGGCGAACTCGTCCGGTACTCCGAGCACATGATCGTCTCCATCGAACGGGGCCGCCGCATGGCCGACCCCGTCTTCGTCGAACGCGCGACCGCCGCACTCGGCGGCACCCGCGCCCTCGTCAACGCGTACACGCACGTCACCCGCCAGCCGGGGCTGGCGAAGTGGTTCCGCCGATGGGCAGCCATGGAGGAATCGGCCATCAACCTGTACACGTACGAGTGCCGAATGATCCCGGGGCTGCTCCAGACCGAAGCTCACGCCCGCGCTCTGTTCGAGAGCAGCATCCCTCCCTTGAGCGACGAGGAGATCGCCTTGAAGTTGGCGGCTCGGCTCGAACGGCACCAACTGCTCTCAGAGCGACCGAACACCGAGTTCAGCTTCATCTTCGACGAACACCTGCTCCTGCGCGGCACCGGAGGGCCCGATGTCAACAGCGAGCAGATTGAGGCGCTTATCGCCATCAGCCATCAGCGCAATGTCAGCGTGCAGATCGTCCCACTCTCTCGCGGAGTGCACGCAGGACTCGACGGCCCGGTGCAGCTCCTGGAGACACCTGACAACATCTGGTACGCCTACTGCGAGGGCCAGGAGAGCGGACAGTTCATCACCGACCCCAAGATCGTCAGCGTGCTCCAGCAGCGGTATGCGAAACTACGCTCGCAGGCCCTCACCCCCGAGGACACCCGGGACCTGCTGGAGCGAATGCGAGGAGCGCAATGAGCACATCCGACCTGGCCTGGTTCAAGAGCAGCTACAGCAGCGGCACCCAGGGCGACTGCGTCGAGGTCGCCACCGAGCCCGGCGCCGTCCTCGTGCGGGACTCGAAGGACAAGCAAGGCCCGCACCTGACGTTCTCCACCGAAGCCTGGTCCCGCTTCGTGGCGTTCGCCCGCGAGAGCTGAACCACCGCATCCTGCACCCCGCCCCGGCCGACCGACCCGGGCGCGGGGCTCAGTCATGCCCAACCGCCCCCGAACCACAGCTCGTCCAAATCCGCCGTACCCCAACCACCCCTCGCCGCACGACGATGGACCCACGGAACCCGTCGTGCACCAAGGCGAGGAGGCCCCATGTCCACCCCCGACCTGACCTGGTTCAAGAGCAGCCACAGCGGCTCCCAGGGTGACAGCTGCGTTGAAGTCGCCTGGTTCAAGAGCAGCTACAGCAGCGGCAGCTCGGGCGACTGCGTCGAAGTGGCCTGGACCAAGAGCACCTACAGCGGCAGCTCCGGTGACGACTGCATCGAGATCGCAGCTGAGCCCGACGCCGTCCTCGTCCGGGACTCGAAGGACAAGGCCGGCCCCCACCTCACCTTCACCCCCGAAGCCTGGGCCGCCTTCACCGAGTTCACCCGCGAGAGCTGAACCACCGCATCCTGCACCCCGCCCCGGCCGGCTGACCCGGGCGCGGGCATCGAGCCGCCCGCGAGGGCTGGTGGGGCACCGGGACGGCCTGCGCCTGGAGGTCTCCATGCTGGCCCTGCGTCTGCTCCAGGCCGCCTTGGTCCACGTCAACACCCCGCTGATGCAGCAGGTCCTGGCCGATCCGAAGTGGGCGGACACGCTCACTGACGCCGACCGCCGGGGCCTGTCGCCGCTGTTCTGGACCCACGTGAACCCGTACGGCTGGTTCGAGCTCGACATGAACTCCCGCCTTGACCTGGGGCCTGCGGCGGCGGTGCCCAGGCAGCGGACCCAGCAACCGCAGGCGAGTGCCGCAGTGCGACGGCCCGGCCCCGGCCGTCCGTGATGCGGTGGCCGGGGCCGGCAGTTCGGGACTTCGTCCCTGTTTGGGCACAGTGACGTGATTCATCCTCATGCGGCGCCGGGTCGCTCTAGGCTCCGTGGGTATGACTGCTGTTGCGAACGACTCCGGCGCGCTGGCCCAGCTGTCGGAGTACGACCGGGCCTTGCCGCGCAAGCGGTTGGCCGCCGGGGTGCTGTTCTTCGACGCCGGGGGCCGGGTGCTGCTGGTCGATCCGGTCTACAAGGAGCCTTGGGAGATCCCCGGGGGCGGGGTGGAGTGGGACGAGTCCCCGAAGGCCGGCGCCACCCGGGAGGTCAAGGAAGAGCTCGGGCTGTCGCTGACGCTGGGGCGGCTGCTGGGGATGGACTGGGTCGGCCCGCGTCCGGGCCGCAGCGAGGGCATCAACGCCGTCTTCGACGGCGGGGCCCTGTCCGCCGAGCAGGTGGCCGGCATCCGGCTGCAGGCCGAGGAACTGCGCGGCCTGGAGTTCGTACCGGTCGAGCGGGTCCGCGAGCGGCTGATCCCGCTGCTGGCCCGCCGGGTGGAGGCGTGCGCCCGGGCCCGGGAGGAGGGGACCACGGTCTACCTGGAGAACGGCGTGCCCGCGCTGGACTGACCCCCCGTGCACAACGCCGGTGGGTCGGGCCTCCGTTGTGGAGGTCCGGCCCACCGGCGTTCGGCCCAGGCGTCAGGCGACGTGCACCCGCTCCCCTGCCACCGGGTCGGAGCGCTGGGCGGGGATACTGGCGGCGGTGGTGAGGGTGCGGCCCACCGAGCGCAGCAGCGAGTCGTGGATGCCGTCGGCGTAGAGCAGACCGCCGAGGTCGGCGCGGGCCTTGGCCAGGGCCGAGGTGGTCTGGAACCCGGACGCTCCGACGAGCAGGGACAGCTCGCCCACGGCCTTGTTGGCGGCATCGACCGCCGTGGCCTTGACCGAGCGGGACCAGGTGTCGGCCTGCGGGTGGCCGGCTGCGGTCAGGCGGGCGCTGGCGGTGGCCGCGAGCAGGGCCGCGTTCAGTTCGGCGTGGGTGCGGCCGAGGGTGACCAGGGCGGTGTCGCGCAGGCGGGGCAGGATGCCGGAGGTCACGCGAGCGGTGAGGGTGGCGGTCACCTGGGCGTGGATGCCCGCGGCGGTGCCCAGCGCGGTTGCGGCGGCCAGGGGGCGGAAGGCGGCGAAGTGCTCGCGGAAGACGGCCAGGCCGTCGCCGAGGGCGCCGAGCAGGTCGGCCTCGCCGATCCGAACCCCGGTCAGCGACAGGCTGCCCCACGCCCACCCGGCGAGTCCCGCCGGGAGCGCGGGGCGTCGCTGGATGCCTGGGGCGTCAGCGTCGATGACAGCGGCGCTCATCCGGTCGGCGGGGTCCTTGAAGAACACGACGAACGCCGAAGCCTCCCGCAGGCGGGAGACCCAGCACTTCTCACCGTCGAGCGCCCAGCCTCCGCCGGGCATGGGGGTGGCGCGGGTGGTTATCCCCTGCAAACGGCTGCCGCCGTGGCGCTCGGTGGCGGCGATGCCCACCAGGTCCCCGGCGCCCAGGCGCGAGGCCCAGCGGCGACGGACCAGGTCGGTGCCGTGGCGCAGGATCATCCGGCCGTGGCCGGCGCCGACCGCGTCGCGCAGGTCCAGGTCGTGGAAGCCGCAGACGAACCCGGCCAGCACCTCGGCGACGGCCGTCGCGGGGGTGTGCTCGGCGGTGGTGCTGGTGGTGCGGCCTCGCTCGGCCATGCGGCGGCGTACGGCCAGCAGCCGCATCGAGGCGGTGGTGTGGTGGTCGGCTGCGGTCAGGACCTCGGTCAGGTCGTTCTCCAACCGCAGCAGTCGGCCGCTGTGCCGGTCGGTGAGGTCGGGCAGGGCGGTGAGCACGGGGTCGAGCCAGCGAAGCGCGCGCGCTGCGTTGTCGTCCATGGTGTTCTCCCTGTTCAGTTGGTGTCGACGCGGCCGGAGCGGACGCGGGCCGGGCTGCCGTAGGCGGTTGCGCCGGCCGGGATGTCGCGGGTGACCACGGACCCGGCGCCGACCAGGGCGCGCTCGCCGATCACCACGCCGGACAGGACGGTGGAGCCGGAGCCGACCTTGGCGCCGGTCTCAAAGCGGGGCGGGATGAGGTCGGGGTCGCGGTTGGGGTCGCGCCAGATGAGGTGCTTGTCGTTGACGGTGCGGATGCCGGCGCCGAGGAACACGTCGTCGCCCAGCACGGTGGCGCTGGTGATGTGGGACAGCGGCGAGCAGCGCACCCGGTCGCCGAAGGTGCACTCGCGCTCGATCACGAGGAAGTGGCCGAGCACGGTGTCGGTACCGAGCCGGGTGAAGGAGCGGACCAGGCTGTGGTGGCCGAGGGCGGTGCGCGCGCCGATGACCACCCCGGCGTAGACGGTGGCGCCGGCCCGCACGGTGACGCCCTCGCCCAGGCGGGTGGGCGCTCCGGCCCCGGGGTAGGTGCGGCCGACCGCGTAGCCGAGCTCGGGCTTGCCGAGGACGGTGTGCTCCTCGATGCGGGAGCCTTCGCCGATCTCGACGCCGCCGCAGATGACCGCGCCGGAGCCGATCACCACGTGGTCGCCGATGCGGATGGTCCGGATCGTGCCCTGCTCGTCCTGGGGCTCGAAGACGGCAGTGGGGCTGATACGGCAGCCCTGGCCGATCTCCAGCAGCCCGACCGAGACGAGCTCGCTCATCCCGGTTTCGGTCATCCTCGCCTTGCTGTGACGTTCCATCAGTGTCTCCGTCCAATGGGCCGGTACTTCGGTTCGGCACTCCTCCCGCCGGGGGTGTGCGCGGGCAGCGCGGAGAGGCCGGACACGCCGGCTGGGAAAACAAGGAAGGGGTGCGCCTGCCGCACGAACACGGTAGGACTAGGACTAATGCTCAACCCCACCTGACTTGCCGTCAATAGTCCTAGTCCTAGTTCTATATGGTTCTGCTGTGACATCTGCGAGTGGAGGAGGACCTATGAACACCCCTGCCTACCGGCAGGTCGCCGCGGAACTGCGCGAAGCCATCGAAAGCGGGGAGTACTCGGAGGGCGCGGTGCTTCCGAAGCTGGAAGAACTCGCCCAGCGGTACGGAATCGCCAAGCAGACCGCCCGCGAGGCCGTCGCCGAGCTGGAGAGCGAAGGCTTGGTGGAAGCGGTCCGCCGGCGCGGGACCCTCGTGCGGCCCGTGCCCGCCCGCCATCGCCTGACCCGCGCCCGCCAGGTCTTCCGCGACGAGCGCGGCTACTACTTCGACCCCACCGCCCAGCCCTGGGTGGCGCTGGAGCAGCCGACCGTCGGCTGGGGCCCGGCACCGCGCGACGTCGCCCCGCTCCTCGGGGTCCGGCCCGGCGAGGAGGTCCTGATCCGCGACCGCGTCATGGGCGACCCCGACACCCGCGAGCCCAAGCAGCTGGCCACCAGCTACCTACCCGCCCCGCTCTCACGCGGCACCCGCCTCGCGGAGCGCGACACCGGCCCCGGCGGCATCTACGACCTGCTGGAGGCCATGGGCCACGGCCCCCTCCAGTGGCAGGAAGGCTACAGCGCGCGGATGCCGTCCCCCCGGGAGGCCGAGCGCCTGGGACTGGCGAAGGGCGTGCCGCTGCTGCGGATCGTACGCCCCACCACCAGCCCGGCCGGCGCGGTGCTGGAGATCAACGACACCCGCATGTCCGCCGAAGCCTTCGAGATCGGCAGCAGCATCACCCGGCACCCCTCTGCCCAGGGGGACCACTGACCGGGGGACCACCGCCCGGCTGCCCCCTTCGCCGCTGGCCAGGACCGGCTCTGGGGAACCGCAGCGAGGGCGGCCTGGAACTCCTGGGTGGTGAGCGCGCCCGACCCGGGCACGGCACGCCGGACGCTGTCGGCCCGATTGCGGGCCACGGTCTCGACAGCCGCCCGCATCCGGGCCATCTTGTGCCGGTCCACCGCTTCGGCGAACTCCTCGGAGACCTCGCGACGGTCCACGACGCCCGCGACCGCGCCCATTATCGTGGTGACGCCGTAGGCCTCTGTCTTCGACCAGCCCAGCGAGCGGGCCGCCGTACGCAGGGCCGAACACAACAGATCCAGGCCGCCCAGGTCATCGACCTCGGCGTCGGTCACCCGCAGCTCGTAGGCGCCGCCGTACCCTCCGCCGCCCGCGAGACCAGGGGTGGCTCTGCCGGCGCTGCGGGCACCGTGCCCGATCGGTCGGGGTGGGCTGCCCCAAGGCCCCTGGCGGTAGAGGGCGTTCGCCTGCTATCAGGGGTGAGGCGACTTTTCCGCGCGAGAGGGAGACATGCACGCCCACGAGAACGCAAGGTCCGACGAGGCAGTGAGCGGGCGTGCGCCGGCCGGGAGGCCCCCGGTGCGGGTCGCGCCGCCTCTCTCCGACCTCCAGCGCAGCGCCGGAAACGCGGCCGTCCTCCAGATGCTCCGCCAGTCCGGACACCCGGGGGCCCAGGAGCAGCACCAGCACGACGCCGGCTGCGGCCACCAGGACCAGCAGGCTGAGCAGCCCGGGCCCGCCGTGCAGCGCTCCACCGTCCACGACGTCCTGCGGTCCCCCGGGCAGCCGCTGGACCTCGGCACGCGCACCGAGATGGAGGGCCGGCTCGGCGCGGACTTCTCCGACGTCCGCGTCCACACGGACGCGGCAGCGCGGGCCTCGGCGGCGGAAGTGGGCGCTCGGGCCTACACGTCGGGCAGCCACGTGGTCGTCGGCGAGGGCGGCGGCGACAAGCACACCCTCGCGCACGAGTTGACCCACGTCATCCAGCAGCGGCAGGGACCGGTCGCCGGCACGGACAACGGCTCGGGGCTGCGGGTCAGCGACCCCTCGGACCGCTTCGAGCAGGACGCCGAGGCCAACGCGCGCCGGGTGATGTCGGGCGCGTTCGTCCAGCGGGCACTCGGAGCGGACGAATCCGACCTCCGTACCGAGTCGTCCGTCGCGGCGCGGTCCGTCCAGCGGGCCCCGGACACGGCCGCCGCTCCGGACACGGCCGCCGCTCCGGTCGCGGAGACCGCCTCGATCGCGGAGGGCGAGGTCGGCGAGGTCGGCCCGAACGGGACGATCACCTACCCGTCGGTGACCAGTTGCCTGGTCATCACCGTGCAGCTGCGCGACGGCGGCAAGGTCGGCGGCCACGCCAGCCTGTTCCAGGTGCCGGGGAAGCTCGCCTCGGACCAGGTCCTGCCGGCCATCAAGGCGGCCGTCGGCAAACGGCGGGTGGCGGCCATCGACGTCAGCGGAGCCGTCGGGGCGTGGCACCCCTCGTACTTCAGGAAGGCCGTCGAGCAGTACACCGACGGCTCGGCACCCCAGCCGACGGGCAGCAAGGAGGGCCTCGGCGAGGCCGTGGCCCAGCTGCTGGGCCGGCAGGCCGGCAAGGTCACCGTCCGGGACGTCCCGGACGGTACCGTCACCCGGTGAGGCCGCCCTGGGGAGGGGACGGAGGCCGAGGCGGGTGCGCGAGGTCCGCGGGCGTCACCACGCGCTGACGCCCATGCCTCCGCTGACGACGAGGTTGTCCCCGGTGATGTAGCGGGCTGCGTCCGAGGCCAGGAAGGCCACGGCCTCGGCGATCTCGGCGGGCAGCCCCACCCGGCCGAGGGGGATCGCGGCGCTCCAGGACTCCAGGGTCTCCCGGGAGATGCCCCTGCGACTGTAGGCCGGGGTGTCGATCACGCCGGGGCTGACGGCGTTGACGCGGATGCGGCGCGGCGCCAACTCCTTGGCCGCCGCCCGCATCAGCGGCAGCAGCGCCCCCTTGACCGCCAGCATGGCGGGGGCCGGGACGTCGACGCCGGCGCCGACCGTGAAGATGACGGACGCACCGTCGTTGAGCAGGGGAAGGGCCTTCTGGAGCGTGAAGAAGCCGCCCTTGACGTTGGTGTCGAAGAGCGCGTCGAAGTCGGCCTCGTCCGTGGCCGCCAGCGGCTTCACCTGCGACATCCCGGCGTTGAGGAAGAGCATGTCCAGCGTGCCGAACCGCTCCCGGGCCTCGTCCATGGCGTGGTCGATGTCGGCCAGGGAGCGGGAGTCGGCCCGCACGACGGTGATCTCCGCCGGAAGGGTCTTCCTCGCCTGGTCGACGCCGGCAAGCCCGGTGACCATCACCCGGTGGCCGCGTTCGTGGAGCAGTTCGGCGGTCGCCCTGCCGATTCCGCTGGTTCCGCCGGTGATCAGGGCCGTGGGTCGGGACATGTCGTTCTCCTTGCCTGCTCGCACGGCTCGGGCGCGGGGCGGGACCGGGCGCAGCGGGACGTGACGGGGCGCGTGTGGCGGGGCGGGACGGGCGTGCGGCGCCGCGCTCGCGGCCCGGCGCGCCGGACGGCGAGCCGTGGGTCTCCGGAACGGGGACCTTGTGGGCCCACGCTAGGAAGCCGCGGCGGACCGCGTCCAAGGCCCATACCGCAAGAGGACATACGACCTGGGCATATCCGCAGGTCATAGCCGGTCTCCGGCGGGGGTCGCGGGGTGCGCGGATAGACTGCGCGGGTGCCAGACACGGTTCCGCCGGCAGACCTCGACCTTCGGCTGCTGCGCTACTTCGTCGCCCTCGCCGAGCACGGGACCTTCGCCGCCGCCGCCGAGGCCCTCCACCTCACGCAGCCCACCCTCAGCCGGCAGATCCGCCGTCTCGAACAGCAGCTCGGGGCCCGGCTGCTGGACCGCTCCCCGAACGGCAGCCGGCTCACCACGGCCGGCGAGGCCCTGCTGCCCGGCGCCAGGACGCTGCTCTGCGTGGCCGCCAGCACCGCCGCCCTCACCCGGGCCGCCGCCGAGCCCGCCCGGGTCACCGTCGGCTACACCACGAACATCGTCGTCACGCCCGCCGTGCGCGAGCTGCGCCGCCGGCATCCCGACGCCGAGGTGGACACCGCGCACCTGCCGTGGAGGGAGGTGCGCCCCGCGCTGCTGGACCGCCGCGTGGACGCCGTGGTCACCCGGCTCCCGCTGCGGGCCGAGAAGCTGCGGGTGACCGTCCTGTACGACGAGCCGCGCGTGCTGCTGCTCCCCGTCGACCACCGCCTCGCGGGCAGGGAGTCCGTCGTGCTGGCGGACTTCGCCGACGAGCCGATGATCCGGGCGAGCGATCCGGACCGGGACGCCTTCTGGCGTGTCGACCCCCGCCCCGACGGCAGCCGCGCCCCCGACGGCCCGCTCGTCGAGGACCTGGAGGACAAGCTCGAACTGATCGCCTCCGGCAGGGCCGTGGCCGTCGTGCCGGCCCCGGGCGGCCTGACCCGCCCGTACCTCACCAGCGTCCCGGTGCGCGACATCGAGCCCAGCCGCGTCGTACTGGCCGCACGGGCCGACGACCGCAGCCGGCTCGTCACCGCGTTCCGCACCCTCGCGCTGTCCCTGCTGACCGGCCCCGTCCCTGCCGGACCCGCCCAGACCGGACCCGCCCAGGTCAGGCCCGCTCCCAACGGCTCCTGACGCAAGCGTCGTCCCTCCGACGGCCCTCCGACCACCGGCACCCTCGCCGGTGTCCCGCGCGACTACGCGACCCTGACCACGTACTTGCCCCGCACGCCGCCCGCCTCCAGCGCCCGGTGCGCCGCCGCTGTCTCCTCCAGGGGGAAGACCGTGTCCACCGCCGGGCGCAGCCTCCCCTCGACCACATGGCCGGCGAGGTCGTCCAGGTGCCGCTGTACGGGGTTGCCGCTGAAGAAGCGCACCCTGCCGCGCCCGTGGAGCAGACCGGCCGCGAGGTAGCCGAGCGACACGGCGGGGTGTTCCGGGTCGAGGGCGATGGTGACCATCCGCCCGCCGGGGTTGAGCAGGCGCCGGAAGGCCGGCAGGCCGGTCCCCACGGTGTCCATGACCACGTCGAAGCGGCCCAGGTCCGCCGGCCGGACGCTCCGGTGGTCGACGGCCCGGTGCGCGCCGAGTCCGCGGACGAAGTCGAGGTTGGCCGCGCGGGCGAGGGCCGTGACCTCGGCGCCGAACGCCCGCCCGAGCTGGACGGCGGCGTTGCCGACGCCGCCCGCCGCGCCCCGCACGAGGAGCCGTTCGCCGGGGCGCAGCCCGGTGCTGTCCCGCAGCGCGGTGACGGCCGTGGTGGCCACCGGCAGCGCGGCGGCTTCCACCAGGTCCAGTCCGTCGGGGACCCGGCCGACCCGCTCGGCCGGCACGGCCACGTACTCGGCGGCGCTGCCGAACCCGGAGGTGCGGCCCAGGACCCCCCATACGCGGTCGCCGACCGCGAGCCGTGCCGCTCCGGCACCCAGGGCGGCCACCTCGCCGGTGAAGTCCAAGCCGACGCGCTGGGGGAACCTCCGACCGGTGAGGAGGCGGAGACGGCCGGACCGGGCCGCCAGTTCGGCGCCGTTGACGCTGAACGCGCGCACCTTCACCAGGACCTCGCCGGAGGCCGGCTCAGGGCGTGGCACCCGGCCCACGGAGAGCACGTCGGGGCCGCCGTAGCGGTCGTAGAGCACTGCCTTCATCATGCGGTCGTCCATCGTTCCGCCTTTGCCGCCGGGGACCTTCGGGGCCTACGGGGATCTGACGCCGACCGTAAGCTTCTGGGCGGACGTGACCGTCCGCCTGGACCGGAAGCGAGAGACACTGATGACGGAACCCTCTCGGATCAAGGCCCAGGGCGGGGTTCGGGCGGACGCCCGGCGCAACCGGGAGCGCGTCCTCGTCGTGGCCCGCGCGGTCTTCGCCGAGCGCGGGATCGACGCCCCGATGGCGACCGTGGCCCGCCGGGCGGGGGTCGGCGTGGCCACCCTCTACCGGCACTTCCCGACCCGGGAGGCCCTGGTGCGGGGCGCGTTCGCGCAGCAGATGGAGGCCTGCGCGCGGGCGCTCACCGAGGCTCTGGCCTCCCCGGACCCGTGGCAGGGCTTCCAGCACCTGGTCGAGACCGTCTGCGCGCTCCAACGGGAGGAACGGGGCTTCCTGGCGGCGTTCGTGGCGGCCTTCCCGGAGAGCGCGTCGGAACACGCGCGGTCCCGGTGGCAGGCCGAGCGGGACCTCATGACCCTGGTAGGGAGGGCTCAGGCGGCGGGCGCGCTGCGGGCCGACTTCCACCCTTCCGACCTCGCCGTGGCCCTGTTGGCGCACTGCGGCCTGGTGACCGCCCTCCCGGGTGACGGCGCGGCGTCCCGGCGCCTGATGGCCTACCTGCTCCAGTCGTTCCGTGCCGACACGGCCAACCAGCCGCTGCCTCCGCCGGCGGCGCTGACCCTGCGCGGTCTGCCGATCGCAGCCGACAGCCCCCGGGGGCACCGGTCCTCCAGGGCCTGACCTGGAGCGGTACCGCGTCAGCCCCGGCGGCGGCGCCGGAAGACGGTGGCCGGGCCGCTGCCGATGAAGAGGACGAGGCCCGCGCCGACGAGGCCGAGGGGAAGCCAGCCGGCCTCGCCCACCCGGTCGAAGGAGCCGGTGAGCGCGAGGAGCCCGCCCGCGGCCATGCCCGTACCGGCCGTCACCCGGACCAGCCGGCGAGGCGCGGACGCTTGCAGGTGTGCGCCTGCCAACCGTTCAGCATCCGCACACCCGTCACCGCCAGACCGCTGCCGGCGGCCAGGCCGAACCAGTCCTGCCCCATAATCTCCCCCTCCGCTGGAAGCCTGCGGCGCGCTCTCCGTGCCTCCGCCGGAGCGTCGTGTACGACGCGGCCCCGCGCCGGACGGTTCCGGGGCGGGGCCGAGGGCCGCGGGACGGGGGACGACGTCAGACCAGGCCCTGGGACTGCAGCCAGGACTGGGCGACGTCGCTCGGGTCCTTCTTGTCGAGCTGGATCTCGGAGTCGAGCTTGAGCAGGGTCGGCGTGTCGATCTTCGCGGAGAGCGCGTTGAGCGTGCTGACCGCCTGCTGGCTGACGCCGGACTTGTTGATCAGCGGCACCACGTTGGCGAACCCGAAGAGGTGCTTGGGGTCCTGGAGGGTGACGAACTTCGCGCTGGTGATGGTGGGGTCGGTGGTGAAGACGTCCGCGGCCTGGACGTCGTTCTTCTGCAGCGCCGCCTCGGTGAGCGTGCCGCCCGCGTCCAGCGTCTTGTAGGACTTCGGCGTCAGCCCGTACTCGGTCTTCAGGCCGACCAGCCCCTGCTGCCGGGTCTGGAACTCGGGGGAGCCGCCGACGACGATGTCCTTGCCGTACTTGGCGAGGTCGGCGATGGTCGACGCCGCCGTGAGGTGGTACTTCGCGGCCGTGGCGGCGTTGACGGTGACGGAGTCCTTGTCCTGGGCCGGGGCGTCGTCGAGGATCGTCAGCTTCGGGTCGAGCTTCGCCTTGATCGCCGCGTCCGTGGCGTCCTGGGTGGTCGGCGCCGCCTTGGTGTCGAGGTAGGAGAGCAGGGAGCCGTTGAACTCGGGCAGCACGTTGATCGTGCCGTTCTTGAGCAGGCCGTAGGTGGTCTCCCGGGTGCCGATGTTCAGCTTGTAGCTGACCTTGACGCCCTTGGCCTTGAGGGTCTCACCGTAGAGGTAGGCCAGCAGGGTGCTCTCGGAGAAGTTGTTGGAGCCGACGACGACGGTGCCAGCCGACGCCTTCTTCCCGGCGAGCGGGTCGCTGTCCTTGCCCGAGGACGAGGAACAGCCCGCCAGTACGGACGCCGCGGTGAGGGCGGTCAGCGCGCATGCGGTGGCCTTGAGGTGACTCGGGCTGTACCAGGTGCTCTTCGTACGAGAGGTCACGGTGTCCGCTTCCGGCTCGGTGGGCATGGAGAGATGAATTCGAACAGGCGTCAGGGGAATTCGTACCCCTGGCCTGCCAACGATCCAATCCAGCCAGTTGATTCCCGGTCAAGAGGAGTTAGGTCACTGATTGGCATCCGACCTCCTGGGTAGTGGACCGGGACGCGGCAGCCGGGTGGCTCCCGTACTGACGGCTCGTCGGCGGCCCGCCCCACGCGTGCCGGTACCCCGCCGGCTTCCTGCCGGCTCCCAGCCTGCGTCCCGCCGGCCGCTCATCGGCGGCGCACCCCCGCCGAGACGAGGGAGCGTTCGACGAGCCAGAAGACGCCGATCATGGCCACCGCCAGCGCCGCGATGAGCGTCGCCCCGCCGACCACCACCGAGTAGTCGTGCCGGGCCAGGCCGTCGAAGAGGTAGCGGCCCAGCCCGCCGAGGCTGATGTAGGCGGCGATGGAGGTGGTGGCCACCACCTGGATCACCGCGGAGCGCAGCCCGCCGAGCACGACCGGCAGCGCCATCGGCAGCTCCACCTGGAAGAGCACGGCGGCCGGTCCCATGCCCATGCCGCGCGCGGCGTCCACCGGCGCGGGGTCCACGGTGCGCACGGCCTCGTAGGTGGTCACCAGGATCGGCGGCACGGCGAGCGCCACCAGCGGGATCATCGCCGGGGTCTCGCCGATGCCGAGCCACAGGACCATCAGCACCAGCAGACCCAGCGTGGGCAGCGCCCGCGCGGCGGAGGCGACCACCGCCAGCACGTTCCCGCCCCGGCCGGTGTGGCCGGTGACCAGGCCGACGGGCAGGCCGATCGCGGCGGCGATGGCGACCGCGGTGGCCGTGTACTGGAGGTGTTCCAGCAGCCGGTGCGGGATGCCGTCGTAGCCGTGCCAGTGGGCGCTGTCGGAGAAGAAGGCGTTGATGAAGTGGAAGAGGCTCATCGGGGGGCTCCTTCCAGAGGCGCGGTGGTGTTCCCGCCGGAACCGCCGGAACCGCCGGAACCGCCAGGGCCGCCGGAACCGCCGGGGCCCGCCGTCCGGGAGGGTTCGGCGGCGACGGACAGGGCGGCCTTGCGCGCGGCCCGGGAGCCGCGCGGCAGCCACGGCGTGAGCAGCAGGCGCAGGCCGATCAGCAGGCCGTCCATGACGATGGCGAGCAGGGCGATGGTCACCACGGCGGTGACGGCCAGGTTGTAGCGGTGGTACTGCGTCGCGTCCCCGAACAGGTTGCCGAGGCCGCCCTGGTTGCCGATGGCCACGCCGACGCTGACCAGGCTGATGCTGGAGACGGTGGCCACCCGCAGGCCCGCGAAGACGGCCGGCACCGCGAGCGGGAGCTGGACGGTGAGGTAGCGCCGCACGGGACCGATGCCCATGGCCTCCGCCGCGGCCATCGTCTCGGGCGGCACGGATCTGACGCCGTCGACGATGGCGGGCACGAGGATCACCAGCGAGTAGACGGTGAGCGGTATCTCCACCGTCGTCTGGCTGATGCCGGTGTAGTCGATGAGGAAGACGAAGAAGGCGATCGACGGGATCGCGTAGAGCACGGTGGTGATCCACAGCACCGGCGGGTACATCCAGCGGAAGCGCACGCACAGCTGGGCGATCGGCAGCGACAGGGCCAACCCGGCGGCCACCGGGATCAGCGCCTCCTCCAGGTGGATGCCGATCAGCCCGGCGTAGGAGTGCTGGAGGTCGCTGGGCAGGTCGAAGTAGCCGTTGCCGCCGCTCACGGGGCCACCTTGACGTCGCGGGCGGCCTGGTCCGCGCCCTGGCGGGCGTGGGCGGCGCGGATGGCCGCGCCGATGGCCTCCTGGGAGACGACGCCGACGGTGCGGCCGTCCTCGTCCACGCCGACCGCCCACCCGGTGGGCGAGAGCACCGCGCAGTCCAGGGCGTCCCGAAGCGACTCCCTGCCCGCGGTGAACGGCCGCCCGTGCGGCAGCAGCTTCTCCCGGGGTACGGCGCCGCCCGCCAGGTCACCGGGAACGGCCCAGCCCAGCGGGCGGCGCTCGGCGTCGGTGACCAGCAGGTAGGGGGCGCCCCCGGAACCGGTTCCGGAGCCGCCGCCGGAACCCGCGGCGGCGATCTGCTCGGCGGTGGCGTCCTCGGCGACGACCGGGGCGGCGTCCAGCCCCAGGCCGGCGGAGGTGAAGAACGACAGCCGCCGCACCCCCCGGTCGGTGCCCAGGAAGTCCTCGACGAAGGCGTCGGCGGGGTGCGAGAGCAGCTCCTCGGGCGGCGCGAACTGGGCGAGCCTGCCGCCGGTGCGCAGGACCGCGACCATGTCGCCGAGCCGGATCGCCTCGTCGATGTCGTGGGTGACGAAGACGATGGTCTTGCCCAGCTCCTCCTGGATGCGCAGCAGCTCGGCCTGGAGCTGCTTGCGCACGATCGGGTCGACGGCGGAGAACGGCTCGTCCATCAGCAGGACGGGCGGGTCGGCGGCGAGCGCGCGGGCCACGCCGACGCGCTGCTGCTGGCCGCCGGAGAGCTGGTAGGGGTAGCGCTTGGCCAGGGCCGTGTCCAGGCCCACCCGCTCCATCAGCTCCGCCGCCCGCGCGCGGGCCCTGCGGCGGTCCCAGCCGAGCAGCCGCGGCACCGTGGCGATGTTGTCCACGATGGTGCGGTGCGGGAAGAGGCCGGCGTTCTGGATGACGTAGCCCATGGACCGGCGCAGCGTGTTCACCGGCTGCTGGAGCACGTCCTGGCCGTCGAGCAGGATGCGGCCGGAGGAGGGCTCGACCATCCGGTTGATCATGCGCAGGGTGGTGGTCTTGCCGCAGCCGGACGGCCCGACCAGCACGGTCACCGAACCGTCGGGTACGGCCAGCGACAGGCCGTCCACCGCGACGGTCCCGTCAGCGTAGCGCTTGGTAATCGAGTCGATCTCTATCAAAGGTCCGATCGCCCTTTCGGAGTCGGGCACGGTGCGGCCTGCTCCCGGCCTGCTCCCGGCTTGATCGCACAAGCCACGCGGGCTGAGTCTAGACCGCCGCGTTGACGGCGGTGTGGTCTACATCTCTTCGCGAAATGAGGTTGTCACATGAAGCGCGGGGGTGGACGCGACGCTGCGTCACCCGGCTCCGGCGGCGGGCCACCACCGGGGGCGGGTCTCGCGTTCAGGGCCGCCGCCCCGGGAGGACGGTTCCGCCCGGCCCTTCTGCCCGGCCGGACGGACGGCACACGTCACGGATCGGGCACGGCGCGGCCACCCGAATGCCACGCGACGACGACGGCCCCCGTGACGCTCCGGTCGGGCTCGCGCGGAGGCGCGGTGCTGCGCCGTCAGGGTGAGCGGGCGGGCGCGGGCGCGGACGGGGGCCGGACAGCGGACGGGCGACGGGCGGGCGCCGGGCGGACGGGGCGAGGTGGGGGCCGGCGGAGGGGTGGGGATCAGCGCGCGGGCAAGGGTGCACCGGGAAGACGGACCGGCTGACGGCCCGTCCGGCCCGTCAGCTGGCCTGCCCGTCGGCGGGTCGGCGCGTCGGCGGGTCGGCGGGTCGGCGGGTCGGCGGGTCGGCGGGCAGGGTTGCTCCGGGCCGGGGCGACGCGCCCGGCCCGGAGCACGGCCCGTCAGGACGGGGTGATCCGCAGCGGCAGCTCCCTCAGGCCGCGGACGAACACCCCCGCCTCGTGGGGCGGCGCGCCGTCCGCGAAGTCCAGCTCGCTGAACGCGTCGAGCAGCTGGTTGGCGCCGACCTCCACCTCCGCCTTGGCCAGCAGGGCGCCCACGCAGAAGTGCCGTCCCAGGGCGAACGCGAGGTGGTCCGCGGCGGCGCTGAACGCGGTGTCCGCCGACAGGTCGTCGCGGAAGACGTCGAACCGGTCGGGGTGCGCGAAGTGGCCGGGGTCGCGGTTGGCCGAGCCGATCAGGCAGGTGACGGTGGAGCCGGCGGGCAGGGTGACGCCGTCCACGACGACGTCCCGCGCGGGCTGCCGCATGATCATCTGGAGCGGCGGGGTGAACCGCAGCGACTCGGCGAACGCGGCGGCGACCAGCGAGCGGTTGGTGCGCACCGCCGCCAACTGGTCGGGGTGGAGCAGCAGGTTGCGGAACATGCCGCTGAGGGCCTTGTCGGTGGTCTCACCGCCCGCCGACAGCAGCAGACTCACGAACGACGTGATGTCCTGGTCGCTCATCCGGGTGCCGTCCACCTCGGCCGTGCAGAGGCTGGACAGCAGGTCGTCGCCGGGGTGGGCGCGCCGCCGGTGGATGATCGGCAGCAGGTAGGCGCGCAGCTCCGCCCCGGCCCGCAGGCCCGCCTCGGCGACGGCCGGGTCCTGCCCGATGTTGGCGAGGTAGCCGACCACCGCGTCGTACCAGGTGTGGAAGCGGTCGTGGTCGGCCCGGTCCAGGCCGAGCATGTCGACGATGACGTTGACCGGGAAGCGGGTGGCGAAGGCGTCCACCAGGTCGGCCCGGGAGCGGTCCCGGAAGGCGTCGATGAGCTCGCGGGCGTTGCGCTCGATCACCGGCAGGAACCGTTCCCGCAGCTCCCGGCCCCGGAAGGCCGGTGCGACCAGGGCCCGTTTGACCGCGTGCTCGTGGCCGCTCATCTGCACGATGGTGCGGCCGCCGTGCACCGGCTCCAGCTGCCAGTCGTAGTTGTCGGTGGTGAACACCGGCTCGCGGAAAGCCCGTTCGACGTCGTCGTAGCGGGACAGCAGCCAACTCGCGGTGCCTTCGTGGAAGTACACCGGGTAGTGCTCGCGCAGCACCCGGTAGGCGGCGTACGGATCGGCGGCGAACTCGGGCGACAGGATGTCGGGCGGCGGCGGGATCTCGGCCACGGTACGTCCTCGCTTCTCCCGGAACGGGCAGGGCGGAATCCCCCGAAGCTAGGACCGCCGCTCCGGGGGGCGTCCAGGGCGCACACGCGCACACCGGCGTACCCCGTACCCCCCGGGACGCGCCTTGCCGAGCCGTCGCCCGCCCCGGCGCCTCCGCCACGGGAGGCAGCGCCGGGGCGGGCGACGGGGGGACGGGGGCGTGGCGTTGGATGGGTGGCGTGACGCGGGCCTCCCGGGCCTATCCCGGAGGGCCGGACGGCGGTGAGCGGAGAGGCGGCGCGGTATGGCGGCGACGGCACTGGTGGTGCAGAACATCCCCTCGGGGGGCCTGGGGCGCTGGGAGCCCTGGTTGGCGGAGGGCGGGCTGGCCGCGGCGGTGGTGCACCCGTACCGGGGCGAGGTGCTGCCGGAGCGGCTGCGGCCCGCGTACCAGGCGCTGGTGGTCCTGGGCGGCGGTTTCCTGCCGGACGACGACGAGCGGGCACCCTGGCTGGCGCGGACCCGCGACCTGGCGCGGGAGGCGCTGGCGGAGGGCGTGCCGGTCTTCGGCATCTGCCTGGGCGGCCAGTTGCTGGCCCAGGTGGGCGGTGGCGCCGTGCGCGGCAGCCACGGGCAGCCGGAGTTCGGCAGCACCGAGCTGACCCTGCGGCGGGAGGCTTCCGACGATCCGCTCTTCCGGGGGCTGCCGGAGCACCCCAGGGCGATCGAGAACCACGTGGACGCGATCACCGGGCTTCCCCCGGACGCGGTGTGGCTGGCGGCCTCGGACGGGTGCCCGTACCAGGCGTTCCGGCTGGGCGACCGGGCGTGGGGGGTGCAGTTCCACCCCGAGTCGAGCGCGGAGCGCATCGCCGGGTGGGACACCGGGCGGCTGAGCCCGTACGGCGTCGACCGGGAGCTCCTGCACCGGGCGGCGCTCGCCGACGACGCCGGCTCGGCCGAGGTGTGGCGCCGGGTGGCCCTGCGGTTCGCCGCCCTGGCCGTGGAGGGTGCCGCCTCGGCGGCCTGAGCCATGCCGCTGCCCGCACTCCCCAGCCGGCCCCTGGACGCGGTCGCACTCCCCGGCCGCGTCCAGGGGCCGGGCGCTTGCACAGGCGAGGGCGCGGGCAGCGGAGGTCGGGGGCGGGGACACGGTGCCACCGGGCGGGCGGGGCGCGGGGCGTACGGGATCTGGAGGGAACAGCGGTGACAGAGGTGACATCGGTAGCAGTGGGACCGTCGAGAACCGATTGAGCCAGAATGAACAGCGTCTGATGTCTTGTTTACCTCCGTTGACGGAGGCCCCTGCGCGGGCCACCATGACAGGTGTCCGCCAGCGGACCACGACGGCAGCCGAAGCGCCCTTCTAGGGCGGACACCCCTTGCGGGAGCGCGGCGCCGCCGGGTCCCTGCGCCCAGTGCCGACCGGGTCGGTGGCCTCCCCCGTGGCCCCCGGCCCGGTCGTCGTTCCCATGCGCCGGGCAGACGGTCCCGCGGCGGCTCGCGGCGGACTCGCGCCTCGGAGCATCCCGCCGACGTCTCCTGGGCGTCCGTGAGCGTCCCGTGGGCGCCCTCCGGTGCTTCGCGCGGCCGCCCCGCCGACAACCGCGAGGAGCGGCCCGCGGCAACTTCGCCACGCCGAAAAACCCGCGTTGTGCACATGCGCGGCCGAAGACGCGTAACGTAGGTGATGCGTGGCGGCCCCCATCCCCCCCCGGGGCCGCCACTGCACCTCTTTTTTCCCGGCGTCGCGGGCACCCCGTGTATCGCGGATGCCCCGGGTATCCCGGGTTCCCCAGCGGTCGCGGCCTCACAGGCCCCCTGGGCGCGTCCTCGGTCGCCTTTCCCAGCCATGCGCGGTCACCGCGGGCCGTCCGCCACCGCGCCTGGCCCGCCACCGCGCTCCCGCCGGCCCCGCGCTTGGGCGTCGCGCACGGGCGGCCCCGGAACCCGCGTCCGTGCCTCCGTACCGCCCCGTACCGCGTACCGCGGGTGGTTCAGTGCCCGAAGAGGTGGCGTGCGCGATGGGCCCTGGGCCGGGTGCGCGCCCGAGTGGATCCGGCGTCGTCGGCGCCCTCACTCCCCTTCCGGTAGTCCGTCCGGGCGGTGAGCGGGTCGCCTCCGGTGTCCGGGGCGGCCGACGCGCGGTCCTGGCCGTCCAGTCGCGCGGCCAGCTCGTCGCGCTCGCGGGCCACCGCCGCGGCGTCACGCCGGACCGCCCGGTACTGGCGGTGCTTGCGGCGGCTCAGCGCGCCCCCGGTCACCGCCATCAGGCAGCCCAGCCCGAAGACCAGGGCCAGCCCGAGCCCGGCGCAGAACAGCGCGAGCCCGTTCATCGTGGCGACGTGCTGGCCCAGCAGGGTCACGGTGTAGTCGGGTCCGCCGGAGAGGTTGTCCGCGATCGCGATCCCGGTGAAGGCCGCGGTGCAGGCGAGAAGCAGCAGTCCCAGCAGCAGCATGTGGTCACCTCCGTGAAGGGGAAGGCTCCTTGCCGTTCGCGTACCCCGCCCGCGCCCAACCATGGCCGACCGCCGTACCGCCGTACCGCCGTACCGGCCTGGGCCTGGGCCTGCCGCACCCGGCCTACGCCTGGCCCGCACCTGATCCGCACCTGATCCGCCAGGCCGGGCCGCTCCCCCGGCGGCCCCCGGCCTCACACCAGCCGCAGCGCGGCCTCACGCGTCGCGCGCGCGTCCCGCCGGACGTCGGCCAACCCGGGCAGCGGCGCACCCGCGCCGGAAGCAGGCGGCCCGGAAGCACCCGCGCCGAGGGAGCGCGCCCAGGCCGCGAGCTGGCGGCGGAAGCCGGTGCGGCCCGGTGCGGCGGTGCGCGTGGTCCGCTCGCCCAGGCCGGTGCGCGCGTCCCACGTCTCCACGGTGAGCGTGGCCGACTCGTCGCGGGAGTAGGGCGACGGCAGCGTCAGCGTGGCCACGCCGTCCTCCGCCGTGAGCTCCAGGACCTCCTGGTAGCGGCGGTGGCCGGGCGTCCGCTGGTGGGTGAGGTCGACGACCAGCGCGTCGTCCGGCCGCCACCGGCAGCTCACCCCGTCGCCCGCCGCCCAGCGGTCCGCGTGCAGCAGCCGGCCGTACAGCTCCCGCCCGCTGCCGTCGAGGACCGCGTGCACCAGGTTGACCTGGTGGATCAGCGAGCCGCCGAGCCCGCGCGCGTACGCCTCCCGCTGGGCGGGGGTGCTGCCGGGGCCGAGCGCCCGTTCCAGCGCCGCGCGGGCGGCCGGCGGCTGCGGCCCGAACGGGGCCGGCGGGTACGGCAGCAGGTGGGCGACCTGGTGCGGCGCGTTGGGGTCGTGGATGTCGACGGTGAGCCGCCGGGCCCGGTCCAGCCGCTCGCGGCAGTGGCCGAGGAAGAGGTCCACCACCTCGTCGTGCCGCTTCATGTACCCGGCGGCCACCGGCACCCCGGTCCGTCGCTCGGCCTCGGCCAGCTCCTCCACCTCGGCGAGGTCGAGGGTGACCGGCTTCTCGCACAGCACCGGCAGGCCGAGTTCCAGGCACTCCAGCACCACGTCCCGGTGGGTCCACCAGGGGGTGCAGACGAGTGCGGCCCGCGCCCCCGCCGCCACGGCCTCCGCGAGGGTGCCGCACCACGGCACGGCGGGGAATCCCGCGGCCCGGACGGCGGCCGTGTGCGCCGGGTCGGGGTCCACCACCGCCGCCAGCCGCAGCAGGTCCGGCAGGTCCCGCAGCTCCCGCAGGTGCGCGGCGTGGGCCACCTTGCCGGCACCCACCAGCGCGATGGGCACCGCTCCGCCCCGTTCCTCCGCCATACCGCAGCCTCCCGTCCTCGTCGCCCTCGTCGCCCTCGCCGCCCGAGAGGCCCTCGCTGCCCTCGCTGCCCCTCGACGTCCTCGACGTCCTCGCCGGTCGCCGATGGCCGCCTGCCGGACACACGGGTGCCCGGCGCCTCCGCCGCGCACCGGGCACCGTCGCGTCCGGCGTGGCGCGCGCCCCGGCCCGTGGCCCCGTCCGCCCGTCCGGCTGTCCGCCCGTCCGTCCGTCCGTCCGTCCGTCCGTCCGTCCGTCCGTCGCGGAGCCGAGGGGGCACGGGGCCCGCGTGTCAAGGGTCCGCATGTTGGCTGGATTTCTCGGCCCGGCCCACGGGTGCCCGCCGGTGCCGCGGGCCGGTCCGCACGTCCGGTCCGCGGTCCGGTCCGCCGCCGGAACGTCCGCACCGCCGTCGGCTCGCGGCGTCGAGGATACGGCGCGGCCCGCGCCCGTGATCGCCCGGTGCGACGCGGGAACCAGGACGTACGCCGCGAGGCGTCGCACAGGGTGGCGTACCGCGACGCAAGGGCTCTCCGAGGACGAACCGGGTCACAACCCCGCCCCCGCGCGTCCCAGTTGTCACAACCGCACCCCCCGTCAGGCCACCCCCGCGAGGGACGCGGGCCGACGCCGAAACCGTTTCCGGCCCGCTTCGGGTCCGCCGGCAGTAAGCGCTCTCCAAGGGGTTCCGTTCGCACCCGGCCCTGGTGGACCATCCCTACGTCCGATCCGGCGTCCGCCCGCTAAGCTCCGCAGGGCCCGCTCGGGATGGGAGCGCTCCCACGTCTCGTGCGTACCGCTGTGACCAGGGATTGCGCCATTCTCCGCAGCCCGGCACGGCACAGCCGCCACAGCGTTCCGCCGCCCACCGGAAGGGCATCGAAGCATTGCTAAAGTCGCATCGGGAGCAGCCTCCACGCCACGCGGTCGTCCGCACGCACCCGGCACAGGAGGTCAGGAAGGGGGAGTTCGTGACACACCCCGCGCACGGGTACCGGTTGAGCGACACCAGCCCGGGGGTCGCGCTGTACCAGTCGCTACGCCTCAACGGGCCGGCCGTGCCGGCCAAGGCGGCGGCCTCCCTCGGGCTGACCGACGAGGAGGCCGCCGAGGGCTGGGAGGAGTTGCGGGAACTCGGGCTGCTGCGCCCCGGCGAACAGCCCGAGGCGGTCGCCCCCGTCGAGCCGGACACGGCGCTCATCAAGCTCCTGACCCGGCAGCGGGACGAGCTGCGCGACCAGCACTCCAGGCTGTCCTCGGTCATCAGCGCCGCCGAGAACCTGGTGGACAAGTACCGGCCGGCGGTGATGCGGGACGCCTCCGAGATCGAGATCGAGGTGGTGACCCGGGACGCCCGCGGCGCCCAGTTCGTCCGCGACTTCCTCGCCGGGATCATGACGACCGTGGGCTCGATCCACCCCGGCCCGCTCCCGTCGAGCGAGGTGCTGGTCAGCTCGCTGACCACCGACGCGGCGATGATCGCCCGCGGCGTACAGGTGCGGTCCATCTACGGCCAGAGCGTCAACTCCGGCCCCCGGCAGCGCAAGTACCTCTCCGACCTCGCGGGGCTCGGCGCCCAGGTACGGCTCGCCCAGCAGGTGCCGTTCGACCTGGTGGTCGGAGACGACCACAGCGCCCTGATAGCCGCCGACCCGGAGAACCTCGACGGCCCCGCCGTCATCGTGCGCGGACCGAGCCTGGTCCGCTCCTACTTGGCGCTGTTCGAGGACTGCTGGCTGCGCGCGGTCCCGTACGACCCGCACGCGACCCGCGCGGAAACCGGCGGCGAACTCACCGAGCAGCACCGCACGACGCTGCGCCTTCTGGCCAACGGGCTGACGGACGAACGGATCGCGCGCAAACTGGGGGTGTCGTTGCGGACGGTGAGCCGGCTGGTGTCCGAGATCATGCGCTACCTCAACGCGGAGAGCCGGTTCCAGGCGGGTGTCATGGCGGCCAGCCAGGGCCTTCTCTGACATGCGCGTCCACGCCATGTCACAGACGCGCAGAGAGAGCCAATTGCGTTCCGTGCGAGCAGGCTGAGATGATTAGTTCGGGAGTATGACCATCTCATACATATATAATGGCAGTCCGCCTGAGCACATTAAAGGATGGCCCATGTCGCGCACCCGGGCAACACTCCGCGTCACCGCCGCTGCGGCTCTCATCGCGGGCATCTCCGCCACCGGAATGGTCAGCGCCTTCGCTGTCGACTCGGCCGCCACGCCGGCCTATTCGGTCAGCACCGTGACGGTTGACCAGTCCGACTCGGGCGTTTCCGCCAGCGGACCGCAGACTGTTGAGCTGGCTTCGTCCGCAGCCGTCTGGTGGACGTAGCGGATACCCGACCGACCGGGAGGGCGGAGCAGCACCCGGTGCTGCTCCGCCCTTCCGGCTTCCCGCATCTGAGCCTCCCGTGTCTCGGCTTCCCACTGGAGCAGGTGGAGCCGTCGAAGTCGGGGACTCGGACCTCACCGGGTGGACCGAGTCCGACGGAGTCGGAGTAGGAGCAGGAGCAGGAGTCGGGGGTACCGCGACGCCCGGTCAGGCGGCGACGGACGGCCGCAGGGTACCGGGCACCGCCCGGCGCGCAGCGTGAACCCCGGCTCTGCCTCCGCGGGTTACAGCCTCCTCGGCACCCTCGGCAGCCCCGGTCGTCGCGCGGGTGCGCAGTCGGCCGGGGCACCGTCGGGAAGAAAGGGCGAGGGCCGGCACCGTCCGTAGGGGGAGACGGACGGTGCGGCCCTCGACGCGTGGATCGGCCACGGAGGCGAGAGTGCCTCGCATCGCTGCGCGCGCCTCGACTGCCGGCCCGTTCAGGGGGATGCCGGGCCGGGCGGTGCCGGTCTCTCGGTCGCCGGAGTGCGGCGCCGATGCGAGCGCGACCTCCAACTCGCCGTATACCCGGGGAAGCAAGGCGAGTTGCCGATCCAACCGCTCCCGGCAGGGGTCGCACGGCGCAGGTTCCGTTGCGACGCACCGATGGTGCGCGTTCCGCAACTCGTCGTCCTGCACCACGCGTTCCCTTCTCACCGGGGGCGGTGATTAGAGAAAACCAGGTTCGGGGATGCCGTTCAACGCCCGGCCGTCGGCCGGAATCCGCAATGGCGTAATCACGCACGTAGGGTCGGCGGGCGGGCGCCGAAGGGGAGGGCCGCCTGTGACGGGTGGGACACATGCGATGTCATCCCAGGTGAGCGGCCATACACGAACCGTGGTGCAGGTGTTGGCCAGGAGTCGCCGCCCTCGCTCACACCGCTGGCGCGGACACGCCACTGCCTGAATGCGCAGCACCGGCGGAGCCGTAGGCCCCCCGCGGCCACCCCGCACAGCCGGCCGCGGACGGCCCGGCCCGCGGTAGGCCCGCCGACCTATTGCGGGCCGCCGGCGCGCTGCGGGACCGCCGGGCGCGCGGTGGACCGCCGGCGGCGCGGCGACCGCCACCGGGCCGGGCCCCGGTCAGTCCTCGGCGACGACGATGCCGAGCGCCCGCGCGAGTGCCGGGGCGAGATCCAGGAGTTGTCCGGTGTCGATCACCGCGCCGCGCAGCGACTCGTAGCCGTCGGCCAGGTCGATGGCGGTGGCGCCGCGCAGGTCCACCGTCGTCAGCGCGGTGCGGCCCAGCCGGGCCCGCTCGATCCGGGTGCCGGGGAACGCGACCTGCTCCAGCCGGGCCTCCGCCAGGTCGACGTCGCGCAGCACGCAGTCCTCGAAGACCACCTCGCGCAGCACCGCCGCTCGCAGGTTGACCGAGTCGAGCTTGCAGCGGCGGAAGCGGACCCGGCGCAGCACCGCCCCGAACGCCTCCACCCCGGCGAGCGAGCACCCGGTGAGGGAGGAGTCCAGCCATTCGCTCTCCACCAGGGACACGCCGGTGAAGCGGGTACCGGAGACCCACAGGTCGTTCATGCGGGCCCGCCGCATCCCGGTGCCGTCGAACACGCAGTCGGTGACGGCCGCTTCGAGGAACCTGGCGCCCTCGGCGGCACTCCTCGGCCCGAACTCCCGCTGGTGCAGGTGGACGGTGTCGTAATCGCCCTCCGGCTCCAGCGGACCCTCGTGGGGTCGCAGCAGATCGGCGTAGGGCAGCTCGGCCAGCTCCTCGGGTACGGTCATGGCCGCCAGGGTAGGTCCTGCCACCGACAGCGGGCCGAAGCGGCCGGATCACCCCGGGTGACGAGCCGTCACCGGCCTGACCTCCCGGACATATCGCCCGGCGGTTGCTAGCGTGGCCGCCCATGAGCGCAACGTCGGCGACCGCTCCTCCCCCGCCGGGTGCGCTGCCGCCCGGGCGGCCCCGCGGTGACGGGCTGCCGCGTCCGGCCGCGCGGCGCGGGGTGGAGCTGTTCCTGCTGGTGGCGGCGGTCGGCATCTGCGCGTACGGGTACGCCGAGGTCGGCGTGGCCCACGACGGCGCGGTGCCCAAGGACGTGGCGGCGTACGGCGGCGGGCTGGGCGCGCTCGCGCTCCTGGCCCACCTGGCGGTCCGGCTGCGGGCCAGGTACGCCGATCCGCTGCTGCTGCCCGTGGCCGTGCTGCTCAACGGCCTGGGCCTGGTGCTGGTCTACCGGCTCGACCTGGAACCGGTGCTGGGGCCGCGCGCCTGCCCGGCGCAGCTGGTGTGGTCGGCCGTCGGGGTGGCGCTGTTCACGGTGGCGGTGCTCGCGCTGCGCGACCACCGGGTGCTGGCCCGGTACGCGTACGTGAGTGTGACGGCGGCGCTGGCGCTGCTGCTGGCGCCGATCGCGTTCCCGGCCGTCAACGGCGCGCGGATCTGGATTCGCGCGGCCGGGCTCTCCTTCCAGCCGGGCGAGTTCGCGAAGGTGCTGCTGGCGGTCTTCTTCGCCGGGTACCTGTCGGCGAACCGCGCGGCGCTGGCCTACGCGGGCCGCCCGGTGCCGGGGCTGCGCCGCCTCCAGCTACCCACCGGACGGGTGCTCGGGCCGGTGCTGGCGGTGTGGCTGGCGAGCGTCGGGGTGCTGGTGCTGGAGCAGGACCTGGGCACGTCGCTGCTGTTCTTCTGCCTGTTCGTGGTGGTGCTGTACGTGGCGACCGGCCGCACCGGCTGGATCGCGGTGGGCCTGCTGCTGGCCGGCGCCGGCGCGGCGGCGGTGGGCGCGGACGAGCCGCACGTGCACGCGCGGGTGGAGGACTGGCTGCACCCGTTCGCGTCGATCGGCGCGGGGCGGGGCCCGAGCCAGCTCGCCCAGTCGCTCTTCGCCTTCGGCGACGGCGGCGTGCTGGGGGCCGGGCTGGGCCGGGGGGCGTCGTACCTGGTCGGGTTCGCGGCCAAGTCGGACTTCGTCCTGGCCACGGCGGGCGAGGAGCTGGGCCTGGCCGGGCTGTGCGCGCTGCTGGCCCTGTACGCGCTGCTGGTGGCACGGGGGTTCACGGCGGCGCTGGCCACCCGCGACCCGTTCGGGCGGCTGCTGGCAGTGGGGCTGGCGTCGATCCTGGCGCTCCAGGTGTTCGTGGTCACCGGCGGGGTGATGGACCTGATCCCGCTGACGGGCATGGCGATGCCGTTCCTGGCGCAGGGCGGGTCGTCGGTGGTCACCAACTGGCTGATCGTCGCGCTGCTGATCCGGATCAGCGACCGGGCCCGCCGCCCGGAGCCCGAGCTCCCGGAACTCCCCGAGCTCCCGGAACTCCGCGAACCGCAGCTCCCGCTGCCCGGACCACCGCCGACACCCCCGGCGAGCGCGGACGCGAAGGCGAACGCGAACGCGAACGCGGACAGGGACCGGAACAGGGACGGGGACGGGGACGGGGATGCCGCCGGCACCGGCGGCGGGCCCGGGACGGCGGGCCGGTGAACCGCTGCGTGCGGCACGCCGCCGCGTTCTGCGCCCTGCTGTTCCTGGCCCTGCTCGGCAACGCGCTGCGGGTCCAGGTGGTGCGGGCCGCCGGGTACGACGCGAACCCGGCCAACCGGCGGGCCGACATCGCGCTGTACGGGCAGCGGCGCGGCGACATCGTGGTCGGCGGCACGCCGGTGACCGGCTCGCGGCTCACCGGTGGCCAGTTGCGGTACGTGCGCGCCTACGCCGACGGCCCGCTGTACGCGCCGGTGACCGGGTTCGCCTCCCAGACGTACGGCGCCAGCCTGCTGGAGGGCACCGAGAACGGGCTGCTGGACGGCTCCGACCCGGCCCTGGGCGACCAGCCGCTGTGGCGGGGGATGACGCGGGCCCGGCAGCGCGGCGGCGACGTCCTCACCACCATCGACCCCGCCGCCCAGCGGGCCGCCTTCCAGGGCCTCGCCGGCCGCAGGGGCGCGGTGGCGGCGCTGGACCCGTCGACCGGGCGCATCCTGGCCCTGGTCTCCTCGCCCTCCTACGACCCGTCGGTCCTGGCCGGCGCGGGCCCGTCCGTGACGGCGGCCTGGCAGCGGCTGAACGGTGATCCGGAGCAGCCCATGCTGGACCGGGCGATCCGCCAGAGCTACCCGCCGGGTTCGACGTTCAAGGTGGTGACGGCCGCGGCGGCGCTGGAGAGCGGCGAGGTGGACGACCTGCGGGCACCCACCGACTCGCCGGACCCGTACCGGCTGCCGGGTACCACCGTCTCGCTGACGAACGAGGGCGACGGCTGCCGGAACGCGAGCGTGTACGACGCCTTCCGGTTCTCCTGCAACACCGTCTTCGCCAAGCTCGGCGCGGACCTGGGCGCGCGGCCGGTGGTGGCGCAGGCCGAGCGGTTCGGCTTCAACGACGGCGGGCTGCGGTTGCCGCCCGCGGTGGCCAGGAGCGCCGTGGACGAGTGGATGAGCCGGGACCAGGTGGCGCTCTCCTCGATCGGCCAGTTCGACACCACCGCGACGCCGTTGCAGATGGCGATGGTGGCCTCGGCCGTCGGCGACGGCGGCCGGCTGATGACCCCGTACCTGGTGGACCGGGTGGTGAACCACGACGGGGTCACCGTCTCCTCGACCCGGCCGCGCCTGCTGCGCCAGGCGGTGAGCGGGCGGACGGCGGCCGCCCTCCAGCAGTTGATGGAGGCGGTGGTGACCCGGGGCACGGGCACCAACGCGGCCATCCCCGGCGTGGTGGTCGGCGGCAAGACCGGCACCGCCCAGCACGGCCTGGCCAACACCGGTACCCCGTACGCCTGGTTCGTCTCCTACGCCAGGACGCCGGGCGCCGACCGCGCCTCGGTCGCCGTCGCGGTGGTGGTGGAGGACGCGGCGGCCGTCCGAGCGGACATCTCGGGCGGCGGCAACGCGGCGCCGATCGCCCGCGCGGTGATGGAGGCGGTACTGCGCGACGGGGCCGCGGGCCTGATCCCGTCCGGCTGACGGTCGGCCGGGCAGGGCCTTCCCGGGCTTTCCCCGTGGCCGCGGAGCGCGGGCGTGGTGGAATGCGGGGGGTGGTGGCCCCGGTTCCGACGGGGCCACCACCCTGTGTCCTTCCGGCGTCCTGCCGGCATGCCGGTCAGCGCCCTGTCGGCCCGACTCCGTCAGGCCGGCGCTGCCTGGCTCAGTAGCAGGTGCTCACCAGGATCGTGTCACCGACGTGGACGACGGTCGGGGCGTGCGGCGAGACCGAGATGACCGCGCCCTCCGCCGCGCAGCCGGCCACGTGGGTCCGGGTGAAGCTGGGCGTGAGCCCGGCGTTGACGAGCACCGCCCGGGCCCGCGCGGAGTTCGCGCCGGCCAGCGAGATGCTGGAGACCGTGCCGTCCCGGCCCTCGACCCTCAGGGTGGTGCTGCCGGAGGCGGCCTGCGAAGCGCTGCTGGCGGCCGAGGTGCTCTGCGAACCGCTCTTGGCGGTGGCGGCCAGGGCGGTGCCCGCGCCGACCGCGATGAGGGCGGCGGCGATGCCCGCGACGGCCGTGACCCGCTTGCGGCGGGCGCTGCTCGCGATGGCGGCCGTGTCGAAGGTCGGCGTCTCGGCCGTGTTCACGAAGTCGTTCATGGCGTTCACCAGTTCCTGTTCGAAGAGTGTGCGGCCGGAAGTCCGCGAGCCGTTCGATCTCATCTGGTTCCTTCCGTGGGCCGCAGCTGCGAAGGGTCGGAGAGTGCGGGGAACTGGCCTCTGAGCTTCTCGATCCCGCGAGCGAGCTGGGACCGCACCGTGCTCGGTGAGATCCTCATGTCGGCCGCGATCTCGTCGTCCGAGAGGTCGTGGAAGTACCGGAGTACCACGACCGTCCGCATACGCATCGGCAGACCCTGGAGGGCCCGGACCAACTGGTCCCTCATGTCCACCTGTCCGTACTGGTCCCCGGGGGCCGCCTGGTCGGCGCCGTCCTGGTGCGGGACCGTGCGGCGGAACCTCCGCCACCGGTCGTTGGCCAGGTTCACCATGATCCGCCGCACGTAGGCGTCCGGAGCGTCCTTGGCGGCGATGGTGCGCCACTTGCGGCAGGCCCGCTCCAGGGTCTCCTGGACCAGGTCCTCCGCGGCCTCGCGGTTTCCCGTGAGGACGAGGGCCCCGCGGAACAGCGCGGCCGATCGGGCGATGACGAAGCCGTGGAAGTCGAGTTCCACCTCGGCCTTCTCGGGCTTCGCCAGCCCGGGCTCGCCACGTCCGATCCGGACGTTGTGCACGGTTGCCAGGTTCACACTCCCCACCTTCCTGTCACCCGTTCCCGACGGGAACGCGGCCTCATGTGCTGCACGCGCTTGGTGAGACCTGCGTCACGTCCGGCGGAGACCGGCGGCGGACCGCGCCGGTCGGGGCACCGGCCCGGACCCCGGGCCTCGTGTCCCCGTCCCGTGTCCCGCGTCCCGTGCCCCTCCCGCGGGCTAGGGCCGCGACCGGCACGGTTCGCCCGGTAGCGAGGTGTCCTGGTGCGGTCGGCCGCAAGGCGCCGAACCGGCCTCGTAGTGGGCCTACTCGGCCGGTACGGCAACGCGGCGGACGGCCGTGCCAGGGCGGCGAGCAGGGAAAACCCTGCCGGGAGCGGCGCTAGTCCACCTTCGGGAAGCTGAACGCGTAGCCCTGGGACTGGAGCCAGGTGAGGGTCTGGTCGAGGGCGGCGACGGTCTGGGAGCGGTCGCCGCCGCCGTCGTGGAAGAGGATCGTGGGGCCGTTGCCGATCTCGTCCTTGACGGTGCCGACGATCGCGTCGACGCCCTTGCGCTTCCAGTCCTCGGTGTCGACGTTCCAGCCGAGCGGGCGCATCCCGTGCTGGGCGGCGAAGGCACGGCTGGCGGGGGTGAAGGCGCCGCCGGGGGCGCGGTAGTAGTACACCCGGGCGCCGCCGGAGGCGTCGTGGATCATGGTGTAGGCGTCCAGGATCTCGGACTGCTGGTAGGCGACCGGCTTCTTGTCCATCTCCTCGTCGTGGTGGACGGTGTGGTCGCACAGCCGGTCGCCGGCGGCCACCACGGCGCGCACGTCGGCCGGGTGGGCCTGGGCCTGCGGGCCGATCATGCAGAACACCGCGTGGGCGTTGTGCTTCTTCAGCACGGCCAGCACCTTCGGCGTCCACACCGGGTCGGGCCCGTCGTCGATGGTGATGTTGACGGCCTTGCCGGGGGCCTCGGCGGCGTGCTGGATCGAGTCGGGCACGACCGGCACCGCCGTGCTGGACGGCGCTCCCGCCGGCTGCCCGGCGGGACTGCCCAGCCGCAGCGACTTGACGTGGGCGACGGCGTCGATGCGGCCGGAACCAGGGGCGACGATCGCGGTGATGACGGCGGTGAGCACCACCACGAGGACCGCGACCGTCACCGCGACGGCGGACGGCGCTCCCGCGAGCCGGCGGCGCCAGGCCGGCGTGCCGTATACGGTGCCGGGCCCTGCTGGCCGCTTCGCTATCCGTCCACGTGCCGTCATCTGCCGTCCCCACTTCCTTGAACATGTGCTTTCGGGCTGGTCAGCCGGTGCTCCCGGCCGCTCACCCCCCGATAGATGCCCCCTCCCGACACCGCGGTTCCGGGTCGGACCGCCCCGTGACAGCTGTTACCGGACGGGGACACGGGAGTCGGGTGAACGGCGCCCGCGGGGGCGGGCGATGGCGCCGTCCGGTACCGACCGGCACCGACCGGGGCGGCCCCGCCCGAAGACGTCAACTGGTGGCCGCCGGGGCCGGGGCGAGGTCGGCGCACCGCCGCAACTGGTCGTAGCGGGAGGTGATCCCGGCCGCCTTGTCGCCGCTCTGCGCCCTCGGTACGCCGTCGCCGCCGACCAGGGCCGGGGTGAACACGGCGCCGGCGACCTTGCCGGCCCGGGTGACGGTGACGGTGGTGACCCCTGTCTCGTCGGAGTGCGGGTAGGGCGAGGTCCCGTACCAGAGGAAGTTGCCGAACCCGTAGGCGACATAGGTGGAGCCGAGCATGCCGGAGCCGAGCATCACGTGGGCGTGGGTGCCGACCACGACGGTGGCGCCGGCGGTGGCCAGGTCGGTGGCGAGCGAGGTCTGGTCGGCGACGGGGCAGCTGCTGCCCTCGACGCCCCAGTGCAGGTAGACGACCACCACGTCGGCATGGGCCCGGGCCGACCGCACGGCGGCCAGCAGCGCGGGCCGGTCCAGCGCGGAGGCTATGCCGGGGGTGTCGGCGCCCGCCCGGTACTTGGCGTTGGTGAGGTCCTCGACCTGGCTGGCGGCCAGCACCGCCAGCCGCACCCCGTTGACCGTCGTGGTGTACGGGCGGAAGGCGGCGGAGGCGTCCGGCCCGATGCCGAGGACCGGTATCGGCGAGGTCTGCTGGGCGGCGAGGGTGTCGGCCAGGCCGACCGGCCCGTAGTCGACGGCGTGGTTGTTGGCCATGGTGACGGCGTCGACGCCGGAGTCGCGCAGGGCGGTGAGCGCGGCCGGGGTGGTGCGGAAGTGGTAGATCTTCGCCTGCGCGGTGCCGCGGGTGGTGATGGCCGACTCCAGGTTGACCATGGAGAAGTCGGCGGCGGCCAGTTGGCTGGAGAGCGGACCGAGCGCGGGCGTCGCGGTGAGCCGGTCGGCGGTGCGGCCGGTGAAGTGCACGTCGCCGGCGAAGGCGAGGGTCGCGGTGCCGGCCGGGCGGGCGCTGCGCGAGGCGGTGGCGGCCCGGCCGGAGGGAGCGGCCGGGGTGGCGGCGTGCGTGGCGGCCTCGGCGGGCCGGCCCCTGACGGCGGCTCGGCCGTCCACCAGGTACAGCACTCCGCCGGCCAGTGCGACGGCGACCGCGGCCAGCGCGGCGGTACGGCGTCTGCGACGCGCCCGGGCCTGGCGGGCAGCGCGGCGCTGAGATCTCGGACCCTCGTTCATGCGACAAACATATGGTCGGCCTTTTGGCTCCATTTCAGAGCCCTCCGGTTTGCCGCCCCGCGGCGCCCACCCCCCACGCCCCGGCCCACCGGAGCCTCCCAACACACCCCGGGACCAACCCCTTTCGGCCGTTCTCCGGGGCCGACCCACGGGAGCCGTTCCACTAACCCCACTAGGGTTATCTTGGGGTCATAGAGGACGCTGACGCGTCCGACGAGGGAGTGTGGCCCGTGCCGAAGATCAACGTCTATCTGCCCGACGACCTGGCCGAAGCGGTCAAGGACACCGGTATCCCGGTGTCCGCCGTGTGCCAGCGGGCCCTGGAGCAGTCCGTGCGCCGGGTGGCCGCCATCCGGCAGGCCGTCCTGGGCGAGCTCGACGGCGAACCGGTCGGCGGGCTCGCCTACTTCACCGACCGGACGCGGACGGTGCTCAGGCTCGCGGTCGACCGGGCGCGGGCCGCGGGCGCACCGGCCACGGGCACCGGCCACCTGCTCGACGCCATGCTCGCCGAGGGCGGCAACCTCGCGCTGCGGGTGCTGGGCGCCATGGAGATCCCGCCGGAGCAGGTCCGCGCGGAGCTGGACCGCCGCCAGGCCGCGAGGGCCGCCGACGCCGCGGCGGACGGACCGGCTTCGGCGGCAGGCGGACCCTCCGGTGGACCGACTGGCAGACCGACCGGCGGACAGGCCGGCGGACAGGCCGGCGGACAGGCCGCCGCGCCCGAGGCCGATCCGCGCCGCCTGGACGCGCGGGCGGCGGCGGCATGCGAACTCGCGGTCACCGAGGCGATCGGTCTCGGCCACAACCACATCGGCTGCGAACACCTGTTGCTCGGCCTGGTGGCCGAGCCCGACGGCGAGGCCGGCGAGGTGCTGCGCGCCCTGGGCGCGGAGCCGAAGCTGGTCCGCCGTGCCGTCACGGCCGCGCTGGCGGGGTTCGTCCACTGGCGGGCCCAGGCCGAACAGGCCGGGCGGCCGGGGCAGCCGGGGCAGGCCGGACAGGCAGGGCAGCCGCGGCAGGAGGGGCAGCCGGCGGCGTTCCCCGAAGCGGCGCGGCAGGCGCTGGCGGCGGCCGTCCGGGAGGAGTTGGAGCCGCTCGTGGCCCGTGTCGGGCGGCTGGAGGAGCGGGTGGGGCTGGCCGCCGAGGGGTGAGCCGCGACGACGTCGCGCCCGGGCCCCCGGTCCGGGCAGGCGCTCCGACGACGGGCGGCGGATGTAACGCTTTCGGGCGCCCCGGCCAAGTAGAGGCGTAAGGCATCACACTTCTGCACCGTCTTGAGGAGTCATCCGTGCAAACGGATCATCCGACAGCCCGACCAACGCGCGACCCGGCCGGGTTCGCCGCGTTCTACGAGCAGCACTTCGACGCCGTGCTCAACTTCGTCACCCGGCGCGTCGACAGCCCGCACCTGGCCGCCGACCTGACCGCGGACGTCTTCGTGGCCGCCCTGGAGAGCGCGCACACCTACGACGCCCGGCGCGGCACACCCGCCGCCTGGATCCACGGGATCTCCCGCAACGTCGTCAACGCCCACTTCAAGGGCCGCGCCCGCGAACGGCAGGCGGAGGCCCGGCTCTCCGGGCGGCGGATGCTGGACGACCAGGACGTCGCCGCCATCGAGGCCCGGATCGACGCCGGCCGCGCCGCCCGGGGGATGGCGGCCGACCACGCCGCGCTGTCCGAGCCGCTGCGCGAGGTGCTCGACCTCGTCGCCGTGGACGGACTGACCGTCCGCGAGGCGGCCCACGCGCTGGGCATCACCGCGACCACCGCCCGGGTGCGGCTGCACCGCGCCCGGAAGGCGCTGCGCAGCGCCGATCAGACCCGTACCGCCACCCGCGAGACCCTTCTGGAGGCCACCCAGTGAACGCCCCCGAGCACTTCCGGCAGCAGCTCGCCGACGAGTTGAACGCCCGCGCGACGGCCATGTCCGCCACCGCCGGCCACCGCGCCGTGGTCCGGCTCCGCACCCCTCGGCGTCCGGTGGCCTACGCCCTCGGTGCCGCCGCGGCCGCCGCGGCCGTGGCGGTCGCCCTGCCGCTGGCCTCCGGCTCGCACAGCACGCGGCAGGCCGCCCCCGAGGCCCGCGGCATCACGGACGTCGCCCCCGGCACGTCGTCCGCGCCCCAGGGCTCCTCGGGCAGCCTGGGCGCCGGCCTCGACATCGTCAACGCCGACTTCACCGTGCGGTCCGAGCCGGGCGGCGCCGTCGCCGTCGAGCTCTTCGACCCCAAGGGCGTCTCCGGGCTGCAGGCCGCGCTGGACGAGGCCGGCATCCCCGCGAAGGTGCTGACGCCGACGGCCTCCTGCCACGCCACGGTCGAGCACGACCCGAGCGGGCAGAGCACCCTCGCGAAGGTGATGCCCCCGGCCGAGAGCCACAGGGGGTCCGACGGGGGCATCCAGCACGTCATCCACCCCAGCGCCATCCCCTCGGGAGACCACCTGCTGTTCGTGGCGCGCTTCGCCCCCGACCAGGTGAGCACGGTCTCCGCCAGCCTGGTTCGCCAGGTGCCCGGCTGCGTCTCCTGACCCGCCGTCGTCCGAAGGCCCGCGGGCGCACCCTTCCCGGGGGTGCCCGCGGGCACGGGCGAGCGCGCACAGGGCGGAGCCCACGGGCCCACCGGCCCTACTCCGCCGCGGTGCCCTCCGCCGCGGTGCCCTCCGCCGCGGTGCCCTCCGCCGCGCCGGACCCCTCCGCCGCGCTGGAGGCGGCGGCACCCTCGGCCACCGCCTGGGCGACCTCGGCGACGCGGGCGGCCTCCTCGGCGGCGAACCGCTCGGCGTCCAGCCGCTCGGCGACCTCCTCGTCCTGGGCCATCAGCAGGTCCAGGTCGGAGTCGCCGAGGTCGAAGACGCCCAGGTCCACGTAGGCCTTCTGGAGCCGCGGCCCCCACAGCCCGATGTCCTTGACGCAGGGCACGATGCGGCCGAAGAGCAGCTTGCGGAACAGCCGCAGGAACTCCGAACGCTCGCTCAGCTCCACCGCCTCGGCCGCCGGGATGCCGAAGTTCTCCAGCACCTCCGCGCCGCGCAGCCGGTTGCGCATCAGGTAGCAGCCCTCGATGACGAACTCCTCGCGCTCGCGCAGTTCGGCGTCCGAGAGCTGCTGGTAGTAGTCGCGCAGCGCCATCCGCCCGAAGGCCACGTGCCGGGCCTCGTCCTGCATCACGTAGGCGAGGATCTGCTTGGGCAGCGGCTTGTCGGTGGTGTCCCGGATCAGCCCGAACGCGGCGAGCGCCAGGCCCTCGATGAGCACCTGCATCCCCAGGTAGGGCATGTCCCAGCGGGAGTCGCGCAGGGTGTCGCCGAGCAGCCCCTGGAGGCTGTCGTTGACCGGGTAGAGCATCCCGACCTTCTCGTGCAGGAACCGGCCGTAGATCTCGGCGTGCCGGGCCTCGTCCATGGTCTGGGTGGCCGAGTAGAACTTCGCGTCCAGGTCCGGCACGGACTCCACGATCCGGGCGGCGCACACCATCGCGCCCTGCTCGCCGTGGAGGAACTGGCTGAAGTTCCAGGCGGCGTAGTGCCGTCGCAGCAGGGCCCGGTCCCGCTCCCCCATCGCGTCCCAGTAGCGGGTCCCGTAGAGGGTCAGCACCTCGTCGGGGGTGCCGAGCGGGTCGTACGGGTCGACGGGCAGGTCCCAGTCGATCCGCCGCACGGAGTCCCACTGCTTGTCCTTGCCCTTCTGGTAGAGGGCGAGCAGCCGGTCACGGCCGTCGTCGTACTCCCACGAGAAGCGGGCCGACCCCCGGGCCGGCACCTGCCAGGTCCACTCCGCGGGCGCCTCGGTGTACAGGCCTTCCGTCGACATCCGCTTCTCCCTCCACGAGGACTTGACGCGCCTTGTTGACACAGAGTCTCATAAGAGGCGTACCCCTGGTAACCCTCGTGCGGCGGAGGCCGGTTCACCCATGGACACTCGTCTCATCGACCGGGAGAGGACGGCCGAGCGGCTCCTGACGGCCTCGGCGAAACACTCCTTCGACCCGGACACGGAACTCGACTGGGAGGCGCCCTTCCAGGAAGGGGCCTGGTTCTGGCCTCCCGAGCTGCTCTCCCTCTACGACACGCCGCTGTGGCGGCGGATGCCGGAGGAGCAGCGGATCGCGCTCTCGCGCCAGGAGGTCGCGTCGCTGTGCGCCTCCGGGGTGTGGTTCGAGACGATCCTGATGCAGCTGCTGCTGCGGCACACCTACGACCTGGACCCGACCAGCGGCCACGTGCGCTACGCGCTCACCGAGATCGCCGACGAGTGCCGGCACTCCAAGATGTTCGCCCGCCTGATCACCACCCTGGAGGCCCCGACGTACGGGCCGAGCAAGGTGGACCACGCGATGGGACGGGTGCTCAAGACGGTCTCCACCACGCCGGGTTCGTTCACCGGGACGCTGCTGGCCGAGGAGATCCTCGACTGGATGCAGCGGCAGACCTTCCAGGACGAGCGTGTGCAGCCGCTGGTGCGCGGGGTGACCCGCATCCACGTGGTCGAGGAGGCGCGGCACATCCGCTACGCCCGCGAGGAGCTGCGCCGCCAGATGGCCAGGGCGCCGCGCTGGGAGCTGGCCCTGACCCGCACCACCTCGGCGCAGGCGGCCCGGGTGATCGCCCGTTCGCTGATCAACCCGAAGGTGTACGCGACGGTCGGCCTCGACCCCGAGGAGGCGGTTGCGGCGGCGCGGCAGAGCCCGCACCGGCGCGACGTGATGCGCCGCTCGGCGAAGCGGCTGATGGACTTCTTCGAGGAGGTCGGCCTGCTGGTCGGGCCGGCCCGCCCGCTGTGGAAGGCGTCCGGGCTGCTCTGAGGAGCCGCCGGGCGACCACCCGGACCGCGTCGACGGCCCTTCCGGCGGCGGCCGTTGGGCGGGGCGGGCCCCTTCCGCGCCGGGCACGCCGGACCGCCACCGCCCCCGCGACGGAGTGGCCGAAAACCGACGGCGGAGCGCGGGCGGTGTTCGAGTGGGAGCGGTGGCGGGAGCGGCGGCAGGGGCGGCGGCGTACGAATTCCGGTGCGGGCGGCCATGAGGGGAATCGCGCCAGGATGTCCGGTTCACCGAAAAGTGCCGGTGTCCCCCATTTACCGTAATGGGCGTGAAATCGGAAAACGCTAGGACCCGTTGGGCGCCGCGGTGAGCACGCGACGGGTGGTCGGCGCGGTGACGGCGGCGGTACTGGCGCTGCTGCTCGCCGTGGCCGGCGGGGCGGGACGGGCGGTGGCGCGCCCCGCGGCGGACGGCGGCTCCGGCCTCCCTTCCGACCTCTCCGGCATCGCCGGCCTCTCCGGCCTCTCCGTGGGCGCCGGCTGCGGCGGCCCGCAGCCGGGCGCGGGCTGCGACGTCCTCGTCCTGCTGTGCGAGGGCGACGGGCTCCTCGTCGACCTGCTCCACGCCGTGCGCGTCCGCCTCGGCACATGCCCCCGCACAGCCCCGCCGAACTCCGCGCCTCCCGCCTCCCCGCCTCCCGCCTCCCCGCCGCCGGGTTCCCGGCCGCCGACGGCGCCCGTGAGCAGCCCACCGGCCGGACCCCCGACGACGGCGCCGACGGCACCGGCCCCGACACGTTCCGACCGGCCGTCACCCCGGCCGTCCGCGCGCCCGTCCGCCCACCCGTCCGGGCCGCGCTCACGCCCGGCCTCCGGCGCGTCCGGCCCCGCGAGCGCCCCGGCGGCCGTCGCGAGCGGCGCCGCCCGGAACACGGCCGGCCCCGCCGTCGCCGCCGGGTCCTTCGTACCGGCGGCCGAACCACCCGTCACCAGCCCGGATTCGAGCGGCACGTGGTGGGGGCTGGTGCTGGTGGCGGTACTGCTCCCGGCGGCCGTCGCGGCCGCGCTCCCCCGCGGCTCGGGCCGCCACCGCTGACTCCGCCGGAGGACGTACCGGCCACCGCCGTCCGCGAGCCCAGCGCGGAACCACCCCATCCCCCGACCGCCCCACCCCTCGTCCGCCGCCTCTCGTCCGCGCCGGGCGATCCCCAGCTGCCCCAAGCGGCCCCGCGACCGTTCCCCCTCCTGGAGTTCCATGGCCATGTACGTCGTGTCGCTGCTGTCCGTCCTCGGCGGCGGCGCCTTCGCGCTCCTCCTCGGCAGGTTCCTCGGCAGCGGACGGCGGGCCGCGGCAGGGGAGTTCACCGGGCAGGCGCAGTCGCTGATCGGCGCGGTGCTGCTCAGCTCGTTCATCCTGCTCACCGGCTTCCAGGTGGCCGGGGCCTGGTCGGCGCTGAGCACCGCCCGCGCGGGCACGTACGACGAGGCCAGGGCGCTGGGCGACGCGTACTTCGCGGCCGGCCTCCTCGCCCCCGCCGACGGCACCGAGGTGCGGCGGCTGCTGCGGGCCTACACCGGGGCGGTGCGCACGGCGGAGTTCCCGGCGCTGGCCCACGGCCGGACCAGCCCCGCCGCCTGGCGGGACCTGGACCGGGTACGTACCGCGGTGGCCGCCGCGCCCGCCGACGGCACCGCGCGGCAGGACGCGAAGGCCGCCGCGCAGACCGCCCTCAACACCGTCTACCAGGCCCGCGTCAACCGGGCCGCGCAGGCCACCGCGCGGATGCCCGAGCCCACCTGGCTGGCGATGCTCGGCACCGGCGGGTTCCTGGTCGCCTTCCCGGCGCTGCTCGGACTCTCGTCCACCGCACGGCAGTTGACGGCACTGTGCTTCGTGGGCGCGGCCGTGGCGTTCGCCATCTGCTTCGCGGGCCAGCTCGACCGGCCGTTCCAGGAGCCGTTCGGGGTGCGCCCGGCCGCGTTCGCTCTGGCCGGTACCCGCTTCGACCAGATGGACGCGGAGTCCGGCGCCGCCGCCGCGGCCGCTCCCCCGCGCTGACGGCCCGGTCAGGCGGCCGCACGGTCAGCACGCACCGTCCGTACGGTCAGCGCGCGCCTGTCCGTACGGTCAGCGCAGCCTCTCGGCGATGCGGGCGAGGAGGGTGCCGCCGGGGCTGTCCCCGGACTCCTGCGCGAGGGCGGCCGCCGCCACCCGGGCCGTCTCCGGATCGCTGGCGGCGGTGGCCAGCAGCAGGGCCGTGAAGTGGTCGACGAGCCAGCCGCTCAGCTCCGGCAGCGGCGGCTGCTTGCCGTCGTCCAGCCACAGCAGCGAGACCGCCTCCACCGAGGCGATCCACGAGCGCACCAGCATCGCCAGCCGGGGCCCGGGCTCGGCCACGCCGAGGTGGCGCAGCACCTGGTCGGCGGCGCGCCGGCGCACCCCGTCCACGATCGCGTCGGTGCGGCTGGTGCCCACCACCCCGCCGCCGCGCAGCAGCGCCCCGTACGCGGCGTCGTGCTCGTCGACGTACGCGAGGTAGCGGTCCAGCGCGCGGCCCAGCCGCTCGGTGGGCACGCCGTCCTCGGGGAGGGTGAACCGGCCGGTCAGCTCCTCGGCGGCGCCCAGCACCGCGGCCTCGTACAACTGCTGCTTGCCGCCGGGGAAGTAGCGGTAGACCAGCGGGCGGGAGACGCCGGCCGCGGCGGCCACGTCCTCCACCGAGACGTCCTCGGGCCTGCGGTGCCCGAAGAGGTCCACCGCGGCGTCGAGCAGCTGCTCGCGGCGCTGCTCGACGCTCATCCGGCGGTAGGCGGGCACCGCGCTGCTGGTCATGCCCGGAAGCCTAGATGACCCGTGCGGGCGGGCCTTCTTCCGGAGCGGCGGGATCGGGGCCTCCGCGGCTTGCGGGCGGCGCGCACGCGCCGGGGGCCGGGAGCGGGGGTGGGCGTGCGAGTCTTGGCGGGTGCGACACGAGGAGACCGAGTTCGTCGGCGGCCCGCTGGACGGCCGCGTGCTGGAGGTCGTCACCGGCCTGACCGGGCAGCCCCCGCTGGACTACCGCGTGCCGGTGCCGGCCCCCGAGGGCGGCCCGGAGACGGTGCACGTCTACCACCGGGAGCCCGGCCGGGGCCGCACCCGCTGGGCGTACGTCCACGACCCGGAGGGCAGCCCGCACCCCGAGCGCCTCAAGTGGCCCTGGTCCCGGCGGCGCTGAACCCGGGGCGCTGGGCGCGGCTCCCGGGTCGGCCCGGGGCGCTGGGCGCGGCTCCCGGGTCGGCCCCGGGCGGCAACGGCACCCGGGCGGGACGCCGACGGCGGGAGGGGCGACCCGCGCGGTGAACACGCGGAGAACCCGTCTGGTCCGGACCATTGACGTTATTGGTCTGGACCTGTTTGCTACCGGGTGACATGTTCACGCCTAACGTCGGTCGACGGAAGGAGCCCCCCCATGTCCACCGCACCGGGTGGCAACGCCCCCGGCAGATCCCCGCGGCGGCCGCGCCGCGCCGTCCTCGCCGTGACGGGCGCCGCCGCGGCCGGAGCCCTCGCCGTCGGCGGCCTCGTCGCCCTCGCCCCGGCCGCCAGCGCGGGCGAGTTCCTCAGCAACGGCGGCTTCGAGAGCGGCAGCCTGTCCGGCTGGACCTGCGACTCCGGCACCGCCGTCGTCTCCGGTCAGGCGCACACCGGCGGCTACGCCCTCCAGGGCACCCCCAGCGGCTCCGCCACCGCCCAGTGCGCGCAGACCGCCACCGTCTCCCCCAACACCACCTACACGCTGACCGCGCAGGTCAAGGGCTCCTACGTCTACCTCGGCGTCAACGGCGGCACCTCCACCTGGACGCCCGGCACGAACGGCTCCTGGGGCGCCCTCAGCGTCTCCTTCACCACCGGCGCGAGCCAGACCTCCGCGACCGTCTACGTCCACGGCTGGTACGGCCAGGCCGCCTACCTCGCCGACGACGTCTCCCTCCAGGGCCCGGGCGGCGGCACCACCACGCCCCCGACGACACCTCCCACCACGCCGCCGACCACCCCGCCGACCACGCCCCCACCACGCCGCCGAGCAGCCCGCCGTCGCAGGGCCTGCCCACCCACGCGCTCGTGGGCTACCTGCACGAGAGCTTCGCCAACGGCTCCGGCTACACGAAGCTCGCCGACGTCCCCGCCGACTGGGACATCATCGACCTGGCCTTCGGCGAGACCGACTCCCCCACCTCCGGGCAGATCCACTTCAACCGCTGCTCCGTCAGCGAGTGCCCGTCCGTGGAGTCCGACGCCGACTTCAAGGCGGCGATCAAGGCCAAGCAGGCCGCGGGCAAGAAGGTGCTGCTGTCCATCGGCGGCGCGGGCGGCGAGGTGCAACTGACCACGACGGCCGCCCGCGACGCGTTCGTCTCCTCGGTGGGCTCGATCATCGACCAGTGGGGCCTGGACGGCATCGACATCGACTTCGAGAACCAGTCGCTCTCGCTCAACACCGGCGACACCGACTTCAGGAACCCGACCACCCCGGCCATCGTCAACCTGATCGCGGCGGTCAAGTCGCTGAAGGCGAAGTACGGCAGCGGCTTCGTGCTCACCATGGCGCCGGAGACGTTCTTCGTCCAGATGGGCTACCAGTACTACGGATCGGGCCCCTACAACGGCCAGGACCCGCGCTGCGGCGCCTACCTGCCGGTGATCTACGCCCTGCGCGACGACCTGACGCTGCTCACCGTCCAGGACTACAACTCCGGGCCGATCATGGGCCTGGACAACCAGTACCACACCATGGGCGGCGCCGACTTCAACATCGCGATGACGGACATGCTGCTCACCGGCTTCCCGGTGGCCGGCAACGCCGCCGAGCAGTTCCCGGCGCTGGCCCCCTCCCAGGTCGCCATCGGCCTGCCCGCCTCCACCGAGGCCGGCAACGGCTACACCTCCCCCGCCCAGGTGGACCAGGCCCTCGACTGCCTGACCAAGGGCAGCAACTGCGGCTCCACCACCACCCACGGCACCTGGCCCGGCCTGCGCGGCCTCATGACCTGGTCCATCAACTGGGACCGCTTCGGCGACTGGGCGTTCTCGCACACCTTCGACAGCTACTTCGGCTGACCCCGGCGCCGCCTCCGGGCGGGCCCCAGGACGCGTACGGCCCGGTTCCGAGGGCGGTGACCGGGCCGTACGCCCATGTCCGCACCCGGTCGGCACCCCGTACCCGCGCCGTACACGCCCGCCTGCCCGTGCGCCCGCGAGCGGCGTGCCGACGGCCCGAGGTGGTCGCGGGGCAGTCCGCATCACCCGTCGGGGTGACCAGATGGGGAGGAATCGCCGACACCCTCTGTCGAAGATATGACTATTTGTGATTGGCTCGCCTGACCGCCAGCTACCCGCCGGTACTCAGGGAGATGAGGGAATGTCAGCGACCCGAAGGCCCGCAGCAGCCCGGCTGCGCCGCCCCGCCCTGGCCTGCGGCACGCTGCTCGCCGCGGCCGCCCTGTCGCTGACCGCGGCCCGGTCCGCGGCCGCCCGGCCCTACGACCCGCCGGCCGCCCCCCAGGTGCCGCTGTCCCAGATGCTCACCCAACTGCACACGGACTACGAGCAGACCGAGGCCGCGACCCAGGCGTACGACCAGGCCAAGGAGACGGCCGACCGGCTGCGCGCCGCCGCCCGCACCGCCGACGCCCGACTGGCCGCCCAGCGGACCGCGGTGGCCGACGCCCGCACCCAGCTCGGCCTGATGGCCAACCAGATGTACCGGGACGGCGGCCTCTCGCCCTACCTGTCGTTCCTCGGGGGCATGAGCCCGCAGGAGTTCTTCGGCAGCCAGCACGTGGCGGCCCAGCTCGTCGGCCAGCAGAAGTCCGTGCTGGCCCGGCTCGCGCACGGCCAGGCCCGCCTCGCGCAGCTCAACACCCAGGCGCAGAAGGCCCTGGACGGCGCCGAGCACGCCCAGAGCACCGCGGCGGCGCGGAAGAAGACCGTCCAGACCCGTCTGGACCAGGTGGAGACCACCCTCGCCGGGCTCACCGGGGTGCAGATCGACCAGCTCCAGGCGCTGGAGCAGGCCGACACCGACAAGGCGCAGAGCGCGTTGATGGACTCCAAGGCCCTCGGCGACGACCCCGCGCTGCGCACCCCCTCCAAGGTCGGCGCCCGGGCCCTGGACTACGCCCTCACCCAGGTCGGCAAGCCCTACCAGTGGGGCGCCCAGGGGCCGGACTCCTTCGACTGCTCCGGGCTGACATCGCAGGCGTGGGCGCACGCCGGGACGGTGATCCCGCGCACCAGCCAGGAGCAGTGGCAGCGGCTGCCGCACGTGCCGCTGGCCCTGCTGCGCCCGGGCGACCTGGTGATCTACTTCAAGGGCGCCACCCACGTCGCGATCTACGCCGGCGACGGCATGGTCGTCGAGGCGCCGCGGCCGGGCGCCGACATCAAGGTCGCGCCCATCGCCGCCAACCCGGTCCTCGGTGCCGTCCGCCCCGACTCGGCGCAGCCGCCCCTGGCCGGCTGGACCGCCCCGGACCTGGGCGCCGACACGGACCAGGGCACGCCGTTCGGCATGCCGGCCACCGGCGCGCAGGGCGTCAAGGAGTAGCCCACCGCCCGCCTTCCGGCCCCGCGCCGGCCCCGGGGCGGCCCGGGCCGGCGCGCGGCTGTCCGCCGGGCCGGAGCCGCCCCTCACGGAGCCGGCGCCTGGTCCGGCTCCGCGCGGGGGGTGGGGACCCGCGCGGCGTCGGGGCCTTCGGCCCGCAGCCGGTCCAGGTAGGCGGCGGCCCGCTCGGGCTCGAAGAACCACTCCTCGAAGTCCGCGGGGTCGTTGAAGCCGCCCGCGAACCGGTCGGCGACGGGCGGCAGTTCGCTCGCCGCGCCGATCAGCCCGAGCACGTGCTCCGGTGGCGGCGCGAGCATCGCGTTGGTCCACTTCACCGACGGCTCGGCCACCGCCCAGTACGCGTCGAACGCGCTCTGCATCCACTCCCGGTCGAAGGGCAGGTCCCCGCGGTCCGTGATCGCCCGCAGGTAGACGTCGGCGCAGCGGGCCGCGTTGTTGGAACCCTGCCCGGTGACGGGGTCGTTGGCGACGACCACGTCGGCGACCCCCAGCGCGAGACCGCCGGAGGGCAGCTCCGCGACCGGGCGGCGCACCACCGGGGCGTACCGTCCGGAGAGGGTCCCGCCGGCGTCGGTGAGCTCGACGCGGGCCGCGCGGGCGTGCTCCCAGGGCACGTACCGGGCCATCAGCTCCAGGGTGAGCCGCAGGTGCTCGCCGGGGTCCCGGACGCTCTGGAAGACGTCGGCGGGGCCGCCCGGCAGGGCCTCCCAGAAGAGGATGTCGCAGGGCCCGGAGGTGGTGAGTGCCGGTATGACGAACAGCTCGCCGACACCCGGCACCAGGTTGCAGCGCACCGCCGCCAGGTCCGGGTGCTCCGGCCGCGGCTCCAGACCGTGCACGTAGGCGACGGCCAGCGCCCGCTGCGGCGCGGTGTAGGGCGAGCGCGTCACGCTCCGGCCGAAGGCGGAGACGAGGTCGCCCTTGCCGGCCGCCACCAGGCACAGGTCGTAGGCGCGGGAGAACCAGTCGAGGTCGGAGACGGCGACGGCGTGCACGACGACCCGGCCGCCGCGTTCGGCGAACGCCTCCAGCCAGCCGGCCATCTTCAGCCGCTGGTCCACCGACTGGGCGACGCCCTCCAGCCGCCCCAGCCAGTCCACCGCCCGGGTGCCGTCCGGCGCGGTCACCGACACCCCCAGGCCGCCGACCTCGGGGGCCTGCGACGCCCAGAAGTCCAGGCCGAGGCCGCGCTCCACGGCCAGCGCGGAGGCGAACATGCACTGGGTCGACATCACCCGGCCGGCGCGTATCTCCTCGGCGGTCCGGCTGGTCATGACGGTGACGTCGTAGCCGCGGGCCTGGAGGCCCAGGGCGAGTTGCAGGCCGGCCTGGCCGGCTCCGACGATCAGGATGCTTCGCATCGCGGCTCGCTCGCTTCTTCGGTCGTCGACGGGCAGGACACGCCGGGAACCGGCCGCTGCCGGCCCGGGCGGCCGTCCCGTTCGGCGTGCCCGGTCCCGGCGGCGGACGGCCGGCGGAGGCGCACGTACACCGGTGTTACAGGGGCTGCTCGGCCAGGGCGTGGGTGACCAGCGCGAGCAGGGCGTCCACCACGGAGTGCCGCTCCCGCGCGTCGATGACCAGCACCGGGATGTGGCCGGGAACGGCGAGCGCGTCACGGACGTCGTCCGGACTGTACTCGGCCGTGCCCTCGAACTGGTTGACGGCGACAGCGTAGGGCAGGCCGCTGCTCTCGAAGTAGTCGAGTGCCGGGAAGCAGTCCGCCAGCCGCCGGGTGTCGGCGAGCACCACCGCGCCGATCGCGCCGCGCACCAGGTCGTCCCACATGAACCAGAACCGCTGCTGCCCCGGGGTGCCGAACACGTAGAGGACCAGGTCCCGTTCGAGGGTGATCCGGCCGAAGTCCATCGCCACGGTGGTGGTGGTCTTGTCCGGGATCGCGGCGAGGTCGTCGAGCGCCTCGCTGGCCTGGGTCATCACCGCCTCCGTGGTGAGCGGAGCGATCTCGGAGATGGCGCCGACGAAGGTGGTCTTGCCGACGCCGAAGCCGCCGGCCACCACGATCTTCGTGGAGACCGGCGCGCGGCCGCGGGCCGTCTGCCAGTCCTGCAGGCCCTCCTGCTGGTCAAAGCCTGCGAAGTCCACTGAGCACCCTTTCGAGCAGCGCGCGGTCGGGGCCGCCGGGCCCTTGCCCGGTCCCGTACACGCGAATCCTTCCCTGGTCGGCCAGGTCGCTGATCAGGACCCGGACGACTCCGAGCGGTATCCGCAGCAGTGCGGAGATCTCGGCCACCGACCGCATCCTGCGGCACAGTTCGACGATCGCCTGCAACTCGGGGACCACTCGCTCCACCCAACCGCCCCTGGCAAGAGCGGCTTGGTCGTCCGGCCGATCGATCGTAGCCACGAAAGTCTCGACCAGCAGCACGTGTCCGAATCGTGTGCGCCCTCCGGTGAGGACGTAGGGCCGGACCCTGGCGGTCCGGCGATCCGCCACCGGGCGCTGCGGGAACGGTGGTGCCACGGGTACCGCCCGCATCAACGGCCACGCTCCGGGGTGACGGTGCCGTTCTCCATCGCGTTCCGCAACTCGCCCCGGATCGCGGGGGTGAGCGCGTGGCCGGCCCGGCCGACGAAGCGGGCCATGTTGTAGGCGACCACGCTCAGGTCGCAGTCGGCGGCGGCGTGGACGCCCAGCAGCGAGCCGTCGCTGATCGACATGACGGCGAGCACCCCGCCGTCCATCGCGACGGTGGTCTGCCGTACGGCGCCGCCGTCCATCAGCCGCGCCGCCCCCACGGTGAGCGAGGCCAGGCCGGAGACCACGGCGGCCAGGTCCATCCGCGGACCGTCACCCTGGCCCGCCGGGTCCCTGGCCGGGACCGGGTCCGGCTGCGAACTCAGCAGCGGCAGGCCGTCGGAGGAGACCACGGCGACCGAGCGGACGCCGGGCACCTCCTCCACGAAGTCCTCCAGCAGCCACTGGAGGCCGCTCGCCTCGCTGCTCAGTACGGAACTGTGTGTGCTGGCCGCGTTCAACGGTTCGCCTCCTCGGCGGTGTCTCCGGGACGGGTCGTCCCCCGGTGCCGGCCGCCGGGCTCCGCGCCCCGCGCCGTTTCCAACGTCCGTCCCTCTCCCGACGGTTGGGCCGGGACGGGTGCCTGCTGCTGCCCCGGGGCCGGGACTTGGGACGGGGCCTGGGCCGGGCCCCGGGCGGGCGCGGTGTCCCGCCGGGGCAGGCCGTCGCGCTCCGGCGCGGCGGACGGCACCAGCGAGGACGCGATCGCGCCGGGCGCGGGCGGCGCGGGTGAGGCGGGCGGCGCGGGTACGGCCGCGACCGGCTCGGGCGAGCCGCCGGCCCTGGCCGCACCGGGGCGCCGCTCGCGGGGCCCGGCCTCGCCGCGGGCCTCCAGCTCCGCGTCGCGGCGTCCCTCGACCAATCCCCTCTGGAGGCCCACCAGTTGGCGGCGCAGGCCGTTCGCGTCCACCGGGCCGGCGCGACGCGACGCGGCCGCCTCGGGGCGGTCGGCGTGCATCCCGGTGGCCTGGCGCACCCGGCGCGGCAGCGCGTCCGGCTCCGGCCGCGCCCGCGCGTGCTCGGCGGGCGCGGCGGGGACGGCGGGCGCAGCGGGGACGGCGTACCCGGCGGGCACCGCGGGGGCGATCGGATTCGGCGGGGCCCCCGTCCCGGCCGCGGGGGCATCGGTTCGGCGTGCCGGGGCGGCTCCGGGCCACGGGTGCCGAGGGCGGCGCCGGGTCGGCGGGGGCCGGCTCGGCGGGAACCGCCGGGTACGCCTGCCACAGCGTGGAAGGGGCCACAGGGGACGAGGCGGGGGCCTGGAAGGGCGCGGGCGGCGGCAGTTGGTCCTCGACCCGGCCCTGGCCCGGGAGGCGGGCCGCGAGGTGGCTCGGGGGCAGCCCCGGCGCCTGCTGCCAGGCCGCCTCCTGGAGCCGCTCCGGGGCGGAGGAGGCGTCGCCCGGGGCGGGCGCCACGGAGGTGAGCGGGTCGAGGTGGAGCACCAGCACCTGCGGCAGCACCACCACGGCGAGGGTGCCGCCGGTCGGCTGAGGCCGCAACTCGACCCGTACGCCGTGCCGGTGGGCCAGCCGGGACACCACGTAGAGGCCGATCCCGGCCGCCCCGCCGGGCGGCGCCGGGTCGGGGTCCGCGAGCATCACGTTGAGCTCGGCGGCGCGCTCCATGGACAGGCCGATGCCGGAGTCCTCGACGGACAGCGCCACCTCGCCGCTGTCCAGCACCCACCCGGCGAGGTGGATGTCGGCGGTGGCCGCGGAGAACGCGGAGGCGTTGTCGAGGAGTTCGGCCACCAGGTGGCTGACGTCGTCGGCTGCCCGGCCGGCCACCCGCGCCTCGGGCACCGAGGTGATCCGCACCCGGTCGTACCGCTCGGCCTCCGACATGGCGGCGCGGGCCACGTCGATCAGCGGCACCGGCCGGGCGCTGGCGCCGTGGCTGTGCTCGGTTCCGGTGAGCACCAGGAGGTTCTCGCTGTTGCGGCGCATCCGGGCTGCGAAGTGGTCCAGCCGGAAGAGGTCGGCCAGCCGTCCCGGCTCCTGCTCGTGCTCCTCCAGCTCCTCGATCAGGACGAGTTGGCGCTCGACCAGGCCGAGGGTGCGCAACGACAGGTTGACGTGTGCGGCGTGGACGGAGGAGCGCGCCAGCACCTCGCCGAGCCGTGCCGCCAGCTCCTCCCGGGAGCGCATCAGGTCGTCGCGGGTGCGCAGGAGTTCGGCGCGCGAGCGCAGTACCGCCTGGTGCTCGGCGGCCAGGGCGGCGTGCGCGGCCGACGCCGTCGCCCGCGCCGTTCCGAGGTCCTGGAGCCGGCCGCGCAGGGAGCGCGTCTCCTGCGCGAGGGTGGTGATCCGCCGGGCCACCGCGGCGAACTCGTCACAGCCGGTGGCCCTGGGGGCCTGCCCGCTGCCGGGCTCGGCCAGCGCCCAGCGGTGCAGGGCGGCCAGCGGCCGGGCGATGCCGCGGATCACCGTGCCCAGCACCCCGGCGAGCAGCAGCAGGCACAACCCGACGAGGGCGCAGCGCAGTTCGAGGACGCTGACGGCGTGGGAGCGGTGCCCCGCCGCGGCGTCCGCCTCCTCGGCGGCCGAGGCCGTCTCGACGGACCGCATGAGGTCCAGCCGGGCGGTGAGCGCCGCCCCGGCCCGCTCGGCGCCCAGGGCCCGGCCGTCCGGGCCGAGCGCGGGCCGGCCAGCAGGGCGGCCGTGTCGCGTTCGGCCTCGGTGGCGGCGGCACCGGCGACGGTGCGGTCGTAGCGGGCGACGAGGGCCGGCGGGGCGGCGGCCCGGAAGTCGGCGAGGCCGGCCTGCTCCTGGGCACGTGCGGCCCGCGCCTCGGCCACCAGCACCGGCTGCCCGCCCTCGCCGGTCAGGGCGGCGACGAGCAGGGCGTGCTCAAGGGACGCCGCGTCGACGGCCCGGCTGAGCGGGGCGGTGCCGGAGCCGGCGGCGCGCAGCAGGGCGTCGTCCAGGCGCTGGTAGGCGGTCAGGGCGTGCTGCGGGTCCCCGGCGGCCAGAGCGGTGCGCCGGGCGGCGGACAGGCCTGCCAGGGCGGTGCGCAGCGCGGTGGGGGCGGACCGGACGGCGGCGGCGAGCGCCTGGTCGGTACGGGTCAGGTCGGCGGCGGGCAGGACGGCGCGGCCCGCGGCGGCCGAGACGGCGGCGGCGTCCCGCTCGTCGGCGACGGCGTGCGCCAGGACGGTGGTCCGGACGGCGAGGTGCGCGGCGTCCACCCGGTCCTGGGCCGCGGACAGGTCGCCGGCCGCCAGAGCGACGCCGGGCGCCCCGGCGGCCAGCAGGGCGGCGGAGCAGGCCAGCAGGGCGGCCAGCATGCGCTGCCTGACCCGCCGTTCGCGGCGCCTGGGACGTCGTTCACGCAACGTGGGGGCTCGCCTTCCGGTCTCGCGGTGGGGTCCCGGTCGGTGCCGGGCAGGGTGCGACGGTGCGCATGGAGCCCTCCGACCCTTGCAGCCCTGGTGGGGAAGGGGCCAGGCGTCCTCCCTTCGGACACCCGAACGAGTGAATCCCCAGAGGGCGTTGACCGGCCGCTTCTGCCGCGGTCATCCTCAACCACGCGTCCAGCCAGCCGTCCTGGCACTCGTCCAGCCGCCGGCCTGCCGCGCACCTGCCACCCGTGGACACCCACCCCGGCCGCCCTCGCGCCGCCGCCGAAGCCTTCGGCGCGAACCGTCCCCGGCGTGAACCGTCCCCGGCGTGAGCGCTCCCGGCGCGAATGGCCCCGACGCGCGCGGGCGCTCGGCGGCTGCCGCGCGCTGGGGTGTGGCGGAGCGCGGCGGGCGGGGCCGGTCCGGGGCCGGGCTGCGGCTGCGGCTGCGGCTGCGGCTGCGGCTGCGGCTGCGGCTGCCAGACTGGGCGCATGCGGATCGAGACGGCGACCGAGCCCGGCAGCCCCGACGTGCCCAACGAGGACTTCGTGTCGGTGGCGGTCCCCGCGGACGGCGGTGGCGCGCTGGTACTGCTGGACGGCGTCACCCCGCCTCCCGGCAACGGCGGCTGCGTCCACTCGGTCCCGTGGTTCGCCGCGCGGCTGGGCGGCGCCCTGCTGGAGCTGGCGGCCCGCCGCGAAGCGCCGCTGGCGGACTGCCTGGCGGCTGCCGTGGCCCGCACCGCCCAGGCCCACGAGGGAACGTGTGATCTTTCTCACCAGCTCACGCCGCAGGCCACGGTGGTGGCGGCGCGCTGGGACGAGGCCGCCGTCGAGTACCTCGTGCTGTCGGACTCGGCGCTGCTGCTGGCCGGACCGGACGGCACGGTCACCGCCGTCCTGGACGACCGGATCGACCGGCTGCGGGAGCGCGGGGTGCGGCTGGCGCCGCTGCGCAACCGCGAGGGCGGCTTCTTCACGGCCGCCGCCGACCCGGCGGTGGCGGCCAAGGCGGTCACGGGCAGCGTGCCGCGCGACCGGGTACGGGCGCTGGCGGCGCTCACCGACGGTGCCGCGCGGTCGGTCGAGGTCTACCGGACGGACGGCTGGGCCGGCGCGTTCGGGCTGCTGCGCGGGGCCGGGCCCGGGGCGCTGATCGCCCGGGTGCGCGCGCTGGAGGCCGAGCGGCCCGCCCCGGGCAAGGCCCACGACGACGCGACCGCCGTCCTGGTGGAGCTGTAGCCGCTCCCGGCCCGCACCCGCCCGCTCACCTCCGTACGGCCTGACGGCACCGTACGGCGCCGCCTGGGTCCGACACCGGGACGCGGGCAGCCGGGCGGCTCAGCCGCCCTGGAGGTCGTTGAAGCGGTGCAGCAGGCGGGCGAGTTCGGCCACCTCGCCGGCGCCCCAGGCGTCGAGCTGGGCGAGGAAGCGGTCACGCCGGGCGCTGCGCACCCGGGAGAACCGCTCCCGGCCCTCGGAGGTCAGCCGCGTCAGGTGGGCCCGGCCGTCCGCGGGGTCGGGCTCGCGGGCGATCAGCCCGAGCTCCTCCAGGCCGCGCAGCTGGCGGCTCATCGTCGCCTTGCCGACGCCGAAGTAGGCGGCCAGCTCCGTGGCGCGTTCCGGCTCGACCTCCGCGAGGCGGACGAGGAGCCCGTACGCGGCGGGTTCCAGGCCGGGGTGCACCTCGCGTGCGAGTTCCCCGGAGACGGCCCGGGCGCGGCGGAAGAGCACCGACAGTTCGCGTTCGAGTTCCGCCGCCCCCTGCTGGAGGCCGACGGCCCCACGCGGCTCATCAGCGTTCGTCGGAGACACCGGCCCCACTTTCACCAGCTGAAAGTTCTCTTCACCCACGGTGGTTTCCGCAGCACGTCAAGTATTTCGCAGGCGTAGACCAACGGCGGTTCCGGGGCCCTCTTCCACGCGCGTAGCTCTCCCCCGTACCGTCACGCTTGTCATGACCACATCGAGGTCATGCCGAGTCCCTCCTGGAGGCACGTATGTCCCGCGGAGTCCTCTCCGTCGTGCACGACACCGGCTCGGCCCGGACCCGGCTCGCGCTCTGCGCCGGCCTGTTCACCGCCATGGTCGCACTGGTCCTCTCCGCCCCCGGCGCGGCCCACGCCGCCGCCCCGGCCGCGTCCGCCAAGGCCGGGCACGTCTCCCACCCCCAGCTGGACTGGATGGGGTCCACCGTCGCCGCCCACGAGGGCAGCGGCTCCGCCAGCGCCTCCGCCACCTCCGAGGCCGCCACCCCGCTGGCGGCGACCCAGACCCCCGGCATGGACGTCTCCGGCTACCAGGGCAGCGTCAACTGGTCGACGGCCTGGGCGAACGGCGCGAAGTTCGCCTACGTCAAGGCCACGGAGAGCACCACTTACACCAACCCCGACTTCGCCCAGCAGTACAACGGCTCATACAACGTCGGGATGATCCGCGGCTCCTACCACTTCGCCACCCCGGACACCTCCGCCGGCGCCACCCAGGCCGACTACTTCATCGCCCACGGCGGCGGCTGGTCCGCCGACGGCAAGACGCTGCCGGGCGCCCTCGACATCGAGTACAACCCCTACGGCGCCACCTGCTACGGCCTGAGCCAGGCCGCCATGGTCAGCTGGATCCACGCCTTCGCCAACGAGTACAACGCGAAGGAGGGCGTCTACCCGGTGATCTACTCGACCCTCGACTGGTGGACGACCTGCACCGGCAACAGCAGCGCCTTCGCCACCACCAGCCCGTTCTGGATCGCGAAGTACTCCACCAGCGCCGGCACCCTGCCCGCGGGCTACACCTACTACACCTTCTGGCAGCACGCCGACTCCGGCACCTTCCCCGGCGACCAGGACTACTTCAACGGCGACACCTCCCGCCTCTCGGCCCTCGCCCTGGGCTGACCCGGCGCCCCCGTCCCCCGCGCACCCGCGCGCGGCGCGCGCCGTGCCGCCCTCCGTCGTCCGGGGGCGGCACGGCGCGCGGGCCGACGGTTCCGGTCAGGCGGCCAGCGGGACCTGCTCCGCAGCCGCGGCGGCGGGCTCCAGGGCCAGTGCCAGGACCTGGCGGACGTCGCTGACCGGGTGGACCTCCAGGGCGGCCAGCACCTCGGCCGGGACGTCGTCGAGGTCCGCCTCGTTGCGCTTGGGGATGACGACGGTCGTCACCCCGGCGCGGTGCGCGGCCAGCAGCTTCTGCTTGACCCCGCCGATCGGCAGCACCCGGCCGGTGAGCGAGACCTCGCCGGTCATCGCGACGTCCGGGCGGACCTTGCGGCCGGAGAGCAGCGAGGCCAGCGCCGTGGTCATCGTGACACCCGCGCTCGGCCCGTCCTTGGGCACGGCGCCGGCCGGCACGTGCAGGTGCACACCGCGGTCCTTCAGGTCTCCGACGGGCAGCTCCAGTTCGGCGCCGCGCGAGCGCAGGAAGGAGAGCGCGATCTGCGCGGACTCCTTCATCACGTCGCCCAGCTGGCCGGTGAGCTGCACACCCGCCCCGCCGGTCTCCGGGTCGGCCAGCGACGCCTCGATGTAGAGCACGTCGCCCCCCGCGCCGGTGACCGCCAGGCCGGTGGCCACGCCCGGCACCGCCGTACGCCGCTCCTCCGGGTCCTGGGCCGCCTCCGGCACGTGGTGCGGCCGGCCGATCAGGCCGCGCAGCGAGTCCGGGCCGATGGTGACGGGCAGTTCGAGCCCGCCGAGCTCGTGCTGCGCGGTGATCTTGCGCAGCAGCCGCGCCACCGTCCGCTCCAGGGTGCGCACCCCCGCCTCGCGGGTGTACTCCCCGGCCAGCCGGCGCAGCGCCGCCTCGTCGAAGGCCACCTCCTCGGGGGTCAGCCCGGCCCGGTCCAGCTGGCGCGGCACCAGGTGGTCGCGGGCGATGACGACCTTCTCGTCCTCGGTGTAGCCGTCCAGCCGGACCAGCTCCATCCGGTCCAGCAGCGGCTCCGGGATGGCCTCCAGGACGTTCGCGGTGGCCAGGAAGACGACGTCGGACAGGTCCAGCTCCACCTCCAGGTAGTGGTCCCGGAAGGTGTGGTTCTGCGCCGGGTCCAGCACCTCCAGCAGCGCCGCCGCCGGGTCGCCCCGGAAGTCGGAGCCGACCTTGTCGACCTCGTCCAGCAGCACCACCGGGTTCATCGAGCCGGCTTCCTTGATCGCCCGCACGACGCGGCCGGGCAGCGCGCCCACGTACGTCCTGCGGTGGCCGCGGATCTCGGCCTCGTCGCGGACGCCGCCGAGGGCGACCCGGACGAACTTCCGGCCCATGGCCCGCGCCACCGACTCCCCGAGCGAGGTCTTTCCGACCCCGGGCGGCCCGACCAGGGCCAGCACCGCGCCGCCGGGCCGCCGCCCGCCGCCGTTGCCGCCGCCGACGGCGGCCAGGCCGCGGTCGGCCCGGCGCTTGCGGACGGCCAGGTACTCGGTGATGCGCTCCTTGACGTCGTCGAGGCCGGCGTGGTCCGCGTCGAGCACGGCACGGGCGCCGGCGACGTCGTAGGTGTCCTGGGTGGTGGTGTTCCACGGCAGCTCCAGGACGGTGTCCAGCCAGGTCCTGATCCACGAGCCCTCAGGGGAGGCGTCGCTGGACCGCTCCAGCTTCTCGACCTCCTTCAGCGCGGCCTCGCGGACCTTCTCCGGCAGGTCGGCGGCCTCGACCCGGGCGCGGTAGTCGCCGCCCTCGGTCTCGGGCTCGCCGCGCAGCTCGGACAGCTCCTTGCGGACGGCGTTCAGCTGCTGCTGGAGCAGGAACTCGCGCTGCTGCTTGTCCATGCCCTCCTGGACGTCCTTGCGGATGGTCTCCGCCACGTCCTGCTCGGCCAGGTGCTCCCGCAGCCACCGCACCGCCAGCCGCAGCCGGGCGACGGGGTCGGCCGTCTCCAGCAGCTCCACGCGCTGCTCGACGGAGAGGAACGGGGAGTAGCCGGAGTTGTCGGCGAGCTGGCCGGCGTCCTCGATCTGCTGGACCCGGTCGACGACCTGCCAGGCGCCGCGCTTGCGCAGCCAGCTGGTGGCCAGGGCCTTGTACTCCCGCGTCAGCTCCGCGACGGCGCCGGGCGCCTCGGCGGGTTCGGGCTCCGGCACGAGGGCGCCCTCCACCCACAGGGCGGCCCCGGGGCCGGTGGTGCCGGCTCCGATCCGCACCCGGGACCGGCCGCGGATCACCGCGCCGGGGTCGCCGTCGGAGAGCCGGCCGACCTGCTCCACGCTGCCGAGGGTGCCCAGGGCGGCGTACCTGCCGTCGACCCGGGGCACCAGCAGCACCTGCGGCTTGGCGGCCGCCTGCGCGGGGTTCGGGCCGGAGTGCGCGGCCTGGGCGGCCTCCACCGCGGCCCGCACCTCGCCGTCGGTCAGGTCCAGCGGGACGACCATGCCGGGGAGCACGACCTCCCCGTCGAGAGGCAGTACCGGGAGGGTGAGGTTGGAACTCTGCGGCTCAAATGCCATGATCGCTCCCTGTGCAAGCAAGTTGAGTACAACCCACTCAATGCTCAGGACTCCGCTGGTGTTCCCGGGTTCCGGCGGGTCGGCGTTCGCCGTCAGCGAAGGGCCCCGAGGCGTGGTTCGCGGCACTCTGGGAGGCCCGGGCGGTAGAACAACCGATCGCGGCCCGGCCATCCCCCGGCAGGGCCGCGCAGGCCGTTCCCCGCCCCGCCCGCCCCGCGCCGCGGGGCGGGGCGGGGCGGGGCGGGGCGGGGAACAGCGAGGGGCCGGCAGGAGGCAGGCAGGAGCCACGGCGACCGGCTCAGCGGACCGGCTCGGCGGACCGACCAGCGGACCGGCTCAGCGGACCGGCTCAGCGGACGGCGCGCAGGAACGCGGAGGTCGCCGCGCGGCCGAGCATCTCGAAGCGGCTGTCGCCCGCCAGGTGCGCGTCGGCACCCTCCTGGACGCCGGCCCACTTGTTGTCGCCGTAGTCGTCGAGGACGACGATCGCACCGGGCGCCGCGATCTTCTCGGCCCACTCCAGGTCCTCCGCGACCCCCCGAGCGCTGTGGTCGCCGTCGATGATGATGACGCCGTACTCCCGGTCGGAGACGGCGGCGCGCACCTGGGGGTCGCCGGAGAAGCCGACCTCGATGCGGGCCCGCTCGCCGGCGGCCCCGCCCAGCGCCAGGTTGGCCCGGACCACGTCGACCCGGACCGGGGTGCCGGTCGGGTCCAGTCCCTCCAGGCCGCCGGGCTGGAGCTGCGACCCCACCAGCGGGTCGACGACGGTCAGCTCCGGCTCGATGCCCGCGCGGTGCAGCATCCGCAGCAGCGTGGCGGAGAAGAGGCCGTAGAGGGTGCCGATCTCCAGCACCTGCGCGTTCGGCGGGGCGAGCAGCGGGACGGCGGCGAGCTTGCCGCACACGTTCTGGGTGGAGCCGGCCAACCGGCCCACCGCCAGCGCCTCCAGGGCGATGACGTTGCGGAAGGCGACGGTCACGTTGCGCCGGGCGGCCGCCCGCTCCGCACCGCTGACCTCGGCCACCTCGGTGACCAGGCGGTCTATCTGCTCCCGCGTGGGCAGGCGGGGGCCGCTGCGCCCGGCGTGGTCGAAGAGCAGGCCGATCGCGTGCTCCTGGGCACGCAGCTCGGCCACCTCGCGGCGCACGCTGTCGAGTTCGCTCCGCAGACTCGACACCGGCCGCTGGACCCGCCGGTCCACCAAGTTCGCGGCCGGACGCAGCAGCCGCCGGGCCACCCTGTTCTTGAGAAGAGAAGGCATGGGCCGGAAGCTACGCCCCGGCCGAAGGGCCCCGGAGGATGAACGGGACAGCCATAACCGGAAGAGATGCGGTACGAACGGTGAACCACAGATGGCACATGGACAGCCAAGTGCCCTTTTTTTCTTCCGAGTTGGGTGAAAATTGGGTCATGCCCCTTGCACAGCGGCCCGGACCGCACTCGACCCGCTCCGCCGACCACACCCCGCCGACCCCACCCCCGCGGGCCCCGCCGCCTGCGCCGACCCTGGCGGCCCCGGCGACAGGCCCGTGGTGCTGGACCGGCGCGACGGGCCGTACGGGGAGGCGGTACTGCGCCGGCACGGGGACCGGCTGGAGATCATCGCCAACGGCACCTTCCTGATGGACACCTCCGACGGCCGCTCGGAGCGGCTCCTGGTGGACGCCGCGCTGGCCGCCCTGCCGCCCGGCCGGCAGGGCGCGAGCGTGCTCATCGGCGGCCTGGGAGTCGGGTTCTCGCTGGCCAGGGCGGTGGCCGAGGCGCGCTGGGGGCGCATCGCGGTGGTGGAGCGGGAGCCGGCCGTCGTCGACTGGCACCGGGCCGGCCACTTCGCGCCGTTCAGCGGCGGCGCCCTGGACGACCCGCGGGTGCGGCTGGTCGCCGGGGACCTGACCGCCCACCTGCACGGCACCGCGGAGCGCTACGACGCGATCTGCCTGGACATCGACAACGGCCCGGACTGGACAGTCACCGAGAACAACGGCAGTCTCTACAGTCCCAGCGGCCTCGCCGACTGCCGGGAGCGGCTGACCTCCGGCGGCGTGCTCGCCGTGTGGTCCGCCCGCCCCTCGGCGGCCTTCGAGGCGGCGCTGGGCAGGGCGGGGTTCACCGGAGTGCGCACCCTGGAGGTGCCCGTCAGGCGGGGTGTGCCCGACGCGGTGCACCTCGCGGTCAGGCCGTGAGGACGTGCGGGCGAGCGGGCCGGGAGAGCCGCGGGCGTCGTAGTCAGCGGTACCGACCGCCCCGTACGCTGCCGGTGACGGACGAGCTTGTGGGGCGGAAGTGGACAGCGCACAGACGACGGGCGCGCAGCGCCGGGTGCTGGTGGTCGAGGACGACCAGACGATAGGGCAGGCGATCACGGTCCGGCTCCAGGCGGAGGGGTTCCTGGTCCGCACCGCGGGCGACGGGCCGACCGCGGTGGAGACCGCCCGCGGCTGGCACCCCGACCTGCTGGTGCTCGACGTGATGCTGCCCGGCTTCGACGGCCTGGAGGTCTGCCGCCGGGTGCAGGCGGAGCGGCCGGTGCCGGTGCTGATGCTCACCGCGCGGGACGAGGAGACGGACATGCTCGTGGGCCTGGGCGTGGGCGCCGACGACTACATGACCAAGCCGTTCTCCATGCGCGAACTGGCCGCCCGGGTGCACGTGCTGCTGCGCCGGGTGGAGCGGGCGGCGTCTGCGGCGGTCGGCACCCGGGGCGCCAGCATCCACCTGGGCGACCTGGAGATCGACCACGCCCAGCGCCGGGTCAGGGTGGCCGGCGGCGACGTGCACCTGACGCCCACCGAGTTCGAGCTGCTGGTCTGCCTGGCGCAGCAGCCCCGGGCGGTGCTCTCCCGTGAGCAGCTGCTGGCCGAGGTGTGGGACTGGACCGACGCCTCCGGCACCCGCACCGTCGACAGCCACGTCAAGGCGCTGCGCCGGAAGATCGGCGCCGAGCGGATTCGCACCGTGCACGGCGTCGGGTACGCGCTGGAGACGCCGGCGCCGTGAGACCGGGGCGGCGGGAGCCCGGCCGGCTGGAACGGGGCTCGGGGGCGGGGCGCCGGGCGCGCCGCGGGACGCGGGGGCGCGGACGCGTCGGGCGGGGCGAACCGGGAGGGCGGTGCCCCGGACGGCCCGGGGCGGCTGGGGCGGCTGCGGCACTGGGCGTGGAACGCGCTGCGGCCGGTGGACCCGGCCCGCTCGATCAAGGCGGCGCTCCAGGCGCTGGTCATCGCCTCCGTGATGATCACCACACTGCTGGTGCTGATCGCGTTCCACTCGAAGACCGGCATACGTGTCATCACCATCTTCTCGATCATCGCCTCGCTGCTGATCACGCAGATCGTCGCCACCAACCTGACCGCGCCGCTGCGCGAGATGACGGCGGTGGCGCGGGCGATGGCACGCGGCGACTACAGCCGCCGGGTGGCCGGGGTGCGCAGGGACGAGGTCGGCGAGCTGGCCGAGACCTTCAACCGGATGGCGGCGGACCTGGAGGCGGTGGACCACCACCGCAAGGAGCTGGTGGCGAACGTCTCGCACGAGCTGCGCACCCCCATCGCGGCGCTGCGGGCGGTGCTGGAGAACGTGGTGGACGGCGTCTCCGAGCCCGACCCGGAGACGATGCGGCTGGCGCTGCGGCAGACCGAGCGGCTGGGCAAGCTGGTCAGCCAGCTGCTCGACCTGTCCCGGCTGGACAGCGGGGCGGTACTGCTGGACGCCAAGCGGTTCGAGGTGTGGCCGTACCTGTCGGCGGTGCTGAAGACGGCCGGGCTGGGCATGGGCGGCACGCACGCCTCGGGGACCCGCTTCCGGCCCCGTGCCGACGTGCCGATGCATCTGGACGTCTTCCCGCCCGAGCTGGTCGCCTACGCCGACGGGGAGCGGCTGCACCAGGTGGTGGCGAACCTGGTGGACAACGCGGTCAAGCACAGCCCGCCGGGCGGCCGGGTCACCGTACGGGCGCGGAGCGGGCCGACGCCCGGCAGCCTCGACCTGGAGGTGCGCGACGAGGGGCCCGGCATCCCCGAGGCCGACCGGGACCGGGTCTTCGAGCGCTTCCACCGCGGCTCGCGGCCGGGCCGGGACGGGGGTACGGGGCTGGGGCTGGCCATCGCCCGCTGGGCGGTGGACCTCCACGGCGGGCGGATCGAGGTGGCCGAATCCCCGCGCGGCTGCCGCATCCACGTCACCCTTCCGGGAAAGCCGTCCGGGCAGCGTTGACGCGCCCCGGAGCGCCCCCGCCGTGCCCGCGCCGACCGGCCGGCCCCGCCGACCCGGGACGACCCGGGCCGAAGGGCCGGAATCGTACCCACCACTGGCATAGACCACTGGCCGGGCGAACGCCCAAGAGGGACCCCTTTCCCGCCACTCGGAGCCCCGAAACCAGGATTCTGGTGTGATGTACGCGACGAGTGGCCCCCAGAACTGCGGAAGAGGCCCAGGTAGGCGTAGCCTTTATTCCCGCTGTCCACCATCTTGTGAAGCGGAAGAGGGCGGTTACCGCCGTGTCGCCACAGTCCCCCAATAGCTCCAACGTCTCCACCGACCACGACGCGCAGGGCCAGCCCCCGGCGCAGGGCTTCGGCCCCAACGAGTGGCTCGTCGACGAGATCTACCAGCAGTATCTGCAGGATCCGAATTCGGTAGACCGCGCCTGGTGGGACTTCTTCGCCGACTACAAGCCGGACGGCTCCACCGCGCCGGCCGCCCCGGCCGGCCAGGGAGGCGCCTCCGGCGCCGCCAAGCGGGTCACCGCGGGCGTGCCGGGGTCGGCCCCGTCGGCCGACGGTGCCGCCGCCCCGCCGGCTCCCTCCGGCCAGGCCCCGGCCGCCCCCGCGGCGCCGGCCGCCCCGCCGGCGGCGCCCGCGCCGGTCGCGCCCGCCGCCGCGCCGCAGCCGGCCGCCGCGAAGCCCGCCACGTCGGCCCCGGCCGCGAAGCCGGCCGCGACCCCGGCGCCGGCCCCGGCCGCCGCCCTTGAGGAGCCGGTCACCGAGTACGTGACGCTGCGCGGCCCCTCCGCGGCCGTGGCGAAGAACATGAGCGCCTCCCTGGAGCTGCCCACCGCCACCTCGGTGCGGGCGATCCCGGTGAAGCTGCTCTTCGACAACCGCATCGTCATCAACAACCACCTCAAGCGCGCCCGCGGCGGCAAGGTCTCCTTCACGCACCTCATCGGCTACGCGATGGTGCAGGCGCTGAAGACCATGCCGTCGATGAACTGGCACTTCGCTGAGAAGGACGGCAAGCCCACGCTGGTCAAGCCCGACCACGTGAACCTGGGCCTGGCCATCGACCTGGTGAAGCCCAACGGCGACCGCCAGCTGGTCGTCGCCGCCATCAAGAAGGCCGAGACCCTCAACTTCTTCGAGTTCTGGCAGGCGTACGAGGACATCGTCCGCCGGGCCCGCTCGGGCAAGCTGACGATGGACGACTTCACCGGCGTCACCTCGTCGCTGACCAACCCCGGCGGCCTGGGCACCGTGCACTCGGTGCCGCGGCTGATGCCCGGGCAGTCGATGATCCTCGGCGTCGGCTCCATGGACTACCCGGCCGAGTTCCAGGGCACCTCGCAGGACACCCTGAACAAGCTGGGCATCTCCAAGGTGATGACCCTCACCAGCACGTACGACCACCGGGTGATCCAGGGCGCCGCCTCCGGCGAGTTCCTGCGGATCATGAGCCAGCTGCTGCTGGGCGAGAACGACTTCTTCGACGACATCTTCGCCGCGCTGCGCATCCCGTACGAGCCGGTCCGCTGGCGCACCGACATCGACACCGGCCACGACGACGACGTCACCAAGGCCGCCCGGGTCTTCGAGCTGATCCACTCCTACCGGGTGCGCGGCCACGTCATGGCCGACACCGACCCGCTGGAGTACCGGCAGCGCAAGCACCCGGACCTGGACGTGCTGGAGCACGGCCTGACCCTGTGGGACCTGGAGCGCGAGTTCGCCGTCGGCGGCTTCGCCGGCAAGACCCTGATGAAGCTGCGCGACATCCTCGGCGTGCTGCGCGACTCGTACTGCCGCACCGTCGGTGTCGAGTTCATGCACATCCAGGACCCCAAGCAGCGCAAGTGGATCCAGGACCGGATCGAGCGCCCGCACGCCAAGCCGGAGCGCGACGAGCAGCTGCGCATCCTGCGCCGGCTCAACGCGGCCGAGGCGTTCGAGACGTTCCTGCAGACCAAGTACGTCGGCCAGAAGCGGTTCTCGCTGGAGGGCGGCGAGTCCGTCATCCCGCTGCTCGACGCGGTGCTGGACGCGGCCGCCGAGTCGCGGCTGGACGAGGCGATCATCGGCATGGCCCACCGCGGCCGGCTGAACGTGCTCGCCAACATCGTCGGCAAGTCCTACGCGCAGATCTTCCGCGAGTTCGAGGGCAACCTCGACCCGAAGTCGATGCACGGCTCCGGCGACGTGAAGTACCACCTGGGCGCCGAGGGCAACTTCACCGGCCTGGACGGCGAGCAGATCCGGGTGTCGCTGGCGGCCAACCCGTCGCACCTGGAGACCGTCGACCCGGTCATCGAGGGCATCGCCCGTGCCCGGCAGGACATCATCAACAAGGGCGGCACCGACTTCACCGTGCTGCCGGTGGCGCTGCACGGCGACGCGGCCTTCGCGGGCCAGGGCGTCGTCGCCGAGACGCTGAACATGTCGCAGCTGCGCGGCTACCGCACCGGCGGCACCGTCCACGTGGTGATCAACAACCAGGTCGGGTTCACCGCTCCCCCGGAGTCGGCCCGCTCCTCGATGTACAGCACCGACGTGGCGCGCATGATCGAGGCGCCGATCTTCCACGTCAACGGGGACGACCCCGAGGCCGTGGTGCGGGTGGCGCGGCTGGCGTTCGAGTTCCGTCAGGCGTTCAACAAGGACGTCGTGATCGACCTCATCTGCTACCGGCGGCGCGGCCACAACGAGTCCGACAACCCGGCCTTCACCCAGCCGCTGATGTACGACCTGATCGACAAGAAGCGCTCGGTGCGCAAGCTCTACACCGAGTCGCTGATCGGCCGGGGCGACATCACCCTGGAAGAGGCCGAGCAGGCCCTGCAGGACTACCAGGGCCAGCTGGAGAAGGTCTTCACCGAGGTCCGCGAGGCCGCCGCGGCGCCCGCCGAGCTGGCCCCGCAGGACGACGCGCAGGCCGAGTTCCCGGTGCCGGTGCCGACCGCGGTCACCGCCGAGGTGGTCAAGCGGATCGCCGCCTCGCAGGTGAACCTGCCCGAGACGTTCAACGTGCACCCCCGGCTGCTGCCGCAGCTCCAGCGCCGTATGGCGATGGTCGAGGACGGCACGATCGACTGGGGCATGGGCGAGACCCTGGCGATCGGCTCGCTGCTGCTGGACGGCACCCCCGTCCGGCTGGCCGGCCAGGACTCCCGCCGCGGCACCTTCGGCCAGCGGCACGCGGTGCTCATCGACCGGGTCACCGGCGAGGACTACACCCCGCTGCTGTACCTGTCGGAGGACCAGGCCCACTACAACGTGTACGACTCGCTGCTCAGCGAGTACGCCGCGATGGGCTTCGAGTACGGCTACTCGCTGGCCCGCCCGGACGCGCTGGTGATGTGGGAGGCCCAGTTCGGCGACTTCGCCAACGGCGCCTCGTCCATCATCGACGAGTACATCAGCGCCGCCGAGCAGAAGTGGGGCCAGACCTCCGGCGTCGTGCTGCTGCTGCCGCACGGCTACGAGGGCCAGGGCCCGGACCACTCCTCGGCCCGCATCGAGCGCTACCTCCAGCTGTGCGCGCAGAACAACATGACGGTGGCGTTCCCGACCACTCCGGCGAACTACTTCCACCTGCTGCGCTGGCAGGTCCACAACCCGCACCACAAGCCGCTGATCGTCTTCACCCCGAAGTCGATGCTCCGGCTGAAGGCGGCGGCGTCGAAGGCGGAGGACTTCACCACCGGCCAGTTCCAGCCGGTGATCGGCGACACCACGGTGCGGCCGGACGCGGTCCGCAAGGTCGTCTTCTGCACCGGCAAGGTCTACTACGACCTGATCGCCGAGCGGGAGCGGCGCGGCGCCGAGGACGTGGCGATCATCCGCATCGAGCGGCTGTACCCGCTGCCCGGCGCGGAGATCCAGCAGGCGCTGGCCCCCTTCACCAAGGCGCAGAAGTTCGTCTGGGCCCAGGAGGAGCCGGCCAACCAGGGTGCGTGGCCGTTCATCGCGCTGAACCTGATCGACCACCTGGACCTGGTGCTGGGCGCGGCCCCGGACAACGCGGACCGGCTGCGGCGGGTCTCCCGTCCGGCCTCGTCCTCGCCGGCCGTCGGCTCCGCGAAGCGCCACCAGGAGCAGCAGGAGCAGCTCACCCGCGAGGTCTTCGAGATCTGATCCCGGTCAGGTCCGAAGCACCGGCGGTACGCGTTCGACGCCGGCGCCCCGCCCCCGGAGGTTTCCGGGGGCGGGGCGCCGGCCTGTTGCCGCTCTGACGCCTCCCTGACCCGGTACTGGGCCAGCGCCGGCGCGTCCTCCAGGTCGGCCGGCGCCCGCGGGTCGACCAGCACCGCGGCGGGTCGCCGCGATCGGTGATGGTGGTCCGTTCTCGGGCGGGTGAAGCCCGGCGGACCAGTGCCCAGAGGCGGCCAGGCCGTCCCCTACGAGCTGAAGGGCTCGAAGTCCCAGTAGGGGCGGGTGCGGGAGCGGGCCGAGACGGTGTGGGGGTGCTGGGGGCCGAGGGTGCGGGCCAGGGCGGCCAGGGCCTCCTCCTCGATCTTGTCGGCCTCCCGGCGGCGGCGCAGGTTGCGCAGGTCCGCGGCCAGCGCGATCCGGCAGGAGAGCGTCAACGGGTGCTCCCGGCCGAGCCGTTCGGCCGCCTGCCGGGCGGTGCGGCGGCTGATCTCCGCCGCGCTCTCCGGGTCGCCGGCCAGGTTCCGCGCGGAGCCGGCGTTGAGGGCGCAGGCGAGCGTCCAGGGGTGGGCGTCGCCGACCGCGCGGGCCATCCCGGCGAGCGCGTCCTCCGCCTCGATCTGCGACTGCTGCCGCTCGCCCGCGGCCCGCAGCAGCAGCGCGTGGTTGGCGAGGACCCCGGCGGTGTAGGGGTGGCGGTCGCCGAACGCGGCGCGGTAGTGGTCCAGGACGGCCTCGCCGAGCTCGCGGGCGCGGTCCAGGTCGCCGTGCGAGCGCTCGAACGTGGACAGGCTCGCCACGGCCCGCACGGTGAGCGGGTCGCTGTCGCCGAGCACCCGCTCGCACCGCTCCACCAGCCCGGCCAGCACCGTCGCGGCCCGCGGCCGGTCCCCCACCCGCCGGTAGCACAGCGCCAGGTTGTGCTCGGCGCGCAGCGTCTGCGGGTTGTCGGCGCCCATGACGGTGCGGTGCACCTCGGCGTTGCGCTCCTGTACGGAGGTGGCCCGCTCGTACTGGCCGGTCAGCCGCAGGTCGTGGGCGTAGGAGTTCTCCGAGGACAGGGTGAGGCTGTGCCGTTCGCGCAGCAGCTCGCGCATCGCCTCCATCGTCGACTGGTCCAGCGCCAGCGCGTCGTCGTAGCGGCCCAGCAGGCGCAGGCCGACGCCCATGTTGTTCTGGGCGACGAGGAAGCTGGCGTCCTGCCGGCCGAAGAGGTCGCGGTAGCCGTCGCGGACCTGCCGGGCGAGGACCAGCGCCTCGTCGTAGCTGCCCAGCGCCCGCAGGTCGGCGGCCAGGCTGCCGGCGGCCCGCAGGGTGAGCAGGTCGCCGGGGCCGCGTTCGTCGGTGAGCAGTTCGTGGGCGCGGCGGTCGATGGCCTCGGTGGTGGCGTAGTCGCCCATGGCGCGGATCGCGTTGACGCGTTCCTGGGCGAGGTCCCACAGCCGGGGGTGGTCGGCTCCCAGAACGGCCGGCCAGTACTGGGCGGCGGTCTCGGCCAGCCTCCGGGAGGTGCGGTACTCGCCGGAGGAGTTGAGGTAGCGCAGGCAGTTCAGGACGGTCCGCTGGATGTCGGGGTTGGTGGACTCCAGCGCGCCGGACGGCTCCAGGTGCGGCACGATCTCGGCGTAACGCGGCCACAGCCGGGTGTCGTTGGGGCGGGCCGGGTCGGCGGAGGCGAGCATGGTGCGCACCACCCGGGAGTACGTGGCGTGCTCCTCGGGCGACATGTCGGCCCGCACCGCCTGGTAGACCAGCCGGTGCATCTGGACGCCCTCCGAGGCGTCGCCGGCCTCGTCCGCCGCGTCCTGCGGGTCGGACTGGATCACCGACCACTGCGCGAGCTTGCTGATCGCCGAACTCCACAGCAGCGGGTCCTCGATGAGCCCGACCAGCTGCTCGGGCATCTCCCGGTTGGGCAGGTCCCGCACCAGCCGCAGCGGGATCGGCCCGGGCGCGAAGAAGACGCACAGCCGCAGCAGGTCCAGCGCCTCCGGGCGGTCCTCGCGGAGCCGGTTGAGGAGTATCGAGAAGGCGGTGAAGTACGTCATCTGGAAGTCGGCGGCGACCTTGAGGCCCGGCTCGACGTCGCTGCCGTGGCGCACCAGCTCGATGTAGTCGTCGACCAGCATCGCGGAGTCGTTGAGGGCGCCGGCGTTCTGGTCCAGGGCCAGCGCGAGGTCGCCGAGCGCCTCGGCGAGCTTGTCGGCGTCGTTGTCGTCGAGCCGGGGCGCGCGGCGGCGGACGAACGCCACCGACTCGTCGCGGTCGTAGACGGGCACCTCGATCAGCGAGCTGTTGTACTCGCTCCACTCGCGGTTCTGCGAGGTGATCAGCACGTGGCCGGGGCCGGTGGGCACCAGGTCGTGGATCTCCTCGGGCCGGTCGGCGCCGTCCAGGACGACCAGCCAGCGCGGATACGGGCTGCCGCGGCGCAGCGCGTCCCGGACCGCGCGCAGCCGCTCGCCGTACTCCCGGCCGGTGACCAGGCCGAGGGCGGGCGCGAGGCCGGCCAGTTTCTCGCGCAGCGTGCCGCGTTCGCTGGCGCGCACCCACCACACCACGTCGTACTCGGGCTGGAAGCGGTAGACGTACTCGGTGGCGATGTGCGTCTTGCCGACGCCCGACAGGCCGTGCAGGGTGGCGACGCCGGCCCCCGGCTCGGCGGTGGAGAGCTGCTGGTGGAGGGTGGTGAGGAGGTGGTCGCGGCCGGTGAAGCGGGTGTTGCGGCGCGGCACCCCGCCCCACACGGCGGGCTGCTCCAGCGGGTAGCGGGGGCCGTCGCCCAGGCCGTCGGGGCCGGCCGGGCGGACCGGGGTGACGCCGAGCCGGGCCAGCAGGCGGCGTTCGGCCTCCACCGCGCCCAGGCCCCACAGGTCGGCGGCGGCCAGCGCGGCCGCGGCGGACGGCAGCGCGGCGGCGGTGACGCAGACGGCCGCGAACCGGTCGGCGTGCGGTGGCACGACCGCGCGCAGCGCCCGGTTCCACTCCTCGGCCTCGCGCGGGCCCAGCCGGAAGTACCACTCGCTGAGCACCACCAGCACGGTGCCCTCGGAGAGCAGCAGGTCGCGCAGGGCCTGCTCGACGCTGTCGGGGCCGGCGAGGTCCCAACGCTGGAGGGAGACCCGCACGCCCTGCCGCTCCAGCCGGTAGGCGATCCAGGCCGCCCACGGCCGGTTGTACCCGGCGTAGCTGATGGTCACGGGCCCGCGCCCGGATGCCGCTGCCGCGGTCTGCCGCCCTCCGGCCATGCGACCGTCTCCCTCGTTGCGACGCGCTCGTGTCCTGACGGTACAGAACCCTGCCGACCGCGTGGCTACTGTCAATGATCCCCATGTGACGTTCCGTCATGCACGCAGTTGGGATGGGCTTTCCGGTTCACTCCCGGGTGGTTCCGGCGCGGTGGCGGCGCCAGGACATGCGCGCGGTCTCCACGTAGGCGGTGGCGCGGGCCAGGTGGCCGTCGGGCGGGACGTCGCGGCACAGTCGGGCGTGGTGCTCGGCCATCGCCGCCACCAGCGCCCGGCCGTGCGCGGTCAGCGCCCGGGCGCCGAGGAGTTGGGGCAGGGCGGCGCCGACCTGCTGGCGGCAGCGGCAGTGGTCGGCCCACGCGGCGTCGCGCAGCACCGGGTCGGTGAGCACGCCGGCCGTACGCAGGTGGAAGTCGGCGAGCGCGAGGTGGGCGTAGGCGCCCTGGAAGAGGCCGTCGAAGGGGCGCGGGTCGGGGCGCCAGGGCGCGAAGTAGCGCGGCGCGTCGTCGGCGGTGTGCAGCGGGGTGATCTGGGAGACCGCGAGCAGCTTGGCGTGCTGGAGTTCGTGGACGAGCGTGGCGGCAAGGTCCAGGCCGCCGCGCGGGGTGCTGCTGAGCAGCGCGCCGAACGCCTCGCCGCGGGTGGCGCTGCACTGCGCGGTGGGCGCGCCGGCCAGCGGGACGACGCACTCCAGCAGCTCCGCCACCTCCCGGGCCCGGGTGCCGTCGCCCAGCTCCAGCCAAGGCCGCGCGTCCCGCCAGGCGGTGCGCCAGCTGGCGTGGCCGCCGAGGTCGAGCCGGTCGGCGACGTCCAGGCCGTAGGGGTTGGTGCGGTGCTCCTCGTCCCGGTAGGGGTCGACGTCGTCGATGAGGACGGGCCGCCCGTCGGGGTGGTGCAGCGCCTGGAGGGGGCGCCAGCCGGGGGCGGCCGAACGCCACACGCCGTCCTGGCCGCGCCGCACCTCGACGGGGAGCCCGGCGCCGTACCCGCGGCCCTCCTGGCGGGGCGGCCGCGGGTACGGCGGCACGTCGTCCTGCGGCGGGGACGGCCGCGGGGCTGAGCGGGCCGCGGGTGCGGCTGGTGCGGGTGGTGCCGCCCCGGCAGCGGGTGCAGCCACAGCCGGCGCGGCTCGCCGACTATCCGTACGACCGGTACGACGGCGCCCTGGTCGGCGGCGGCGGTCCCGGTACCGGTGCCGGACCCGGCTCCTGCCGGGCGGAGACCGCCGAGCGTGGGCAGCCGCAGCTCACCCTCGCGCAGCGGGAGTTCGAGGGTGAAGCGCAGGCCGGCCCGGGCCGCGGCGGCCGCTGCCAGGGCGCCCAGGTGCGGCAGTTCGGCGGCGGCCCGCCGGCCCTGACCGGGGCGGCCGAGGGCCCGCAGGCAGCGTTCGGCCCAGGCGCCGGTGTGCGGGTAGTCGACGACGGCGCGGGCCGCGGCCGGGTCGGCCCGTTCGGCCGCCTCCAGCAACCGCCAGTCCCGCAGCAGCCGTTCGGCCGTGCCCGGCGGCAGCGTCCCGGCGGGCGCGCCGGCGACGGCGTCCAGCAGGGCCCGCAGGGTGAGCAGCCGCCGGGCCCGCTGCCGAGCGGCGAGCAGCGCGAGCAGGGCTGGGGTGCTGCCGGTCCGCCCGAGCACCGCGACGGCCTCGCCGGGCAGTTCGGTGCCGTCCAGGCCGGCGGCCGGCCGGCTCGCGCGACGGGGGTGGGGGCTTCCGGGGACGGGGGCGGCGGGGCGGGGTGTGGGGCGTGCGGTTTCACCGGCGGGACTCCCGGGAGGTGTGGCGGCCGGGCCCGGCGCCGGCTGCCTCGGCGAGCCGGGTGGCGGTGTGGCGGATCAGACGGGCGAGGTCCGCGCAGTAGACCGACGGGTTCGCGAAGCCGTCCGGGGCGCGGTAGCGGTGGGCGTAGTGCCCGCCGCCGCAGACGGTCGCCAGCGGGCAGGCGCGGCAGGTCGGGCCGAGGGCGGCGGCCCCGGTCTGGCGGGCGGCGACGCCCGGGTGGGCGAGGGCGTCGTCGAAGCTGTGGCGGAAGACGTCGAGGCCGGTGGCGGCGGCGCCGTCGTACGCGGACTTGAGGGAGTCGACCTGCTCGATGGTGCCGTCGGTCTCCACCACGACGGCGGCGAAGGGTTGCAGCCCCAGCCGCTCCCCGGCCGCCGGTGCGCCGAGCAGCAGCGCGGCGCACTCCTCGAACAGGCCGATCCGGGTCTCCCGGCGGGGCGCGTCCCACCAGCGGTCGAAGACGGCGGTGAGCCAGCGGCCGTAGGGCGCCGGGTCCTCCGGCGGCGCGGGCAGGCCGGGCGGCGGGCTGGTCCAGTTGCCGTGCGGCAGCAGCAGGTCGACGGCGGGCGGCCGGAAGGCCAGCAGCGACTCGTAGACCTCCACCGGGTCGTGCCGCAGGTCCACGACGCACAGCAGCCCGGCGAACGCCTCGGGCGCGTACTCGGCCAGCACCCGCAGGCCGGCCGCGGCGGCGGGCCAGGAGGGACGTCCGGTGTGGTCGACGCGGGCCGCGTTGTGCGCGGGCAGGCCGCCGTCGAGGCTGACGCCGACGCCGAACCCGGCGTCGGCCAGCGCCCTCACCCGGGCCCGGGTGAGGAGGGTGGCGTTGGTCTGGACGGTCACCCGGACGGCGCAGTCCGGCGGGACCGCGGCGCGGATCAGGTCGGCGTCGGCGACGAGCCGGCCGGTGCCGGTGAGGAGGGGCTCGCCGCCGTGGAAGACCACCGCGATCTCGCGCAGGCCGTGGGCGGCGGCGTGTTCGGCGATCCGCTCGGCGGTGCGGGCCGCCACCGCGGCCGACGGGGTGCGGGGGCGGTCGCGCCAGGTGGCGTCGGGGCCGGCGTACAGGTAGCAGTAGCGGCAGACGAGGTTGCAGCGGCTGTGCGCCTTGAGCACGAACTGCCGGAACGGGACGGGCGGTCCGGGTCGGCCGGCGGGCCCCGCGCCCTGCTCCGCACCCGGCCGCGGACCGGCGGCGTGACGCACCTCATCACCTCCCCGCGCGAGGGCTGTCCAGGTCAGACGGCCGGCCCCCGCGGTTGCTCCCGGCCGGCGCCCGGCGGTGAACGTCACGGCGGCGGATGGGCCGTGTCCCTCCCGGCGCGTGACCGGAAGGCATCCGGCGCGGGCGGGGTGCCCGGCACGGTCACCGGCGGTCCGGCGTCGGTGGTGGAGCGTTGTCGAACCCCCACAGGGCCTCGCTGCCGGGCGCCGCGACCCGGGCCCGCAGCTCGCCGACGAGGGCGGCCAGTACGGGGTGGCTCGTGGTGCGCAGCGTCTCCAGGTCCATGCCGAGCAGGTCGACCCCGGCGGGGTGCGGCCCGGCGGCCCGGGCGTCCTGCGGCTCCGGGCGGGCGGCGTCGGGCTCCCGGGCCCGGCACGGCGGCGTGGCTCCCGGGCGGCGGGTCGGCGGGGCGCGGGCGCCGCCGCGCACGGGTGCGCCCGGCCGGGCGCCGGCTGCCGGGCCGTCATCGGAAGCGCCGGAGGTGTGAGGGCCGCCGGAGGTTCCGGTCCGGCCGTCGGGTCGCTGCGCCATCGCCTGCCTCCCAGGTGGTCCCCTCAGCCCCCGGCCGCTCCCGGGGCGGACGCGGCGGACGTGGTACGTGGGACGTTCCTACGTCAAGTGTGCGCCGCAGGGGTGGGGTTGGAAACGTCGCCAGGGGGCGCACGGAGGCTTGACCGGGCCGGACGACCCGTCAGGGCGCGTGCCCGGCCGCCCGGCCCGGACCGTGCGCCAGGGCCCTCACGGCCGCCGCCCGGCCCGCGCCGGAAGCGGTCCGCGTCGCGGCGGACACGGAGCGGAAGTCCACCCTTTCAGCCCAATCTCGCCATCTCAAACGGATGTTGGGGTGACAGGTGCCACTCACCCGACGGGACAGGTCCCGATCCGCGTGGTCAGCGCGGGGGGGTTCAGCCCTCTTCGGGCCGCGCGGACTCGCCGGACCCGCCGGACCCGCCGGACTCCGCCAACAGGGCCAGCAGGTTGCCAAGTTGCCGGCGGATCTCCGGGTCGGTGATGATCCCGTCCGCGCCGAGCGCCTCGCGGCCCACCGGAATCCTCACGCAGGCCCGCTCCACGATGTCCGCGCCGGTGTAGCCCAGGACCGTCCGCAGCGTGGCCTCCGCGCCCTGGCCGCGGCCGGGGGCGGCCGCGTTGACCCAGGCGGTCGGCTTGTCGCAGATCTCGGTGCCGCCGACCGTCCAGTCCAGCAGGTTCGTGAACGAACCGGGCAGCGTGCCCGCGTACTCCGGGGCGCAGATCAGGACGCCCGCCGCCTGCTCGATCGCCGCCCGCAGCCCGGCCACGGAGGGCGGCAGCGGGTCGGTGTCGTCGTCGGGGTTGAAGTGCGGAAGGTCCGCCAGCCCGTCGTACCGGACGGCCCGCACCCCCGCGGACGCCGCCACGGCCTGCGCCGTCCGCAGCACGGCCTCGTTGGTCGAGGCGGCCCGCAGGCTCCCCGACAGCAGAAGGACCACCGGCGGCGTGGGCATGGTTCAATCTGCCTTCCTGGCAACGCGAACGGTCAACGGCATTCTCCTCCAGGGACATTGGCGTCCCGTGCGCGGGGCCGGAGCAGTCACCGGACACCGCCGGGGACCGCCGGGGACCGCCGGGGACCGCCGGGGACCGCCGGGGACCGCCGGGGAAGCCTCGCGGCCGCCGGCTCTGGTGCCGTGACCGGCAGGGTCCGCCCGGTGGCGAGGTGCGCTGGCGCGGGTCGTCGCCAGGCGGCCGGAAAGCCTCGTCGTGGACCTACGCGGCTCTTTCGGCCAACGCCGTGCGGGCCCGCGCCAGGGCGGCGAGCGGGGTACACCCCGCCGGGAGAGGCCCTAGTCTCCGCTGAGGTGCGCCAGGCGCTGGACGGTCTCCGCGGCCTCCTCGCCCCCGCCGCCCGGCACCCGCTGCCACTCGGCGAGCGCCGCGCGGTACGCCTCGACGGCGGCCCGGGGCCGGCGGGCGGTCTCGTAGGCGTCGCCGCGCCAGTGGTGGGAGCGCGCGGCCAGCCGCCGCATCGGCTCGGGTTCGGCGGCGGCCTGCGCGGCGCCCACCGCCGCGCCGGCGGCCCGGCGGTAGGCGTCCGCGGCCTGGTCCAGCCGCTCCGGGCGGCGGTCGTGCGCCGGCCACAGCCGGTGCACCTGGCCCAGCTCGAACCAGGTCCTGGCCAGCAGCTCCGGGGCACGGGCCGCCTGCGCCGCCAGGCCCAGCATGTACTCGGCCTCCCGCAGGTCGACGCGGTCCTCCTCGGCGCGGTAGCGCAGCACCAGCGCGCTGCCGAGCATGAGCAGCCGGTCGGGCAGCCGGGGGTCGGACTCGGGGGTCTCCATCCGGCAGTCGCGCAGCACCAGTACGGCCCGGTTGACGAACAACTCTCCGTCCGGCAGGGCGGATCGGCTGAGCAGCACCTGGCCCCACTCGGCCACCAGGTCCCGGTACTCGGGCCGGTCGCGGGGGTGAGCCGGCACGCCTCGGCGAACCGTCCGGCCGCGGCCTCCAGTTCACCGGCCGCGCCGGACTCCTCGTACCGGGCGGCCCGGATACGGCCGGCCCGGGCCAGGATGGTCGCCCGCAGCAGCCGGTCGCGGGTCTCGCCGAGCGCCCGGTCCACCAGCCGCTGCGCCTCCTCCAGCCGCCCTCCGGCGCGGAGTTGGGCGTCGACCACGCACAGCATCGCCTCCACCACCGCCTCCGGGGGACCCTCCTCGCGCTCCAGCGCGTCGAGCCCGGCGGCGAACGAGTTGACCGCCTGCTCGGCGTAGACCCGCTCCCGCTCCCGGGTGCGGGCGGTGCCGGACAGCCGCAGCAGCGCCCGGCCGTGCGCCATCGGCAGCTGGCTGGGGCGGGACCGCTGCGGCGGCCAGGAGTCGGCGAACGCCTCCAGCATGCCGACGGTCTCCTGGAGCAGGCCGGTGTCGCCGCTGATCTCCCACTGCCGCTCCAGTACGGAGATGCGCTCCAGGGTGAAGCCGAGCACCTCCTCGGACGCCTGGCCGGGGGCCGCGCACACGGCGGTGAACTCCCGGTCGGCGCGCCGCAGAAGCTCCAGCGCGGCCCGGTCGTCGCCCACCTGCGCGCGGTCCTCGGCCGCCGCCTGGAGCACCCGGGCGCGCACCGCGCGGGCCGGCAGCGTGTGGTGGGCCGCGGCCGTGTCGGCCGCCTCCTGGGCCTCCCGGAGCAGCGTCGCGCCGCCGCGCACCCGCCACAACGTGACGAGCTGCTGGGCGAGTTCGCTCCACAGCTCCGGGTCGCGGCCGCGCACCCGCTCCTGGCCGGCGGCCCGGCGCAGCATCGCCACCGCGTCCAGCAGGTTCTGCACCATGCCCTCGCGGGCGAACCGGTCGGCGAGTTCACGGGCCCGCCCCACCACCGTGGAGACGTGGGCGACCGGGGCCAGCCGCCGGGCGGCGCCGTTCTCCGGCAGCGGCATGAACCGTTCCAGTACCCGCGCCGCGACCTCGGCGAACGGCTGCCGGAACTCCGCTGCCACCCCCTCCTCGGCTCGCCCCTCCCGGCGCACCGCGCTCCGGGCGGCCTCCTTGACGGCGCTGCGCACGGCCGCGTCGGCAAGCGGGTCGCCGGGGCCCTCGGTGAGCTGGGTGATGGCCAGCGCGGGGAAGTTGGGGCCGCTGCGGCCAAAGCGCTGCTCGACGTACTCCGAGCAGTGCTTGAGCACCAGCAGCGCCTCGTCCCGGCCGAGCGGGCCGAGCAGCACGTCGCGCACGCCCGGCGCGAAGTGGTACCAGCGGTGGTCCTCACCGGGCCGGCGGACGACGAGGCCGGACAGCAGCACCTCCGCGAGCTCCGCCGGGCCGGAGTCGGGCAGCATCGTCCGCTGCACCAGCTGCATCACCGGCAGGTACAGCGGGGCGGCCGCCAGGTAGACGGCCAGTTGCACGGCGTCCGGTGAGGCGGTGGCGCGGAACCGGGCGACCAGCGCCGGCGCCGGCACGGTGCCGCGCTGCCGCGGCACCCGGGTGGCGGGGTGGTCGGCGCGGACCCAGCCGACCGAGGCGGGCACCCCGGCCGTGCCGGTCCCCGACAGCAGCCGCGCCCAGGCGCCCAGCGCCGGGGCGGTCGGCGGCAGCACCGGGACGGGCAGCGCGCCGGGCGCGGGCGGGGCGCCGGTGGCGCCGGGGTGAAGCGCGGCGGCGCGGCCTGGAGCATCCCCTCGGCGCGGTGCAGCACGCCGTAGGAGACGGGCAGCAGGGTGCGGCTCCACAGCCGGGTGGGCAGCGGCTGGAGCACCGCGACCGGGCCGTGCCGCGCCAGCCGGTGCAGCAGCCGGTGGGCCTGCCCGGAGCGCCACAGCGGCCCGGCGCAGTCGCTGACCATGAGGGTGACGCGCCGCCCGGTGGGGTCGCCCAGCTGCTCCACGGGGCGCAGTCCGGACGGTCCGGGGTCGAAGCGCCCGCTGGCGGCGAGGCCGCCTTCCGGGGTGGAGTGCACGTAGCGGACCTGCACCTCGCGGAAGGCGCCGAGGCGGCCGAAGACACCGGCCAGTTCACGCAGCATCCGCTCCCACACGTACATCGACGACGAGGCGTCCATCAGCAGCTGCATGGCCGCCTCGCCGCGCCGCACCGGCCGGAAGACCGGCAGCAGCAGCCCGCCGGCCAGCGCGCTGTGCTCGGCGGTGGCGGGCTCGTCCAGCTCGGTGCGCAGCGGCGGGGCGGGGGTTCGGAAGCGCTGGAGCGGGCGCAGCGCGGCCTGGATCTCCAGCAGCCGCGGCAGTGCGGCGGCCTCGGGGACGGCCACGCCGATGGCGCCGGTCCGGCTGGTCCCGCCCCCGCGACGGGCTGCCCGGGGCCGCCCTCGCCGGGGTAGAGGCTGAGCTTGCGGTCGTCGGGCAGCTCGCGCGGCGGCGGCACCAGGCGGGTACCGGCGCCGTCCGTGCCGTCGGGGCGGTGGGCGCGCGGGTAGTCGGTGCCGCCGGCGGCGGGGCGGTCGGCGTCTTCGCCGGCCTCCTCGGCGCCGGGCATCCAGGTCGGGCGGCACCAGCGGGCCAGCCACAGCGCGTCGGCCAGCTCGCTGGTGTCCGGGCCCAGGCCGGCGCCGTGCAGCGCGCCGACCAGCCGCGCGAGCGGGTCGGCGGGGGACGGAGGGTCGGCAGACGCGTCGGCAGGGACGTCGGCCGGGACGTCGCCAGGCTTGTCGGCGGGGGTGTCGGCCGGGTCTGCCTCCGGGCGGGGCCGGTCCCCGTGCCGGGGAGCGCGCCGCCCGCCGCAGGGAGCGTCGCGCCCGCGTCCGGGCGTACCCCGTTCACCTCGGGGAGCGCCTCGCCCGCGTCAGGGCGCGCGTCACCTTCGGCGGGGCCGGGCGTCACGCCGGCGGTGCGGGCGTCGTCGTCCCCGGGGTACGGCGGTCCTGCGCCCAGGTCGGCCACGGCCGCCTCACCTCGGCCGGTCGAGCCGCTGGATGAGCATGTCGGCCAGCCGGGACCGGGACGGCGGCGCCGCGTGGTGGGTCAGGTAGATCGCGTTCAACAGCTGGTCGGTGGCGAGCAGTTCGCTGCGGGAACGCTCCAGGAAGCGCTGTACGAGGTCGTCGCCGACCGTCGCGGCCTCGTCGCCGAGGTGCGCGCGGACGACGGTGGACAGCCGGTCGTAGTCGGGGCGGCCCAGCTCCAGGTGGATGCAGCGGCGCAGCAGCGGTGGCGGGAAGTCGCGTTCGCCGTTGCTGGTGAGGATCACGAACGGGAAGGCCCGGCAGCGGATCCGGCCCTCGGTGACGGCGACCCGGGCGCCGTCGTCGGTCATCACGTCGACCACCGGCTCGCGTTCGGCGAGCCGCTCCAGTTCCGGTATCCCGAACTCGCCCTCCTCCATGACGTTCAGGAGGTCGTTGGGCAGGTCGATGTCGGACTTGTCGAGCTCGTCGACGAGGAGCACCCGCGGTCTGGCGGTGGGCAGCAGTGCCGTGCCCAGCGGGCCGAGCCGGATGTAGCTGCCGATGCCGCCGGGCGGCGCGGTGCCGGTGTTCGCGGCGATCTGGGTGTCCTGGAGCCGGGCGATGGCGTCGTAGCGGTACAGGCCGTCCTGGAGGGTGCTGCGGCTGACGATCGGCCAGTGCAGCACCCGGCCCAGGCCCAGTTCGTACGCGACCGCGTGCGCGAGGGTGGACTTGCCGGCGCCCGGGCTGCCGGTGACCAGCAGCGGGCGGCGCAGGTAGAGCGCCGCGTTGACCATCTCCAGCTCCTCCGGGCTGGGCCGGTGCAGTTCGGCCATGTGCCGGTAGGCGCCCAGCCGGCGGGCCGAGGAGCTGTCCGCGCCGGGCGCCGGCTCCACCAGCGGCCCGCCGTCGAAGTCCCGCCACGGCGGCGGCTCGGGCAGCGCCTCGATGCCGTTGTGGGGCTCGCCGGTGCCCCGGTAGATGAGCCACTCGCCGGCGGCCCCGGGCTCGGTCATGTCACTCATCGCGCTGCCCCTCCCGTACCCGGATCCCCGGCCCGGCGGTGCCCTGGTGGTCGTCGTGGTCCTGGTCGTCGTACCTGCACCGCTCGTCGCGCCTGTCCCCGTCGTCGTGCTCCTGGTGGTCCCGGTGGTCCTCGTGATGCGCGGTCATGGCGTCTCCAGCAGCTCGTCGGTGCCTGGAAGGGGCCGGGTCGGATCGTCGTAGAGCAGGGCGAGGCCGTCGGACCAGTACGCCTCCGGCACCCCCGCCGCCACCGCCGAGCGCAGTACGGCCAGGGCCGCGGGCAGTCCGGCGGCGGTGCCGGCGGCGTGGACGGTGCGCGGCACCCCGCGGTGGAAGTCGGCGCACACCCGGTCGGCGCCGACCGGTTCGCGCCGCCACAGCGCGACCGAGTAGCCGCAGCGGATCAGCCGGTGCAGCGCCTCCGGCGCGGTCTCGGCGCTGCGGCACAGCACCGGCAGCAGGTCCCGCGGCCGACCGCGCAGCGCCTCGTCGTCGGGGAGGTCGGCGGCCACCGCCTGGTCGCAGTCGAGCACCTCGGGCGCGGGGCGGCCGTGGTGCAGGGAGCGCCAGCGGCCCAACCGCTCCTCGGCCGCCTCCGGGTCCTCGTCGCCCGGCGAGTCGGTGCGGCGCACCACCAGCGGGCGGAGGGTGCCCAGCGCGGGCTCGCCGGGGGCCAGCCGCCAGGCGTCGGCGGCGAAGGCCATCAGCGAGCCGGGGACGGCCAGGTTCAGCGGCGCGGTGTGCCCGGGCTCGTCGCAGCGGCGGAACGCCTCGGCCAGCGGCCCGGCCAGCCGGACGGGCAGTTCGGCGGCCGGCGTGCCGTGGAAGTCCTCCTGGACGCAGTCCACTTCGCCGTTCTCCGGCACCACGGTCACCCGCCAGTCGAAGCGGTCGGGCTCCCAGCCGCGCGGGATGATCTCCAGCTGGGCCTCCCCGCGCGGCCGCTGGTCCACTCCGGCCAGCACGTCGTCGACGGCCCGTGCGCGCAGCCGGGAACGCCGCTCGGTGGCGAGCGAGTTGCGGAACCGCATGCTCAACCCCTGCGCGGCGGCTGCCTCCTCGGCCCACTCCCACAGCGCCCGCTCGGCCACCGGCTCGGCGGGCTCGGTCCGCTCGTCGGTGGCCGCGAGCATCGCGTACCGCAGTACCGCCTCCAACTCCGAGCCGCGGCGCAGGTCGTAGAGCATGCCCAGGCCGTCCCGCCAGGCGCGCGGGGCGAGGGTGTACCCCTGGGGTGCGCCGCCGCGCACCTCGGCCACCAGGTCCTGGAGGGTGCGGGCGGCGGCGGGCGGCGGGAGCTGGGCGAGCAGACCGAGCAGCGCGGTGCGCTGGCCGGGGGTGAGGGCGCGGTCGGCGGCGGCACCGATGTCGGTGTGGGCGTCCGTCCAGCCGTAGAAGGTGTCGTCGACGACGTACCGGTGGCGGTCGGAGTGGTAGAGGTCGTGGCCGGTCACCACCCGGTGGTAGAGGTCGGCGTCGGCGCGCTCGTCCGGCGGCAGGTGGCGCAGCTGCTGCACGCTGACGGCCAGGCCGCCGTCCCGGTCCCGGCGCCGGGCCTTGAGCACGCCGATCACCTCGCCGCGCACCAGGTCCACCACGGGCCCGCCGGACAGGCCCTGCGGCATCTCGTCGTCGTTGCTCAGCCGCAGCGCCCCGCCGCCGCCCACGCCGAGCTGCCCGCTCACCGTGCAGCGCCCGTTGTACGGGACCGGCTCGCCGTCCAGCAGCAGCCAGCCGAAGTACGCGACCTGGTTGGTGGTGTAGCCCTTGGGGGTGCGCTCGGTCATCCACACGCAGGGGTGCTCGACCTGGTCGGTGAGCCGGACCAGGGCCAGGTCCGGGACCGGCCAGCGCTCACCGGAGCCGTCCGGGCCGGGCGCGGCCGGGGCGGACGCCGAGGTCCACTCGACCACGCCGGCCAGCAGCTTGTCGCCGTGTCCGACGAGCACGTTGCGCGGCGCGCCCACTCCTGCCTCCCCTTGCGGCCGTGCCGCGCCCGGAGCCCGCGGCGCCTGGACCCCCTCCGGCCGCACCCGCCCCGGCCGCGCCCCGGCCCACACCACGTGGGCGCAGGTCAGCACCCAGTTGCGGGCGACGAAGAAACCGCTGCCCACAAAAGGATTCCCGGGCTCGGCCCCGTGAATGCGCACAGTCGCCTCGGCGGCCAGCGGGACCAGGATCTCAGCGGCCTCGGCGGCCTGCTCCGGTGCGCCCCCCGACATCACCGCGCGCCCCTTGCCGCGCCGCGGGCCGCGGGGCTCCGACCGGACGGTGCGCGCGGGGCGCCGCGCGGGAGGGCGGAGGCCGGCGCGCCGTCGGTCCGCGCCGCCGCTCTCCCGCCGGGCCCGCCGGCCTCCGCCGTCCGCACGCTTCCACTCCCCCGACGACCTGCCGCCCGGCCGACCTGGGCGGCTCGACCTGCCCGGCCGTTCATACCGGCCCGGCCGCCCCGGCCGGGCCGACCGTCACGTCCGGCGTGTCCGGCGCGTCCCATATGAACGGCCCGACCGGCTTGCGCGGCTTGCGCGGCTTGTTCACGAAGGCTATCGCCTGTCCCCACCGGGATGGGCCCCCTTCCCGGACACTGCCTATCCTTGCGGAGTACGTCCCGTCCGCCCCCGGGGCACCGGCGGGGACGCGGGCCCGCGCCCTTCACGCACCTCCGCGCGGCGGCCCCGCGCGGCGGGCGCCCGGCGCGCCTCCCGCGCCCTACCTGCCCGTCCCCCGGGTGCCCCATCCCTGTTTCGGAGCAGATCGTGTACTTCACCGACCGCGGTATCGAGGAGCTCGCCGACCGGCGCGGCGAGGAGGAGGTCACCCTGGACTGGCTGGCCGACCGGCTGCGGGAGTTCGTCGACCTCAACCCCGAGTTCGAGGTGCCCGTCGAACGCCTCGCCACCTGGCTCGCCCGCCTGGACGACGAGGACGACGAGGACGACTGACACCCGGGGCCCGGTGCGCCGGCCGGAACGCGCGGCGGCTCCCGACGGCCGTGCCACCGGTCGGCCCGTACGCGCGTACGGCACCCGTTCGTGGCCACGCGCTCATTGACGGACCGAGCGCGACTCGTTGACGGATCGAGCCCGTTCGCCGACGAGCCGAGCGCGTTCGCCGACGCGCCGAGCCCGCTTCCTTCGCGCCTGTATCGCGAATCCGCGGAGTGGCGGCGGAAAGCCGCTTGACGTGGCGGCTACGCGATATATCGTGTCTATGGGGTGGACGCGATATGTTGCGTTCCCGGCATCCAAGGAGGGGACCATGGGCGACACGTCGGAGCGGACCGTCTCCGAGCCCGCGACGTTCGTCTTCGACGAACAGGTCGACACCGTGACCGTCAAGATCGTCAACGGCGAGGTGAACGTCGTCGGCTCCGAGGGCCCGTCCGCCCGGGTGGAGATCACCGAGGTCGACGGCCCGCCGCTGAAGGTCTCGCTGAAGGGCGGCCGGCTGACCGTCGGCTACGAGGACCTGCGCTGGAACGGGTTCCTGAAGATCACCCGGAAGAGCTGGCGGCGCCGGGCGGTGGTCTCCCTGACCGTCCCGCAGCGGACCGCCGTCGAGGTGGCGACGGTCGGCGCCGGCGCGGTGGTGTCCGGTGTCTCCGGCAGCACCTCCGTGCAGGGTGTGGGCGGCGACACCACCCTGGTCGGCCTGAGCGGCAAGGTGCGGGCGCAGACCGTGAGCGGCAGCGTCGAGGCGCAGTCGCTCTCCGGCGACCTGCACTTCTCCACCGTCTCCGGCGACCTGACCGTCGTGGACGGCACCAGCTCGGCGGTCAAGGGCGACTCGGTCAGCGGCAACATGGTGCTCGACCTGGGCACCGTGCCCGGCGGCGACGTGCGGCTCAACACCGTCTCGGGCGAGATCGCGCTGCGCCTGCCCGAGCACGGCGACGCCGAGGTGGACGCCAGCACGACCAGCGGCCGGGTCTCCTGCGCCTTCGACGAGCTGCGGGTCGACGGCGGCTGGGGCGCGAAGCGGGTCAGCGGGCGGATCGGCGGGCGGATCGACGGCGGCACCCGGCTGCGCGCCACCACTGTCTCCGGCGCCATCGCGGTGCTCCGCCGCCCCAGCCTCGACGACTCCGGCCACGGAACCCCGGGCGGCGCACCGGAAACGGGCGCGTCCGGCCTGCGGAAGGAGTCCTGACATGGCCCCCGTCTTCGCCCACGGCCGGCTGCGGCTGTACCTGCTCAAGCTGCTCGACGAGGCGCCGCGCCACGGCTACGAGGTGATCCGCCTGCTGGAGGAGCGCTTCCAGGGCCTGTACGCGCCCTCCGCCGGCACCGTCTACCCGCGGCTGGCCAAGCTGGAGAAGGAGGGCCTGGTCACCCACTCCACCGAGGGCGGCCGCAAGGTGTACGCGCTCACCGACGACGGCCGCGCCGAACTCGCCTCCCGGGCCGAGGAGATCGCCGGCCTGGAGGCGGAGATCCGTGACTCGGTCTCCGCGCTGGCCGCCGAGATCCGGGCGGACGTCCGGGGCAACGCCGGCGATCTGCGCCGGGAGATGCAGGCCGCGGCGCGGCAGGCCAGGACCGACTCCGGCGGGTACGGCCGGGAGGGCCGCGGCTCCGAGGGCACCTCGTCCTGGGAGGAGGCCAAGCAGCAGTGGCGCGAGCAGGCCAGGCAGGCGAAGGAGGAGAGCCGCCGGGCCAAGCAGGAGGCCCACGACGCCCACCGCCAGGCCACGGCCGCGCGCGAGGCGATGGAGAGCGCGCGGGAGGAGGTGCAGCGCATCGCCCGGCAGGTGCAGGACCAGGTGCAGACGCACGCCCGGGCCGGGGACTGGCAGTCCGGGCTCCGCGAGGGCCTGGCCGAACTCACCCGCGAGCTCGGGAGGTTCGGCCAGGAGACGCCCCGGCCCGGCGCCGGCAAGGACGCCGCCTCCCCCTGGGGATGGGCGACCTCGCCCTCGCCCGAGGACGCGGACCAGCCGCACGACCAGCCGCACGGGGACGCGGACCAGCGGGAGGCCGAGGCCGCGAGTCCCGAACCGGACACCTCCACCGGCGCCCCCGAGAACACCGAGCGAGCCGGGAACACCGAGCGCACCGAGAATGCCGAGCGCACCGAGGACACCGAGCCGCCGTCAGCCGACCCGTTCCGTGACCTCGAACGCCTGCTGGACCGTTTCCGGGACGACGTCCGCGACGCGGCCCGCGACGGCGGCATCACAGACGCCCAGCTCCGCGAGGTACGCCGGCACGTCACCACCGCCGCGGCCGGCATCGCGGCCGTCCTCCGCCGCGGCGCCGACTGACCGACCAGGCCGGCCAGGCCGCCCGCACCGGCCTCCGCCTCCCCCAGGAGCGCGGAGGCCGCGCCGTCCCCGTCGTCCTCCGGCCCACGGGACACGGTTGCCCGCGGGCACCCGCAGGCCGGCCGACGGCTCACGACGACGGCGTGAGCACCAGCTTGCCGAAGACGTCCCCCTCGGCCAGCCGGGAGAACGCCTCGCGGGCGCGGGACATCGGCAGCACCGAGTCGACGACCGGCCGCACGCCGGTGGCGGCGCAGAAGCCGAGCAGGTCGGCCAGCTCGTCCTTCGTGCCCATCGTGGAGCCGACGACCTTCAGTTCGAGGAAGAAGATCCGGTTCAGCTCGGCGGCCGGCGGGTTCGGCCCGCTGGTGGCACCCGAGATGACGACGGTGCCGCCGGGTCGCAGCGACTTCACCGAGTGCGACCACGTGGCCGCGCCGACCGTCTCCAGTACGGCGTCCACCCGCTCGGGCAGCCGGGCGCCGGGCTCGAACACCCCGTGCGCGCCCAGGGCGGCGGCCCGCGCCCGCTTGCCCGCGTCCCGGCTGGTGGCGTAGACGCGCAGGCCGGCGGCCTTGGCCAGGACGATCGCGGCCGTCGCGACACCCCCGCCGGCGCCCTGCACGAGCACCGCGTCCCCGGGCCGCACCCCGGCGTTGGTGAAGAGCATCCGGTAGGCCGTCAGCCACGCCGTGGGCAGGCACGCGGCCTCCTCGAACGACAGCTCCGGCGGCTTGGGCAGCAGGTTCCACACCGGCACCGACACCCGTTCGGCGAACGTCCCCTGGTACCGCTCGGTGAGGATCGAGCGCGGCTCGTCCGGGCCGACACCGTGGCCGGTCTGCCCGACGACCGCGTGGACGACCACCTCGTCGCCGTTCTCGTCCACGCCGGCGGCGTCGCACCCGAGGATCATCGGCAGGCTCTTCTCACCCAGCCCGACCCCGCGCAGCGACCACAGGTCGTGGTGGTTCAGCGAGGCGGCGCGCACCTCGACGGTCGTCCAGCCCTCCCGGGCGGCCGGCTCCGGCCGCTCGCCCAGCTCAAGACCGTCCAGCGGGCGCTTCGCGTCGGTCCGTGCGGCGTACACAGCAAACATGGCCCGACCCTAGGCCCCTTACCGGTCAGCGGCAACGCTCCCCAGCCGCACTGGCCGCGCCCTCGATGATCCGCACCCGGTCCCCCGAACGTGCCGGATGGCGTACTCCAGCGGCCTCTCGGGGTCGCCGACGTCATACGGGTGGGGTTCGGCACTCAAACGGTCCTCCACGCGCGATCAGGCGACAGCGGCCGACACTCCGGAACGGTCCTGACCACCGCCCCACCGGTGCCGCCTCCTGGCTACCGAACTCCCCTCGACGGCAGGCACACACGCTCGCCACCCCACCCCTTCGGGTGATCCCTCGCGAGGAACTGGGCGAAGTCCCCGAGGTCATGCGTGGTTCCGGCCGCCGCCTGCTCCAACCCGCTCAGCAGGCGGCGCCGCAGACCGGGATCGGTGAGCGGCGCCGCCTCCGGCTCGGGGACGGACACGGCAGGTGCGGGGCTGAGGACGCCACCCGCGGTGGACTCGACGTGCTTCCGACGGTCCGGGGTGGCTCCGGCCCCGCCGAGGGGCAGCAGTCCACGCGGGTCCACCGCTGCATCCGTGACGATGTCGGACTCCTCGCTCTTCCTCAACAGGGGCACGGGCCATACCCGCAGGTCGCCTCGTCCGATCTCCGGCAGGCGGTGAGGCACGCGCATACCACCCACCCACCCCACCGGGGCACGTGGGCGATACCCACCTCGCGCGGGAACCTCAGCTCCGCGCCACGCCCGCCTCGCGCGCCGCCTCCGCGACCGCCGCCGTGACGGCGGGGGCCACACGGGGGTCGAACGGGGACGGGATCACCCGGTCGGGGGACAGCTCGTCGGCGACGACGGAGGCCAGCGCCTCGGCCGCCGCGAGCTTCATGGACTCCGTGATCGCGGTCGCCCGGACCTGGAGGGCGCCGGCGAAGATGCCCGGGAAGGCCAGCACGTTGTTGATCTGGTTGGGGAAGTCGCTGCGCCCGGTCGCGACGACCGAGGCGTACCGGTGGGCCACGTCCGGGTGGATCTCCGGGTCCGGGTTGGCCATCGCGAAGACGAAGCAGCCCTCGGCCATCTTCGCCACCGCCTCCTCCGGCACCGTGCCGCCGGAGACGCCGATGAAGACGTCCGCGCCCTCCAGCGCCGAGGCGAGCGAGCCGGTGAGCCCGGCCCGGTTGGTGTAGGCGGCGATCTCCCGCTTGACCGGGTTCAGGTCGTCGCGGCCCGCGTGCACGACGCCCTTGCGGTCGGCCACCGCCACGTCGCCGATGCCGGCCTCCACCAGGATCCTGGCGATGGCCACGCCCGCCGCGCCCGCCCCGGAGACGACCGCCCGCAGGTCGCCGAGCTTGCGCCCGGTCAGCAGGGCGGCGTTGCGCAGCGCGGCGAGGGTGACGACGGCCGTGCCGTGCTGGTCGTCGTGGAAGACCGGGATGTCCAGGGCGTCCTTCAGCCGCTGCTCGATCTCGAAGCAGCGCGGCGCCGAGATGTCCTCCAGGTTGATACCGCCGAAGGAGGGAGCGAGGCGGACGACGGTCTCCACGATCTCGTCGACGTCCGTGCAGTCCAGCGCGATCGGCACCGCGTCCACCCCGCCGAACTGCTTGAACAGGATGGCCTTGCCCTCCATCACCGGCAGCGACGCGCGCGGTCCGATGTCGCCGAGGCCGAGCACCGCCGTGCCGTCGGTGACGACCGCGACCACTCGCGAAGCCCACGTGAACTCGTCGGCCATTTCCGGCTGTTCGGCGATGGCCTTGCACACCTCGGCCACCCCGGGGGTGTAGGCCAGCGACAGGTCGGCGGCGTCCCGCAGCGCGACCGTGGCCGCGATCTCCATCTTGCCGCCGCGGTGCAGGGCGAACACCGGCTTGGCGGACAGATCCGCCACCGCGTCAGCATCCGCTGCGGCAACCGGTCCTGACGCTGTGTTCGAGCCGGTGTCCGTACCGGCCAGGGGGTTGATGATCTCCGCTGCCACTTGTGACCCCAAATGTCGATAGGTGAGGGAATCCTCCCCCGAAAGACGGGAAGAGGAGGGCGCGGCACGCGCACCGCCACGGACGAGTGAGAGTGGCGGCGGGCCGACGCCGGGCGCGCCGCACGCGCGCCGTGGCCCCCGGATGAGGGGTTGAAGATCCCGTTCTACCGGAAATCCGCGTCCGGTGACGGGTCGTCGGTGTTGCGCCGGCGGTTTGCGGGAAGGCACCCGCCCGGCGCGGCGCCACAACGGTCCGGCCCTGGTGAACCGGCCCGATGGGAGCCCGGGGATCGCCCGTTATCCGATTTTGACACAACGGGACCCCTGCTCGGAGCTGTCCGGATGGCAAGATGCACGGATCACACAGGGTGGCGGTCCTCGAAGACGCGTGCCAACGGCCACCTCCGTGCAATCCCGTTGTCCAGGAGGACACAAGCGATGACCGCAGGCTCTCCCCAGCCGCACAGCGCTCTCCCCCGACTCACCGCGGTCGCCGCACTGGCGGTCGCCGGCTCCCTGGTGCTCGCCGGGTGCGGCGACCAGACCAAGAAGGACGCCTCCCCGGCGACCTCCGGCACCGGCGCCGCGGCCAGCACCTCCACCGCGCCGCTCTTCTCCAAACTGCCGCAGAAGTACCAGGACTCGAAGGTCGTCAAGGTCGGCACGGACGCGAGTTACGCGCCCATGGAGCAGACCGAGAACGGCACGATCGTCGGTATCGACCCCGACATCGCCGCGGCCATGTCCAAGCAGCTCGGCGTCCGCTTCGAGTTCACCAACGGCACCTTCGACGGCCTGATCACCTCGCTCTACACCGGCCGCGAGGACGCCGTCATGTCCTCCATGAGCGACACGAAGAAGCGTCAGCAGGGCATCGACGACAACGGCAAGAAGACCGGGACCGGCGTCGACTTCGTCGACTACTACATGTCGGGCTCCTCCCTTCTGGTGAAGAAGGGCAACCCGGACCACGTCACCCAGCTCACCGACCTGTGCGGCAGGACGGTGGCGGTGCAGCGCGGCACGATCTACGAGGACGCCTTCAACCAGCAGAAGAAGGCGTGCGGCTCCAAGGGGCTGAAGGTCGAGTCCTACGACACCGACGCCGAGGCGCAGACCCGGGTGAAGGCGGGCGGCGCGGTGGCCGACCTCAACGACACCCCCGTCGCCGCCTACATCGCGCAGAAGTCCGGCGGCGCCTTCGAGGTGGCCGGCTCCCCGGCGGACGCGGGCCCGTTCGGCATCGCGACGGCCAAGGACAACGCCCAGCTGCGGGACGCCCTGCTGGCGGCGATGAACGCGATCATCGCGGACGGCACCTACACCAAGGTGCTCCAGAAGTGGAACGCCACGAGCGGCGCCATCCAGCAGGCGGCCGTCAACGGCGGTTCCTGACATGGGCGGGGTGACGACCGGCACGGAGGACCGCCCGCCGCGCGACACCGCCCGCGGCGCCCTCCCCTACGAGCCGATCCGGGCCGTCCCGGTGCGCCACTGGGGGCGCTGGGTGTCCGGCGTGGTGGTGCTCGCGCTGCTGGGGTGGCTCGGCTACGCCTTCTCGCAGGGCAGCGTCCTGTGGGGCACCGTCCGCGGCCGGCTCCTGGACCACACGGTGCTCCAGGGCGTCTGGCACACGCTCCTGGTCTCCGTCTGCGCGATGGCGCTCGGCCTGGTGCTGGGCGTGCTGCTGGCGGTGATGCGGCTGTCGCGGAACCCGGTGACCAGCGCGGTGTCGTGGCTGTACATCTGGTTCTTCCGCGGCACGCCGGTGTACGTGCAGCTGCTGATGTGGTTCAACCTCTCGTTGATCTTCCCCGTGATCAACCTGATGCCGCTGTACAAGAACGACACCGTCGCCGTCATCACCCCGTTCGTGGCCGCGCTGCTGGGCCTGGGGCTGAACGAGGGCGCGTACATGGCGGAGATCGTCCGGGCCGGCATCCAGTCGGTGGACGAGGGGCAGACGGAGGCGGCGCACGCGCTGGGCCTGACGAGTGGTCAGACGATGCGGCGGATCGTGCTGCCGCAGGCGATGCGGGTGATCATCCCGCCGTCCGGCAACGAGTTCATCAACATGCTCAAGACCTCGTCGCTCGTCTCCGTCGTGCAGTACACCGAACTGCTGCGCGCCACCTCGGACATCGGCAGCGACACGACGGCGGTGATGGAGATGCTCTTCGTCGCCTCGTTCTGGTACCTGGTGCTGACCAGCGTCTTCAGCGTCGGCCAGTTCTACCTGGAGCGCCACTACGCCCGCGGCTCGCAGCGCGCCCTGCCGGCCACCCCGTGGCAGAAGGTACGGGCGGTCCTGACCACCGTGCGCCGACCGAAGGCGGCCTGAGAGATGAGCACGACGAGCAACCTGTCCCTGGACAAGGGCACCCCGAGCGGTGCGGAGCCGATGGTGCGGGCCGAGGCGGTGCACAAGTCCTTCGGCGCCGCGCACATCCTCAAGGGCATCGACCTGGAGGTCGCGCCGCGGGAGGTGTTCTGCCTGATCGGTCCGTCCGGCTCGGGCAAGTCCACGTTCCTGCGGTGCGTCAACCACCTGGAGCAGATCAGCGCCGGCCGGCTGCGGGTCGACGGCGAGCTGGTCGGCTACCGGGAGCACGGCGGGCGGCTGTACGAGCTGCGCGACCGCGAGGTGGCCGCCAAGCGGCGCGACATCGGCATGGTCTTCCAGCGGTTCAACCTCTTCCCGCACATGACGGCGCTGGAGAACGTCATGGAGGCGCCGGTCCGGGTCCGGCGGGAGAGCAAGGCGGTGGCCCGGGAGCGGGCCGGCCGGCTCCTGGACCGGGTGGGGCTGGCCGACAAGGCCGGCTCCTACCCGTCCCAGCTGTCCGGCGGGCAGCAGCAGCGGGTGGCCATCGCCCGCGCGCTGGCGATGGAGCCGAAGCTGATGCTCTTCGACGAGCCCACCTCCGCGCTCGACCCGGAGCTGGTCGGCGAGGTGCTGGACGTGATGCGGGGCCTGGCCGAGGAGGGCATGACGATGATCGTCGTCACGCACGAGATGGGGTTCGCCCGGGAGGTCGGCGACGCACTGGTCTTCATGGACGACGGGCGGGTGGTCGAGTCCGGCCACCCGCGCGAGGTGCTGGGCAACCCGCGCCACGAACGGACGAAGGCGTTCCTGTCGAAGGTCCTCTGAGCCGAGGGTCCTCCGGGGCCTCTGGCTCGAAGGCCCCTTCTGGGCCCGGCGGGGGCGGGGCCCGGTTCACTCCGGGCCCCGCCGTCGTGCGTTCGCCGCTCCGGCGGGACGCGCGCCGCCACACGGCTGCGAGCGGGCCTACCGCGGCCCGAGCACCATCGTGTCCGAGGGCGAGGCCCACACCGCGCGGGCCTCCGCGAAGCCCGCCGCACGCAGCGCCCGCGCGTGCCACGCGGCCGAGGGGGTGTCGCCGTCGGCGTGCTCCCCGTAGATCCGGAACCGCTCCGCCGTGGGCTCGGCCGGCACCGGGTCGGCGGCGGCCAGCTGCCACCACTCGCGCCGGTCCAGCGCTCCGGCGGCCCTGGCCTCGTCCATCCGGGCGTGCCGCAGGGCGGATTCGGCGGCGTCGATCCCGGGCGTCGCCGGGTCGGGCATCCGGTCGGCGTTCAGGAAGACCCCGCCGAGCCGCACCAGCTCGGCCAACTGGCCGTAGAGCAGCTCCAGTTCGTCGCTGTGCAGCCAGTGCAGGGCGGTGGCGGTCAGCACCGCGTCGTAACGGCCGTGCGGCAGTGCGGCCGGCCGGTCGGGCGCCTTGAGGTCAGCGGTGGCGAACGCGGCGCGCTCGTCGCCCCCGAAGGTGCCGCGGGCGATGGCGAGCAGCGCCGGGTCGAGGTCGACGCCGGTGCCGCGGGCCCCGGGGAGGCGTCGCAGCAGCCGGTCGGTGATGCTGCCGGTGCCGCACGCGAGGTCGAGCACGAGGGGCGTCGGGCCGACGGTCGCCTCGACCATGTCGAGCATCACCCGGAAGCGTTCCTCGCGGTCCGGCAGGTGCCACTCCTGCCGGCGGTCCCAGCTGCGCTGCCAGGCAGCCCAGTCCGTACCGTACGAGCCCGTGCGGGTGCCCTGCTCCGTCTGCTCCACGCCGTGTCCCTCCCGGTCCGTAATACCCTGATAGCCACCGTGCTCATTACTGAGACGAGACGGCCATACGTAAGGATTACAAGTGGAACTTGCCTCTTACGCCGACTACGCGGTGCACCTGGTGAACACCGAGGAGCCCAGGCGCGGGACGGACGGCCTGGCCACCGCGGACGCGGTGCGGCAGCTCCTGGGCGCCGGCACCCTGCTCGCCGCCAGGGCGACCGAGGCCGACATCGCCCGACTGCGGGCCGTCCGCACCCGGCTCCGCGGCATCTTCGAGGCCGCCGACGAGGGGGACGAGGTGCGGGCCGTCGACCTGCTGAACGCGCTCATGCTGGAGTACCCGGTCAGCCCCCAGGTGTCCGGGCACGACTCCCTGGACGAGGCGACCGGACGGCGCGACTGGCACATGCACCTGGCCGACCAGGCCGCCAACGCCGCGGCCGCCTACTCGGCCAGCGCCTGCATGGGCCTGGCGGTCCAGCTCACCTCGCTGGGGGTGGACCGCCTCGGCATCTGCCAGGCGTCGCCGTGCCGCAACGCCTACGTCGACACCTCGACCAACCGGTCCCGCCGCTACTGCTCCGACCGCTGCGCCACCCGCGCCAACGTGGCCGCCTACCGGGCGCGCAAGCGCCTGGAGAGCGAGCGGTCCGCGCGCAGCGGGCGCACGCAGGAGGCCGCCCAGGAGGCCGCGCCGGCCACCGACCGCTGAAGCTCGCCCGGCGGCCGGAAACGGGCCCGCGCCCGGGCCAGCACCATCTCGTCCGGCACGGCGCCGAACTCCCGGCTGTCGTTGGCGACGAAGGCGTTGTCCCCCATCACCCACCAGCCGCCGGCCCGCCGCTCGACGGCCCGTTTGACGATCAGCAGGTCCTGCTGCAGCGGGTGCCGCAGCACCACCACGTCGCCCTCACGCACCAGCTCGGCCCCGCTGCGGATCTTCTGGATCAGCAGCCAGTCCCCGTGCAGCAGCGTGGGCGCCATCGACGGACCCGTCACCTCGACCAGCTGCCACGACAGCCTGGCCCCCTGCTCCCGCATCCTTCGCCTCCTGGCTCGATCCTCCACCCCAAGACACCACCAGAGTGGCATCAGACTTTTGTCCTCAGCCACCAGGGGCACCCGAGAAAACACGTACTCCAGGGAGTAATGTCGCACTCGAAAGACGATCACGAGGAAGGACAGCCATGTTCGCTCGCCTGTTCGCGCCCAAGGTAAAGGTCTCCGCCCACTGCGACCTGCCCTGTGGTGTGTACGACCCCGCCCAGGCCCGCATCGAGGCCGAGTCCGTGAAGGCGGTCCAGGAGAAGTACCAGGCCAACGAGGACGCGGACTTCCGCACCCGGGCGGTCCTGATCAAGGAGCAGCGCGCGGAGCTGGCCAAGCACCACGTGTCGGTCCTGTGGAGCGACTACTTCAAGGCCCCGCACTTCGAGAAGTACCCCCAGCTGCACCAGCTGGTCAACGACACCCTGAAGGCGCTCAGCGCCGCCAAGGCGTCCAACGACCCGGCGACGGGCCAGAAGGCCCTGGACCTGATCGCGCAGATCGACAAGATCTTCTGGGAGACCAAGCAGGCCTGATCCTGGATCATGCCTTCTGACCTGCCGTTTTCTTCTCAGCAGAGTCTCCCTGGCCGCACCCGGCCCGCAGGCCGCCCACCACGGCGCCCCTGACGGACCGGGTGCGGTGCCGTGTGCGCACCGCTTCCGCGCCGGACCCGGCGGCGGGACGGCGCGGCCGCGGGTTCCGGACTCGCCGTCCCTGTGGGGGGGTCACCCCCCTCCTGTGCGAAGGCGCCGGGGCCGGCCCTCGACAGCTCGTGTCCGGGCTCGGCGCCGCTCAACTCCCCCTTCTCGAACGAGGCTGCCCCGCACCGGGTTTCGCGTGCCCGATTGGCCCGGCCCGCACCGACTCATGCCCTCGCACATGAAGAAAAGTTCCAGGATTTACGTCCGGGTGGTTGCTAACTGCCAGTCGACCTCGCAAGGCTGCGGCCAGCAGCACGTTGCCATGCACACGCACACAGCAATGCGAGGAGCCTGGATGCACCGCCCCCTCAGAACCCCCCGCCGCCGCAGAGCGCAGACCGTCGTGGCGGCGCTGTCGCTGCTGGCCGGCCTCTCGGTGACCGCGGTCGGTACCACCACGACGGCCCAGGCCGCCGGCCCGCAGGCCACCCGGCAGGGCGAGTTCGCCTCCGCCGCGACGGAGTTCGGCGTCCCGCTGCCGGTGCTCGAAGCGGTGTCGTACTACGAGACCCGCTGGGAGGCGCACGGCGGCCAGGTGAACGCCGAGGCGGGCTACGGCCCGATGAACCTCACCGACCTCACCGCGTCGACCCTCGACACGGACGGGCTGTCCACCCAGTCCCCGCGCTACGCGAAGCTGCTCACCGCGCCGGCCGAGCACACCGCCCCGGCCGCGGCGAAGCTGCTGGGCACCGACGCCGCCGCCGTCGAGACCGACGAGGCGCAGAACATCCGCGGCGGCGCCGCCCTCCTCGCCTCGTACGCGAGGGGCTACGGGCACGGCCGGCTGCCGCGCACCGTCGACGGCTGGTACGCGGCGGCCGCCCGCTACAGCCAGTCCACCGAGGACTCGGTCGCCCAGGCCTTCGCCGACGGCGTGTGGGACGCGATGCGCACCGGCGCGGCCCGCACCACCGACGACGGCCAGCAGCTCACCCTGGCCCCGGTCCGCGGCCTGCACCCGAACCGGAACGACGTCCGCGAACTCGGGCTGAAGGAGGTCACCCCGCCGGAGGGCGGCCAGAAGCCGGAGTGCCCCAGGACCATCACCTGCGACACCGTCCCGGGTGCCTACACCCTGCTGGACCCGAGCGACCTCGGTGACTACGGCAGCCACGACCTGGCCGACCGCCCCAACGGCGGCCTGGACATCCGCTACATCACGCTGCACACCACCGACGAGACCTACGACGGCACGCTGGACCTCTTCACCGACCCGACGTACCAGGCCAGCGCCAACTACGTGGTGCGCTCCTCCGACGGGCTGGTCACGCAGATGATCCCGAACAAGGACATCGCCTGGGACAGCGGCAACCGGTCCTTCTACCAGCACTCCATCGGCATCGAGCAGGAGGCGTGGTCGACCCACGGGGCCACCTGGTTCAGCGAGGACCTGTACCGCTCGACGGCCGCGCTGGTGCGCTACCTGGCCGACGAGTACCACATCCCGCTGGACCGCGCCCACATCCTGGGCCACGACAACGTGCCGGGCAGCTCCGAGTCGGGTATCGCCACGCAGCACTGGGACCCGGGACCGGGCTGGGACTGGGCGCACTTCATGGACCTGGCCGGCGCGCCGATCCACGCCACCGCCGCCCCGTCCAGCGACGTGGTGACGATCGACCCGGCGTTCCAGGCGAACCGGCAGACCACGACGTACTGCGACGACCCGGCCGGCTACAAGCGGTTCCCCGGCCCGTACCGCTCGTACGACTGCCCGGTGACGTCGAAGGACGCGCCGTCCGACTTCGTCCCGCTGTACACCTCGCCGAGCACCACCGCCCCGCTGCTGGCCGACCCCTACCTGCACCCGACCGGGTCCGGCACCGACGCGATGAACGACTGGGGCGACAAGGCGTCCACCGGTGAGAGCTACGTGGTCGCCGACCGCAGGCCGGGCTGGACCGCGATCTGGTTCGGCGGCCAGGAGGCCTGGTTCCAGGACTCGTCGGGCAACCACCCGACGACGGTGCCGACCAGCGCCGAGCGGATCGTCCCCAAGGCCGGCAAGGCGTCCATCCCGGTCTACACGACGGCCTACCCGGAGGCGTCGGTCTACCCGGCGGACTTCGTGGCCTACGAGGGCGGCACGCCGCGCCCGCAGACCGCGGCGAAGAAGTACGCCATCCTGGCCGGGCAGTCCTACGTGGCCTCGGGCCCGGCGGTGAACACCGACACGTACTTCGCGATCGACTACGACGGCTCGGCTCCGTACGACCGGCACGACTTCGTCGGCACGACGAAGGTCTACGAGATCGTCTACAACCACCGGATGGCGTTCGTGAACGCCGCCGACGTGGACCTGGTGCCCGCCTCCTGACCGGAGGATCGGAGGCCCGGGGTGACCGGGGTGACCGGGTGACCCGGCCCACGAACCCTGCTCACAGACGCGGTTGAACGGCGGAGGGCGGCCGGTCTTCAGGACCGGCCGCCCTCCAGCGCCTGGTGGGTGGTGCGCAGGGCGGCGCTGGAGGTGTCGTAGGTGCGCTGCGCCACACAGACGAACAAGCAGTCCACCACGACCAGTTGGCTGATCCGGCTGGCCATCGCGCCGGGCCGGAAGGTGGTCTCGCGGCCGGCCGAGGCCAGGACGTGGTCCGCCAGCCGGGCGGCCGTGGACATCGGGTGGTTGGTGATCACCACGGTGGTGGCGCCCAACTCCGATGCCCGGCGCAGCGGTTCGATGACGTCACGGCTCTCGCCGGAGTGCGACACGACGAGGAACACGTCCCGCTCGCCGAGCAGCACCGCGCTGGTGAGCGCGGACTGCGAGTCGCCGTGCGCGTGGCAGGGCCGCCCGATCCTGGCCAGCTTCTGCTGGAGGTCCTGCGCCACCAGGCCGGAGGCGCCGACCCCGGCGATGTGCAGCTGCCCTCCGCCGCACAGCGCGCCGACCGCCCCCGCCAACTGGTCCGCGCCGAGCTGGGTGGCCGTCTCCAGCACCGCCTGCGACTCGGTGTGGACGAGCTTGGCGATCACCTCCTCGACCGAGTCCTCCGGGGTGATCCCCGAGGACAGGGTGGGGCGCGACCCCTGCCGGGCCGCCGACGCGGCCAGCGCCAGCCGCAGTTCGGGGTACCCGCTGAACCCCAGCGCCCGGGCGGTGCGGACGATCGACGACTCGCTGGTGCCGGCCAGCACGCTCAACTCCGAGATGGTGCTGCGCGCCACCCGCGCCGGGTCCTCGACGATCAGCGTGGCGATCCGGGCGGCGGCCGGCGTCAGCGAGGGCAGCAGGCCGCGTACGGTCGCGGTGAGCGCGTCCCCCGCGTCGCCGACCGCGGTGGTGTTCTCGCGCGTGGCCCACCCGGGCTCCGGGTCCTTTTCGTGCACGGCACCAAGAATGCACTGCCGCGGCCCCTCCCGGGAGCCGGAGGGCCCCGGACGGCGGCGCCGCGGAGGGCCGGCGGTGCCGCTCGACATGTCACCCAGACGAGCGATAGGCCGGGCGGCGGTCCGGCTGACCCGCACGCCGGTTCGGGCGCTCCCGCGAAGCCTTGTGCCCAGCGCGCGCCGGAGCCGTAACCTGGTGGCATGATCCGCGCAGCGACGCCCGAGGACGTACCGGCCATCCACGCGATGGTCCGCGAACTCGCCGCGTTCGAGAAGGCACCGCACGAGGCCAGGGCGACGGTGGAGCAGCTGCACGCCGCGCTGTTCGGCCCCGACCCGGTCGCGTCCGCGCTCGTCGCCGTGGACGGCCCGGCGGACGGCTTCAGCGGTCCGGCCGGCGCCAGCGGTTCCGCGGCGGACGCGCCCACCGGCGAGGAGGCCGCCGAGGAAACCGGCGCGGAGGCCGGCACTGAGACCGGCGCGTTCGAACCCGTCGGCTTCGCCCTGTGGTTCCGCAACTTCTCCACCTGGACCGGCACTCCGGGCCTGTACCTGGAGGACCTCTACGTCCGCCCCGAGTGGCGCGGCGCCGGGCACGGCGGGGCGCTGCTGGCCGAACTCGCCGCCGTGTGCGTGGAACGCGGCTACGAGCGCTTCGAGTGGTCCGTACTGGACTGGAACGAGAAGGCGCTGGCCGTCTACCGCTCGATCGGCGCCCTGCCGCAGGACGAGTGGACCGTGCAGCGGCTCGGCGGTCCGGCGCTGCGGGCCCTGGCCGAGCGGGCGGCAGGAGCCGACCGCTCGCCCAACCAGGCGCGCGCCCATGCCCGTTGAGGTCCGCCCCATGGACGCCAGACCCCTTGACGGCAGACCCGGATACCCACGATACGTACTCATGTGCTTACCTTGGGTGAGAGATCCGTCGTCGGATGCGCCCTTCCCGGGCGACAGCCCAGCGGCTATCGCGGTAGCGTCGCTGCGGACCAGAGCAATCACCGTGTGCCACCTTGGAGGTGTGGGTGTCCCAGATCGCAGGCGACCCCGTGTCGAAGGACTTCGTGGAGGTCCGGCTGCCCGCGGCGGGGGCCTACTTGTCGGTGCTGCGCACGGCCACGGCCGGGCTCGCGGCGCGACTCGACTTCACCCTCGACGAGATCGAGGATCTGCGCATCGCCGTGGACGAGGCGTGCGCCATCCTCTTGCAGCAGGCCGTGCCGGGCTCGGTGCTCAGCTGCGTCTTCCGGCTGGTCGGCGACTCCCTGTGGGTGACCGTCTCCGCCCCGACCACCGACGGCCGCGCCCCGGAGCGCGACACCTTCGCCTGGACGGTGCTCTCGGCACTGGCCGGCGAGGTCGACTCCACCGTGGCGGAGGACAAGACGGTCAGCATCAGCCTGCACAAGAAGCGCGGCGCCGTACCCGGGCTGTCGTGAACCGCGGGCAGGGCGTGGCCGCGGTGTACGGACAGGTCGTGGTGCGCGGACGGACCGGGCGGTACCGGACGAGTCCGGGGCTGCCGTCGTGACGCCCGCCGAGCGGCCCGGGACACCGGCGGAGCAGCAGGCGGCAGGGGCCGGACGGGGCGGCGACCGCCGCCAGGTCCCGGTCCAGGCGTCGGAACCGCCGGACGGCGGCGCCGCCACCACGGCGGCAGACGGCGCCGGAGCGGCGCAGCCGCAGGTCAGGTCCCGCCCCGAGCCGGGGGTGCCCGGGCCCGCCCGGGCCCGCGGCGGTGCGGACCGCAGGAAAGTGTTGGACGCGTCGGATCAGGCGGAGCAGGCGGACCGGATGGATCAGCACGAGCGCGTGGCACCGGCGGAGCAGCCCGGGCAGCGGCCCGGCCCCGGGTCCGGACAGCGGCCGGCCGGACGCCGCGCCCCGGCGCGGCCCGCGCCGGGCAGGGCACCGGCGGGCCGGAGGCCGCCGAGCGGCCCGAGGACGGACAACGCGAGGCCGAGGCCGGGACCCGGAACGGGGACGGGGAGGGCGCGCGCGACGAGGCCGGGCACGAGGAAGCGGCCCACGGGGATGCGGCGCGCGACGAGGCCGGGCACGAGGAGGACGGCGGCACCTGGCCGGCCGTCCCCGAGGCCCCTGACCGCTCCGGCGCGCGGGCGCTCTTCCTGCGGCTGCGCGACCTCCCCGACGGCTCTCCGGAACGGGCTGAGCTCCGCAACCAGCTCGTCCGCATGCACCTGCCGCTGGTGGAGCACCTGGCGCGCCGGTTCCGCAACCGCGGCGAGCCGCTGGACGACCTGACCCAGGTCGCCACCATCGGGCTGATCAAGTCCGTGGACCGGTTCGACGTCGAACGCGGGGTGGAGTTCTCCACGTACGCCACCCCGACGGTGGTCGGCGAGATCAAGCGGCACTTCCGCGACAAGGGCTGGGCGGTGCGGGTGCCGCGCCGGCTCCAGGAACTGCGGCTGGCCCTCACCACCGCCACCGGCGAGCTGTCGCAGCGGCACGGCCGGGCGCCCACCGTCCACGAGCTGGCCGAGCACCTCAAGATCTCCGAGGAGGAGGTCCTGGAGGGGCTGGAGTCCGCCAACGCGTACAGCACGCTCTCCCTGGACGTCCCCGACACCGACGACGAGTCCCCGGCCGTCGCCGACACCCTCGGCTCGGAGGACGAGGCGCTGGAGGGCGTGGAGTACCGCGAGTCGCTGAAACCGTTGCTCGAACAGCTTCCGCCCCGTGAAAAGACGATCCTGCTGCTGCGGTTCTTCGGCAACATGACCCAGTCGCAGATCGCCCAGGAGGTCGGCATCTCCCAGATGCACGTCTCCCGGCTGCTGGCCCGCACCCTGGCCCAGCTCCGGGACAAGCTCCTCATCGACGAGTGACGACGTGACGACGTGACGTGGCGGCGCCCCGGCCGGTTCGGCCGGGGCGCCGCCACGTCATGCCACCCGCTCCCCCGGCCGCGCCGCCGGATCAGAGCCGCGCCGGGCCGAGTCGCGACCGGTTCAGGACGGCTGGCTCAGGACCGGATCTGGACCGCCTCAGGACCGGAACCGGTCGGGTGCCAGGCCCTGGCCCGCCCGTCATCCCGCGGTGCGGTTGATCCCGAGGGCGTCGGTGGTGGCCGGGTGGACCAGGACGCCCAGGCCGAGCAGCGCCAGCACGCCGAGCACGGCGCCGCCGGGCACCACCAGCCCGTCGCTGTGCAGCATCGTCCAGGCGATGGGCAGGGAGAGCAGCTGCATGATGAGCGCGGGCCCCCGGCTCCACCGCCGGGCGCGCCGCAGGCCGTACGCGGCCGACAGCGGCAGCGCGGCGAGCGCGAGGATGAGTATCCCGGCGAGGACGTCCTGGCCGCCGGCGGCCAGCATGGTGATCCCCCAGACCACGACCGCCAGCCCTTCGAGGGCGGCCACCGCGGCGGCGACGGTCAGCCGCGCCGGAGGCGGTCCGGCAGGGGCGTCGGCGCCGGCGCCCGGCGCTCCCTTCGCGCCCCCCGCGCGCTCCTTCACACCACCCTCGGAGCCCACGTCCGAGCCGGCGTCCGAGCCGCCGCGGGAACCGCCCGCCGAGCCCGCGGCTCCGGCCGTACCGGCCTCGTCCTCGGCGGTGTCCCCAGCTCCGGCCCGGCCGGCCGCCTTGGCCGTCCTGGCGGCCTGCGCGGCCCGCCCGGGAGCGGCTCCGCCGGGTCCGGCCGCGGCCTGCCGGGTGCGCTTTGTCGTCTTCTGGCTCACAGCAGCCAGCGTAGCCCGGTGCGAAAACTCGTAGGTAGGCTGTCGAGCATGCGTGCTCTTCTCGTCGTCAACCCGGCTGCGACCACCACCAGCGCACGCGTCCGCGACGTGATCGGCACCGCCCTGTCCCGCGACCTCGACCTGGAGGTGGCCACCACCGGCTACCGCGGCCACGCCCGGGACCTGGCCCGCGGCGCGGCCGAGGGCGGCGAGGTGGAGCTGGTGGTCGCCCTGGGCGGCGACGGCACCGTGAACGAGGTCGTCAACGGCCTGCTCCACCACGGCCCCGACCCCGAGAAGCTGCCGAAGCTCGCGGTGGTCCCCGGCGGCTCCACCAACGTCTTCGCCCGTGCCCTCGGGCTGCCGAACGACGCGGTGGAGGCGACCGGCGCGCTGCTGGACGCGCTGCGCGCCGGCACCTCGCGCACGGTCGGCCTCGGCCTGGTCAGCGGCACCCCGGGCACCGAGGACGAGGGCGTGCCGTCCCGCTGGTTCACCTTCTGCGCGGGCCTCGGCTTCGACGCCGGCGTGGTCGGCCGGGTCGAGCAGCAGCGGGAGCTGGGCAAGCGCTCCACGCACGCGCTCTACCTGCGGCAGGTGGCCCGGCAGTTCATGGCGGACCCGAACCGCCGGCACGGCGTCATCACGCTGCGGCGGCCGGACGGCGCGCCGGTGGACGGCCTGGCCACCGCGATAATCTGCAACACCTCGCCGTGGACCTACCTGGGCAACCGGCCTGTGTACGCCTCCCCCAGGGCCTCGTTCGACACCGCGCTGGATGTGCTGGGCGTCACGAAGATGTCCGCGGTGGCCGGCACCCGTTACGCGACGCAGCTGCTCCGCTCCACCCCGGAACGGGGGCCGCACGGCAAGTACGCGGTGACCCTGCACGATCTGACGGACTTCACCTTGCAATCGCAGGCCCCGCTGCCCTTCCAGGTCGACGGTGACCACCTGGGACTGCGGACGAACGCGACCTTCACAGGCGTACGCCGTGCACTGCGTGTGATTGTGTAAGCAGAAGAGCCCAAAGTCCTTTTACTCGAACGTTTAGGCTGCCCCGCACCCCCTGGAAGTACGGCTGTGACCGAGGCGACACCGTCGATTCCAAAAAAAGTTTCCGGAAGGGGTTGTATCTCCAGCCGAGGTTTGCGAGTCTCTTACTGGCGATCGGGACGGCCGAACAAGGCCCCCTTGAGAGCCCGAATCTCCTACCTCATCCTGCGGGGCCCTACCAGCCAGTGACGGCTGGGTTGCGTCCCGTTCTCTGCGGGGGGATTCGTGAAAGCGTTCACATTCACAAGCAATCCGCTTGTCACACGAGGAGTTGGAGCAGCCATGGACTGGCGTCACCGCGCCGTTTGCCGCGAGGAAGACCCTGAGCTCTTCTTCCCCATCGGCAACACCGGTCCCGCGCTGCTGCAGATCGAGGAAGCCAAGGCCGTCTGCCGCCGCTGTCCCGTAATGGACCAGTGCCTTCAGTGGGCACTGGAGAGCGGCCAGGACGCCGGTGTCTGGGGTGGCCTCAGCGAGGACGAGCGCCGCGCGATGAAGCGCCGCGCCGCCCGCAACCGGGCCCGCAACGCCAGCGCCTGACATACGTCACAGCCTTACCCCCCGAGCCGCAGCGCGCAGCACCGCTTAACGCGCAGCACACAGCATGCAGGAGCCTCCGCCACACCGGCGGGGGCTCCTTCCGCTTTCCGACGGGGGTGGATTCCCGGCGTTCAGAACTCCGACACCGGGAATCCACAGGACCCGCACATTCGTCCCGCGAATCCCCGGCGGGGCGAAATATCAAGCCTCGCGCGGGAGTTCGAGAACCACGCGGGTGCCGCGCCCGGTCGGCGCGGGCTGCATGTCGAAGGCTCCGCCGAGCTCGCCGACCACCAGGGTGCGGACGATCTGCAGGCCGAGGTTGCCGGCCTGCTGGGCGTCGAAGCCGGGGGGCAGCCCGCGCCCGTCGTCCTGGACGAACACGGTGACCCGCTCCCCCGCCCGGCCGACCCCCACCTCGACCGTTCCGGACTCGCCGGGCCCGAAGCCGTGTTCGAGGGCGTTCTGGAGCAGTTCGGTGAGCACCATGGACAGCGGGGTCGCCGTCTCGGCGCTGAGGATGCCGAACCGGCCGGCGCGGCGCGCGGTGACCCGGCCGGGCGAGATCTCCGCGACCATGGCCAGCACCCGGTCGGCGATCTCGTCGAAGTCCACCTTCTCGTCGAGCGTCTGGGAGAGCGTCTCGTGGACGATGGCGATCGAGCCGACCCGGCGCACCGCCTCCTCCAGCGCCTCCCGCGCCTTCGGCGAGTCCATCCGGCGGGCCTGGAGCCGCAGCAGCGCCGCCACCGTCTGGAGGTTGTTCTTCACCCGGTGGTGGATCTCCCGGATGGTGGCGTCCTTGGTGATCAACTCCCGCTCGCGGCGTCGCAGTTCGGTGACGTCGCGGAGCAGCACCAGCGACCCGGTACGCACCCCCTTGGGCTTGAGCGGGATCGCCCGGAGCTGGATGACCCCGTCGCCGCCCTCCACCTCGAACTCGCGCGGCGCCCACCCGCTGGCCAGCTTCTCCAGCGCCTCGTCCACCGGGCCCCGGACCGGGGCGAGTTCGGCGGTGATCCGGCCCAGGTGGCCGCCGACCAGGTCGGCGGTCAGGCCCAGCCGGTAGAAGGCGGAGAGCGCGTTGGGGCTGGCGTACTGCACCATCCCGTCGGCGTCCAGCCGGATCAGCCCGTCGCCGGCCCGCGGCGAGGCGTCCATGTCGACCTGCTCGGCCGGGAAAGGGAAGGAGCCGGCGGCGATCATCTGCGCCAGGTCGGACGCGCTCTGCAGGTAGGTGAGCTCCAGCCGGCTGGGGGTGCGCACGGTGAGCAGGTTGGTGTTGCGGGCGATCACCCCCAGCACCCGGCCGTCCCGGCGGATCGGGATCGACTCCACCCGGACCGGCACCTCCTCGCGCCACTCCGGGTCGCCCTCGCGGACGATCCGGCCCTCGTCCAGCGCCATGTCCAGCATCGGCCGCCGCCCGCGCGGCACCAGGTGGCCGACCATGTCGTCCTGGTACGAGGTGGGCCCGGTGTTCGGCCGCATCTGGGCCACGGACACGTAGCGGGTGCCGTCGCGGGTGGGCACCCACAGCACGAGGTCGGCGAAGGACAGGTCGGAGAGCAACTGCCACTCCGAAACGAGCAGATGGAGCCACTCCAGGTCGGAGGGCCCGAGGTCGGTGTGCTCGCGTACGAGGTCGTTCATGGAGGGCACGCCTGCGAGCGTACCCCGGAGGTCCCGGCGCTCCCGCACACCGGCGCCCGGAGCCGGCGGCCAGCGCGTTTCACCCGGCCGCGGACGGGGAATGCACCGTCGGGAATTCCGTGGCACACCGTGGACAACGCCCAGTGGTCTAGTCCACAATACGGATGAACCTCCGCTCTCCCCGCACAGGCGAGCGGACCGAGGCGGCGGCGTTCTCTGCCCTGACTACTCCGCCCGTCTCACGGCCGGCCCCACCGGGCCGACGGGGACCGCACACCCCGTCCGCCACGGCCGCCGGCGGCAGCTCCGGGCTGCGGTGCTGAAGGGGTTGAGGGTCCTCTTCCGGCACCGCGGCCCGAAGTTTTTCCGGGGCGTCTCCCTTCTTTCGCCTGGCCGGCGCCCCTTTTTTCGCCGGCCCTCGCCACGGGGCGCGTCCGGACCCGCTCCCGGACCCGCTTCCGGACCCGAAGACGCGGTGCCGGCCGGCGAGGGACCAGGGAGCGCCGCTCGGCCGGGGTGGGCCGGTTGCGTGCGCGGGACGCACCGCTCAGCCCGGTTGGCCTTGAGCGCCTGCTTCGAGGGTCGCGCGGAGGGTGGCCAGGGCCGAGGCGATGCGGGTCAGGTCCCCAGGGGGGATCGTCGCGGTCAGTGAGACGAGTTCGCTTTCGACAACGGGGCGGGACGCGGCCAGCCGCTCCTCACCCTCGGAGGTGAGGCGGAGGACGGAGGAGCGGCGGTCCCGGGGGTGCGCGACCCGCACGCACCACCCCGCGGCCACCAGCCGGTCGACCGCCTTGCTGACGGCACCCACGGTGATCGCGAGTTCGCCGACGATGTCGAGCACGCGGCACTCCGGCACCCGGTCGATGATCTCCAGGAAATCGAACTGCCCGAGCCCCAGACCCTGTTCGGCGCGCAGTCGTGCGCTCACCGCGTTGTAGAGCCGGGTCTCGACGCGGACGAAGTCGGTGAAGATCGGGGTGACGTGGCTCACAGCTGCTCCATTAGCTTCCCGGGAATCATCTTCCATGGAACACGGTTGGGCCCAGGTGGATGGATTCCCAAGAATCCATCCTCGCATCCCGACCCTGGAGGCCCCACATGTCACGACAGCAGCGCGTCGCCCTGGACGCGGCGCTCCGAGCCGCGCCCCGCACGGAGACCACGCCCACGCCCGAGGAGCAGCGCGAGGGCTTCGCCTCGGCCATCACCCGCCCCGCACCGGAGGGCGTGGCCATCCGCAGGACCGTCGTGGGCGGGCGGCCGGCCCTGGAGCTGGAGCCGGCCGGCGCCTCCGGACGCGGCCGACTGCTCTACCTGCACGGCGGCGGCTACGTCATCGGCTCACCGGACACCCACGTCGGCCTGGTCGGCGAACTGGCCCGCCGAGCCGGGCTGCGAGCCACGTCGGTGGACTACCGGAAGGCACCCGAGCACTCCTTCCCCGCGGCCGTCGACGACGGACTCGCCGCCTATCGCGAGCTGCTGGCGGCGGATACCGACCCGCGGGATCTCGTCCTGGCCGGCGACTCCGCCGGTGGCGGCCTGAGCCTCGCCACGCTGCTCGCGGCCCGGGAGGCCGGGCTGCCGCAACCGGCCGCCGTGGCCCTCTTCTCCCCGTGGACCGACCTCACCCTCAGCGGGGCGAGCATCCGTTCCAAGGACGACGCCGATCCCATCTTCGTCGAAGCCGACCTGCGCGCCTACGCCGATCTCTACGTCGGCGCGGGCGACCGGGCGCACCCCCTGGCCAGCCCGCTGTTCGCCGACCTCACCGGGCTGCCCCCGCTCCTGGTGCAGGTCGGGGCGAACGAGGTGCTGCTCGACGACGCGGTCCGGCTGGCCGGCCGCGCGGCCGCGGACGACGTCGAGGTCACGCTCGAAGTCGGCCCCGGCCTGCCCCACGTCTTCCAGCTCCACTACGGCCGCCTCGACGAGGCGGACGCCGCACTCGACCGCGCCGCGCGCTTCCTCACCGCCCACCTGGGCGCCGAACGTCTCGAACCGACCCGCTGAGGCCGGCCCGGCGGCATCCACGCGACGTCGGCGACGCGCGCGGGAGCGCCATCGCCGACCTCCCGGGTCCGGCAGTCGGCCAGCCGCCGAGGGTCGACCGCGCCCGCTCGCCCGTACCCTCACCCGCCGCGCGCCGCCTCCGGGCGGGAGACGGCGCACGCGTCAGTCCCGTCGCGTGAGGAAACGGCCGGGTGTCAGTCCCGTCGCGCCGCGACGGCGTGGGCGAGCTGCTGGAGCGGGAGGATCTCCAGGACCGGCTGGAGGGACTCGGGCAGACCGCTGGAGGGCAGGGCGAAGCCGGCGGGAGCCGCGGCGGCCTGGCTGGCCGGGCCGACCACCATGAGGTCCGCGCCACGGCCGCGCAGCCGGTCGAGGACGGGCTGGAGCGCGTCGCCGCCGGGGCCCTCGGTGACGATCGCGATCACCGGGGAGACGGCGTCCACCACGGCCAGCGGCCCGTAGAGCAGGTCCGCGCCGGAGGGAGCGAGGACCGGCATGCCGCTGGTCTCCATCAGCTTCAGCGCCGCCTCCCTGGCCGTGGGCAGGCCGTAGCCGCGGGAGGTGACGACCATCCGGCCGGCGAACCGGTAGCGCTCGGCGAGCCGCGCCACCTCGTCGCCGCGGGCCAGCACCCGGGCGGCCAGCTCCGGCAGCGCCCGGGCCTCGGCGCCGTCCTGGTCCCGCATGCCGCGCGCCAGCAGGTGGAGCGCCAGCAGGTCGGCCGTGTACGTCTTGGTGGCCGGCAGCGCCTTTCCCGGGCCGGCCAGTACGTCGACGTGGTGCTCGGCGGCCTCGGCCAGCGGCGAGTCGGGGTTGTTGGTGACCGCGACGGTGGTGGCGCCGGCCTCCCGGGCGGCGCGGGTGAAGGCGACCATGTCCGGGGAGCCACCGGACTGGCTGACGGTGACCATCAGCACGTCCGCGTACCGGGGCGAGGCCCCGTAGGCGGTGACGGTGGACATGGAGGCCAGGCCGCAGGGCAGCCCGAGTTCGATCTCGAAGAGATACTTCGCGTAGAGGGCGGCGTGGGCGGAGCTGCCGCGCGCGGCGAAGAGGACGAAACGGGGCCGGCGGGCGGCCACGGCGCGGCCGGTGGCGCGGATCGCGGGCCCGCCCCGCTCCAGCAGCCGGGCCAGCACCTCGGGCTGCTCGGCGATCTCGCCGGCCATGATGTGCCGCTCCTCGCGCCGGCCGGCGGCGTCGAGACGGTCCGAGGGAGCTTTCACGCACACCGCCTCCATCCCGACGCACCCCACCAGTCGACCACAGGAACGGGTCCGGCGCACCGCCACCCGGGGGCCGCCACGGGGTACCCTGGTGGAAGTGGTCTATACCACCTTGACGTGTACTCCCCTGTTCGCCAGATCCCCTCCCCCTCATGAGAACGGCAGGCCCAGCGTGGAAGTTGTGATCGTCCCGGATGCCGCCGCGGGCGGCGAGACCATAGCCGAGGCCATCGCGGCCCTGCTGCGGCGCAGGCCCGACGCCCTGCTGGGCGTGGCCACCGGCTCCACCCCGCTGCCCGTCTACCAGGCGCTGGCGGCGAAGGTGCGCGCCGGTTCGGTGGACGCCTCGCGGGCCCGGGTGTGCCAGCTCGACGAGTACGTGGGGCTGCCGACCGGGCACCCGGAGTCGTACCGCTCGGTGGTGCTGCGCGAGGTCGTGGAGCCGCTGGGCCTGTCCGAGGACGCCTTCATGGGCCCGGACGGCGCGGCTGAGGACGTGCAGGCGGCGTGCGAGGCGTACGACGCGGCGCTGTCGGCGGCCGGCGGGGTCGACCTCCAGCTGCTGGGCATCGGCACCGACGGGCACATCGGCTTCAACGAGCCGTGCTCCTCGCTCGCCTCGCGGACCCGGATCAAGACGCTGACCGAGCAGACCCGGGTGGACAACGCCCGGTTCTTCGACGGCGACATCGACCAGGTCCCGCACCACGTGATCACCCAGGGCATCGGCACCATCCTGGAGGCCCGGCACCTGGTGCTGCTGGCCACCGGCGAGGGCAAGGCCGAGGCCGTCGCGGCCACCGTGGAGGGCCCGGTGGCCGCGCTGGTGCCGGCGTCCGCGCTCCAGCTGCACCCGCACGCCACCGTCGTCGTCGACGAGGCGGCTGCCTCCAAGCTGAAGCTCGCCCCGTACTTCCGGGCCACCTACGCGGCCAAGCCCGCGTGGCAGGGCCTGTAAGGACCCGCGTACGACAGGGGGCCGCCGGTGCTACCGGCGGCCCCTCGTCGTGCGCCCGCTCGTCGGGTCCCGCCCGTCGCCGGGCGGGACCCCTTCCGGCCTTACGGTTCGACGCCCGCCACGACCTCGGCCGCCGCCTCGCCGCAGACCCGGGCGGCGCCGTGCGTGGCGATGTACAGCGCGCCGCGCGGCGCGGCCTGCGGCAGGCCCATCTCCACCACGACGGTGTCCGGCCGGGCGGCCACCAGGGCGTCCAGGGCCTGCTCCATCCAGGCGTGCCGGTGGGCGTCGCGGACCACCGCGACCACCCGCCGCTCCCCCGCCGCCGCGAGCAGCCCGGCGGCCTCCGCCGCCCCGCGGTAGGTGTCGCCCTCGGTGCCCGGCAGCAGTCGGGCCAGCGGGGCGGTGACCCCCCAGGGGGTGTCCTCGCCGACGGCGATGTTGGCCTCGGGTTCGAGGACGGCGACGTAGGGCGGTCCGTCCAGCGGGGTGAAGCCGGCGTCGCGGACGATCCGCAGCGCCCGCCGGGCCGCGGCCAGGCCGACGCCGGGGTCGGCCGGCAGCCGCTCGGCCGCGCCGGCCGCCGCCACCGCCCAGGCCGCGACCTCGCGCACCCGGCGGGCGGCGTCGGCGAGCCGTTCGGCGGGCAGCGAGCCGTCCCGCACGGCGGCCACGATCGCGTCGCGCAGGTCGAGCACGGTCTGCTCGTCGTTGAGGCCGCCGCCGACGCAGATCGCGTCGGCGCCCGCGGCCAGCGCCATCACGGTGCCGCGGGTGATGCCGTAGGTGCCGGCGACCGCCCGCATCTCGATGCCGTCGGTGACGATCAGCCCGTCGTAGCCGAGGCCGCCCTCCTCGCGGGGGCCGCGCAGCAGCGCGGTGAGCGCCGCCGGGCTGAGGGTCGCCGGCAGCTCCGGGTCGAGCGCGGGCACCAGGATGTGCGCGCTCATCACGGCCTTCACACCGGCCGTCAACGCGGCCCGGAACGGCACCAGTTCGCGCGCGTGCAGGGTCGCCGCGTCGAGGTCGATGCGCGGCATCGCGTGGTGGGAGTCGACGGCGGTGTCGCCGTGGCCGGGGAAGTGCTTGACGCAACTCGCCACGCCGGCCGACTGGAGCCCCTCGATCCAGGCGGCGGTGTGCCGGGCCACCAACTCGGGTTCGGCGCCGAAGGAGCGGGCTCCGATCACCGGGTTGTCCGGGTCGGAGTTGACGTCGGCGGACGGAGCCCAGTCGAAGTTGACTCCCAAGCCGGCCAGTTTGCGCCCCAGTTGGGCGGCGACCGCGCGGGTCAACGCCGGGTCGTCGACGGCGCCCAGGGCGAGGTTGCCGGGGAAGGACGATCCCTCGCGCACCTCGATGCGGGTGACGTCGCCGCTCTCCTCGTCCGCGGTGACGAGCACGTCGGGCCGCACCGAGCGCAGTTGGGCGGTGAGCGCGGCGACCTGCTCGGGCGTGTCGATATTCCGGGCGAACAGGGCGACCGAGCCGAGCCCTTCGGCCAGCAGCCGCAGCACCCAGTCGGGGGCGGTGGTGCCGGCGAAGCCGGGCTGGAGGACGGCGAGCGCGTCCCGGGCGAGAGCGTCGTCGCGGGTTTCGGAAGCGGGCAGCACTGGCGCGGTCATCCCTTCACCGCCCCGGCGGTCAGACCGCCCACGGCGCGCCGCTGGAGGACGAGGAAGACGACGACCACGGGCACCGTGAAGATGCTGGAGGCGGCCATGGTCGCGCCCCAGTCGTCGCCGAAGTTGGTCTGGAACTGGGTCAGCCACAGCGGCAGCGTCTGGCCGCTCTCCTTGTTGAGGATGAGCACCAGCGGGAACTCGTTCCACGCCGTGATGAAGCCGAAGAGGGAGGTGGACATCAGGCCCGGCGCGAGCAGCGGCAGCACCACCCGCACGAACGCCTGGAGGCGGGTGCAGCCGTCCATGAGGGCCGCCTCCTCCAGTTCCTTGGGCACGGCGGCGATGAAGCCGCGCAGCGTCCAGATCGTGAAGGGCAGCACCATCATCATGTAGAAGAGGGTCAGCGGCAGCAGGCTGTTGAGCATGTCCTGGTCGCGGACGATCATGTACACGGAGATCGTCATGACCTCCCAGGGCGCCATCTGGGCCATCATCACGATGAGGATGAACGCCTTGCGCCCGCGGAAGCGCATCCGCGCCACCGCGAAGGCCGCGGCCATGGCCACCAGCAGCGACAGCAGGACCGAGCAGACGGTGACGGTGAAGCTGTTGCGCACCAGGGTCCAGAACCCGGCGGCGTGCACGGCCTTGTCGAAGTGGCTGAACGTGCCGTGGATCGGCAGGAAGACCGGGGTGGTGGAGATGATGTCCAGGTCCGGCTTGAAGGCCGTGGTCACCATCCAGTAGACGGGGAAGACGAAGAAGACGAAGAGGACCAGCGCGACGGCGTTGGGCCAGAAGCGTGCGAACGGGGAGCGCCTCACAGGTCGTCCTCCTGCTTCAGGATGATGCGGAAGTAGTAGGACATCAGCGCCATCAGGATGAGGATGGTCAGCACCGAGATGGCCGCACCGCTGCCGTAGTGCTGGTTGCCGACACCCTCGACGAACGCGTACACGGGCAGGGTCTCGGTCAGACCCTCCGGGCCGCCGGCGTTGAGCGCGTAGACCTGGGTGAACGCCTTGAAGACCCAGATGATCTCCAGGAACGTCGTGCTGAGGAAGAACGGCCGGAGCATGGGGAAGAGCACGGAGCTGAAGGTCCGCCAGGCGCTGGCGCCGTCCATCCGGGCGGCCTCGAAGATCTCCGTGGAGATCGTGGTGAGGCCGGCGTAGAGGTTCAGCGCCACGAAGGGTATGGACCCCCAGACCACCATGAGCGTGATCACCGCGAAGGTGGACAACTGGCTGCCGAACCAGTTGTAGCCGTGCATGGAGTGCCAACCGAGCTTGTACAAAGTCCAGTTGACGACGCCGTAGCGGGTGTCGAACAGCCACTGGTAGACCGTGGTGCCGGCCACGTACGGCATCGCCCAGGCGAGGATCAGGCCGAGCGAGAGGGTCAGCCGCATCCGCTTGCCGAGGCGGTTGAGCAGCAGCCCGACGAGGGTGCCGCCGAGCATGATCAGCGCGACGTTGGCGAGGGTGAAGAAGATGGACCGCTCGGTGGTGTGCCAGAAGTCGGCGCTGGTGAGCTGCTCCTTGTAGTTGGAGAAGCCGGCCCACTGGGTGGTGTGCTGGATCAGCTGGAAGGCGTTGAGGGTCTGGAACGAGATGATCACGTTCCGGACCAGCGGGTAGCCGAGCAGCAGGGCGGTGGCCACCAGCGCGGGCAGGATCAGCACGTACGGCGCGGCGCGGCCGGCCAGTACTCCGCCGCGGGCGGGGTTGGCTCCGCCGGGGGTCGGGGCGCCGGAACCGGGGGGCGTTCCGGCTGGTCCGGGCGTCACCGCCGCCTCGTCCGGGGCGCGGCTCGACGTCCCTCTGTACTGCGCGGCCATGCTTTGCCTCTTCCTCGTACCGTCCGCTGGGGGCGCTGGCGGGTCCGCCCGGCCGCGCCGATGGGCGGCGGCCGGGCGGACCCGTCAGGGGTGCTTACTGCTGGCTGAGCCGCTTGTCGATCTCGGTGTCGGCCTTCTTCGCCGCCGCGCTCGGGCTCTCACCCTGGAGCACACCGGTCATGAAGAGCGTGGAGATCGGGTTGGGCGGGTTCTCGACGCTGCCCCAGGCCGGGATCAGCGGGGTGGTGCCGCCGTTGGCCGCTGCGGCCGAGGCGGCCTCACCGTAGGCGTTGCCCTGCAGGTTGGTGTTGAGGGACGCCTTGTTCGGGACGGCGCCGCTCTCCTTGGCGAACTCGCCCTCGAACTGGTCGGACATGGCCATGGTCAGGAAGTCCTGGGCCAGTTCGGGGTTCTTGCTGCCCTGGGTGATGGCCAGGTTGGAGCCGCCGACGAACACGCTGGCGGTCTTGTCGGCGGTCTTGCCCGGGAAGGGGAAGAAGCCGACCTGGTCCTTGAGCGCCGGGTTCTTGGTGATGGCGCCGTTGGCCTCCCAGCCCAGGCCGAGGAAGGCGCCGACGTCGCCCTTGGCGAAGACGTCGGACTGCTGCGGGGTGGCCTCGTCCTTGTCCTTGGGCGCGGTGCCGAAGGAGTTGACCTTCTTGTAGAGGTTGATCGCCGCTGCGGCCTGCGGGGTGTCGAGGTTGGCGGTGTACTTGTCGCCGTCCTTCTTCACCAGGTCCGCGCCGGCGTCCAGCAGGAAGCCGTCGAAGCCGTACCAGTCCTGACCGGGCAGGTAGAAGGCGTCCTTGGTGCCCTTGGCCTGGATCTTGGCCAGGTCCTGGAAGAGCTCGTCCTGGGTCTTGGGCGTGGCGGTGATGCCGGCCGCGGACCAGATCTTCTTGTTGTAGACGACGACGCGGCTGGCGAAGTACCACGGCGCGGCGAACTGCTTGCCGTCGTAGACCGCGGAGCCGTTGAGCGCCGGCACCCAGTCGTCGCCGCCGATCGCGGACTTGATGCTGGTGAGGTCCTTCAGACCGCCGGTGGCCGCGTAGTAGGGGGTCTGGGTGTTGCCGACCTCGATGACGTCCGGCGGGGTGCTCTCGGAGAGGGCGGTGGTGAGCTTCTGCTGGATGCCGTCCCACTGCTGGACGGTGATCTTCAGCGTGGCGCCGGGGTACTTCGCCTGGAACGCGGCGGTGATGTCCTTCGTCCAGCCGGGCGGGTTGGATCCGCTCATCAGCCACACGTTGAGCGTCTTGCCCTTGAAGTCGGCCGTACCCGAGCTCTTGGCGCCGGCCGTGCTCTTGGCCTTGCTGTCGCCGCTTCCACTGCCGCCGCACGCCGCGACCGCGGTGAGCACGGTCGCGACGCCGATCGCCGCGATGAGCTTGCGCTTCATGCCACCCTCCTCAGGATGCCCGAAACTCCCCCCACCGCCCGAAATGCCGGCCGCGCGGCGGACCACCGCAACCGCGTCCTGCTCGTGGGTCTGGGACTGGTCGCTAACGGGGTCATTAATGGTTTAGACCAGCACCCGGAGCTTGGCCTAGACCTTTAGGGGTGTCAAGGGTGTATAAGAACACCCGTCGAGTCCGTTATCGGACCGACACCTGAGGCATCAGCGCCCCACCGCCTCCCTCCGGCAGGGCGGCCCGTGCCACCATGTGACCGCGATCAACGGAGGAAGCCGGTGACGGCAGCACGACGGCAGTCGGGAGTACACGGCATGGACAGCGTCACAGGAGGCGGCACGGAGACCGCGGGGAACGGCACCGCGGGCCGTGTGGCCCGCGTGCCGAAGTACTACCGGCTCAAGCGACACCTGCTGGACATCACCCGCACCATGCCGCCCGGCACCCCGGTCCCGCCCGAGCGCACGCTGGCCACCGAGTTCGACACCTCCCGCACCACCGTCCGGCAGGCCCTCCAGGAGCTGGTCGTCGAGGGCCGGCTGGAGCGTATCCAGGGCAAGGGCACCTTCGTGGCCAAACCGAAGGTCTCCCAGGCACTCCAACTCACCTCCTACACCGAGGACATGCGCGCCCAGGGCCTGGAGCCCGCCTCCCAGCTGCTGGACGTCGGCTACATCACCGCCGACGACCGGCTGGCGGAGCTGCTGGACATGAAGGCCGGCGGCCGGGTGCTGCGGATCGAGCGGCTGCGGCTGGCCAACGGCGAGCCGATGGCCATAGAGACCACCCACCTGTCGGCCAAGCGCTTCCCCGCGCTGCGCCGGAACCTGGCCAAGTACACCTCCCTCTACACCGCGCTGGCCGAGGTCTACGACGTACGCCCCGCCCAGGCCGAGGAGACCATCGAGACCTCGCTGGCCACCCCGCGCGAGGCCGGACTGCTGGGCACGGACGTCGGTCTGCCGATGCTGCTGCTGTCCCGCCACTCGATCGACAGCACCGGGGAGCCGGTGGAGTGGGTGCGATCGGTCTACCGGGGCGACCGCTACAAGTTCGTCGCCCGCCTCAACCGCCCCATCGACTGATCCCGTTACCCGCGACACCGCCGCCTGGCAGCAGAACTCCGCTGCCCCCGGGTGCTGTTCGCCGAATCCTCCCCCTTCACCCGCACCGCCCGACCGAACTCACCTTCCCAGGAGACCAGTTCACCCGCTGACGCTCCGGCACCCCCTCCGCCCGCAGCCACGTCATCACCCCTTCGGGGGAAACCTGGCCGCGGCGCGCCCGCACGCCCCGCTCCCCCGGAGGAAACCCCCCGGGGGTAGTGACGCGCGCCGACCCGCTCCCCTAGATTCCTGCGCACCACAGAGACCTAGGTGACGGGAGCGCAGCGCCGTGTCTGCAGTGCCGGAGGAAGTACCCGGGGAAGTCCCGGAGGGAGTCCCGGAGGAACACCGCCAACCCGACATCCGTACCACGGTCGTGACGCCCTCGCGGGTGGTGGCCGGTGTCTGCCTGATCATTCCGTTCGTCGCCCTGATGTGGGTGGGCTCCTACTCGCGGACCAGCCCGGCCCTCATCGGCATCCCGTTCTTCTACTGGTACCAGCTCGCCTGGGTACCCGTCGCGTCGCTGCTGACGTACACCGCGTACGTGCTGGTACGCCGCGAGGAGCGGGCCCGCAAGGGAGGTGGCGCGCGATGAAGGACGGAGTCAACGGCGTCGCACTGGGCGTCTTCGTCTTCTTCTTCCTGGCCGTCACCGCGGTGGGCTTCATGGCCGCCCGCTGGCGCCGCGCCGACAACGCCCTGCACCTGGACGAATGGGGCCTGGGCGGCCGGAGCTTCGGCACCTGGGTGACCTGGTTCCTGCTCGGCGGCGACCTGTACACGGCCTACACCTTCGTGGCGGTGCCGGCGGCGATCTACGGCGCCGGCGCGGCCGGGTTCTTCGCGGTCCCGTACACCATCGTCGCCTACCCGCTGGTGTTCCTCTTCCTGCCGCGGCTGTGGTCGGTCTCGCACAAGCACGGCTACGTCACCTCCTCGGACTTCATCCGCGGGCGGTTCGACTCCAAGCTGCTGTCGGTGGCGGTGGCACTGACCGGCATCCTGGCCACGATGCCGTACATCGCCCTGCAACTCGTCGGCATCCAGGCCGTGCTGGACGTCCTGGGGATCGGCGGCAGCGACTCCACCAACTGGTTCGTCAAGGACCTGCCGCTGCTGATCGCGTTCGCGGTGCTCGCGGCGTACACGTACTCCTCCGGGCTGCGCGCGCCGGCGCTGATCGCCTTCGTCAAGGACGCGCTGATCTACCTGGTGATCGCGGTGGCGATCGTCTACATCCCGTACAAGCTGGGCGGGTTCGACGACATCTTCCACAAGGCGGGCGCCGCGTACGCGGTGAAGAACCCGGCCACCGGCAAGCCGCGCGGCGCGCTCACGGTCCTCCCGGCCGGCCAGTGGTCGTACGCCACCCTCGCGCTGGGCTCGGCGATGGCGCTCTTCCTCTACCCGCACTCGGTGACGGCCGTGTTCGCCGGGAGGAGCCGCAACGTCATCCGCCGCAACACCGCGATCCTGCCGCTGTACTCGCTGATGCTGGGGCTGCTGGCGATGCTCGGCTTCATGGCGGTGGCCGACGGCGTCGGCAAGGGGGTCAAGGGCTACAACGCCCAACTCGCCATCCCGCAGCTGTTCGAGAACGTCTTCCCGAGCTGGTTCGCGGGGGTGGCGTTCGCCGCGATCGGGATCGGGGCGCTCGTCCCCGCGGCCATCATGTCCATCGCGGCGGCCAACCTCTTCACCCGCAACATCTACAAGGACCTCTTCCGGCCCAACGCCACCCCGGCGGAGGAGACCCGGGTGTCCAAGCTGGTATCGCTCGTGGTCAAGGTGGGCGCGCTGGTCTTCGTGCTGTCCATGGACAAGACGGTGGCCATCAACTTCCAGCTGCTGGGCGGCATCTGGATCCTCCAGACGGTGCCGGCCATCGTCGGCGGCCTGTTCACCCGGTGGTTCCACCGGTGGGCGCTGCTGGCCGGCTGGGCGGTCGGCATGGCCTACGGCACCTGGAAGGCGTACGAGCAGTCCAGCCCGAGCCAGGCGCACTTCGGCGGCAACGCGGCGAACATCCCCGGCATCGGCAGACTCGGCTACATCGGGCTCACCGCGTTCGTGCTCAACGCGGCCGTGGTGGTCGTCCTCACCCTGGCGCTGCGGGCGGTACGGGTACCGCAGGGCGTGGACCGCACGGCGCCGGGCGACTACACGGTGGAGGCGCCCGGCGAGGACGGTCCGCTGACCGGCCCCGGCGCCGAGCCCGGCGTCGAGGGCGGCGGCGTACCGGAGCCTGCCGGGGCGTGACCGGCACGGCGGCGTCCGGTCGCAGCGGAGGGCCGCACCTCCGCGCACCGGGCGCCGCCGTTCGTTCGGGCCGAACTCCGCGACCTTCCTGCCGGGCCTCCCGGGCCTCCCGGGCCTCGACGGCCACCCGACCCCGCGGCCCTGGCGTCCGCCCCAGCACCGCCCCGGCCTGGAACTGCGCCGCGAGGCCCGTATCACCAAGCGGCTCGAAGAGGCCCACGAGCGACACACCCGACACAAGATCTAGGGGTGCGCAGCAGAGACGCCACCACATGTATGCTCAACCCCGTTGTCGCAGGGGAAGCCGGTGAGAGTCCGGCGCTGCCCCGCAACGGTGAGCGGCCACGCCCCTGGCGTGGACCCGCGCAGCCCGATCGCCTGCCGGCAGCGTGCCCGCGTCGTCATCCCGTCGACGCGCGCGCAACCGTCCGGGCCTCGTGGACTGGGCCGACGGACGCACGGCGGCCCGCTCCCCCTACGGCTCCGCCCTGCCTTCCGTCTCCCTCCGCGCGGCCGCCACCGCAGCTGAGGGAGAGCAACCCTGTGACCGTCGCGCCCCACGCCCCCGCCACCGCCGCCCCCGGCACCGCCCAGGTACCCCGGGCCGGCGTCCCCGGGCAGTCTCCCGCCGACCCTGCCGGCACCGCCGATCCCGCCGGCGCCGCCCTGCTCCGGCTCCTCGTCGAGCTCACCGCCGACCTGCCCGACGCCGACCCCGGCCGGGTCGCCGCCTCCGCCCTGCGCGGCCGCGGCACCGCCTCCGACGCCCGCGAACTGCGGGAGCTGGCGACCGAGTCGGCGGCCGGGCTGATCCCCGAGGACCCCGCGTACTCCCGGCTCGCGGCGCGCCTGCTCACCCGCACCGTCCGCGAGGAGGCCGCGAGCCAGGGCGCCGTGTCGTTCACCTCGTCCATCGCCGTGGGACACCGCGAGGGCCTCATCGGCGACCGCACCGCCGCCTTCGCCACCCGGCACGGCGCCGAACTGGACGCGCTGGCCGAGCAGGCGGTGCGCGACGGCGGCGACGACCGGTTCGGCTACTTCGGCCTGCGCACCCTGCACAGCCGCTACCTGCTGCGCCACCCCACGACCCGGCGGCCCGTCGAGACCGCCCAGCACTTCCTGCTGCGCGTGGCGGCCGGCCTGGCCGCCGACGACTCGCCCGAGGCGCTGGCCGAGGTCGCCGAGCTGTACCGGCTGATGAGCGAGCTCGCGTACCTGCCCAGTTCGCCCACCCTCTTCAACTCCGGTACCCGGCACCCGCAGATGTCCTCCTGCTACCTGCTGGACTCGCCGCTGGACGAGCTGGACTCCATCTACGACCGCTACCACCAGGTGGCGCGGCTGTCCAAGCACGCGGGCGGTATCGGCATCCCGTTCAGCCGGGTGCGGGCCCGCGGCGCGCTGATCCGCGGCACCAACGGGCACTCCAACGGCATCGTGCCGTTCCTGAAGACGCTGGACGCCTCGGTGGCCGCCGTCAACCAGGGCGGCCGGCGCAAGGGCGCGGCCGCCGTCTACCTGGAGACGTGGCACGCGGACGTCGAGGAGTTCCTCGAACTGCGCGACAACACCGGCGAGGACGCCCGCCGCACCCACAACCTCAACCTGGCGCACTGGATTCCGGACGAGTTCATGCGCCGGGTCGAGGCCGACGCCGACTGGTCCCTGTTCTCCCCCTCCGACGTACCGGAGCTGGTCGACCTGTGGGGCGCGGAGTTCGACGCCGCCTACCGCGCCGCCGAGGCGGCCGGACTGGCCCGCCGCACCCTGCCGGCCCGCGAGCTGTACGGGCGGATGATGCGCACCCTGGCGCAGACCGGCAACGGCTGGATGACGTTCAAGGACGCCGCCAACCGCACCGCCAACCAGACCGCCCGCCCCGGCCACACCGTGCACTCCTCCAACCTGTGCACGGAGATCCTGGAGGTCTCCGACGACGGCGAGACGGCGGTGTGCAACCTCGGCTCGCTCAGCCTGGGGACGTTCGTCCGGCCGGACGCGGTCGAGGCGGCGGCGCGGGGGTCGCTGTCCGAAGACGGCCTGTCCGAGGACGGCCTGCCGGAGGACGGCGGCATGGACTGGGAGCGGCTGGACGCGGCGGTCCGTACGGCGGTCACCTTCCTGGACCGGGTCGTCGACATCAACTTCTACCCGACCGAGCAGGCCGGCCGCTCCAACGCGCGCTGGCGGCCGGTGGGGTTGGGCGTCATGGGCCTCCAGGACGTCTTCTTCCGGCTGCGGCTGCCGTTCGACTCCGAGGCCGCCCGCGCGCTGTCCACCCGCATCGCCGAACGCGTGATGCTCGCCGCCTACGAGGCCTCCGCCGATCTCGCCGAGCGCCACGGCCCGCTGCCGGCCTGGGACCGCACCCGCACCGCCGACGGGGTGCTCCACCCGGACCACTACGGCGTCACCCCGCACTGGCCCGAACGCTGGCAGCGGCTGCGGTCCCGGATCGCCGAACACGGCCTGCGCAACGCGCTGTTGCTGGCCATCGCCCCGACGGCCACGATCGCGTCCATCGCCGGCGCCTACGAGTGCGTCGAGCCGCAGGTGTCCAACCTCTTCAAGCGCGAGACCCTCTCGGGCGAGTTCCTCCAGGTCAACTCCTACCTGGTGGCCGACCTCAAGCGGCTGGGCCGGTGGGACGCCGCCACCCGCGAGGCGCTGCGCGAGTCGTCCGGCTCCGTCCAGGGCCTGCCCGACCTTCCGGCACCGGTACGGGAGTTGTACCGCACGGCGTGGGAGCTGCCGATGCGGTCGCTGATCGACCTGGCCGCCGACCGCACGCCGTACCTGGACCAGAGCCAGTCGCTGAACCTCTTCATGGAGACGCCGACCATCGGCCGGCTCAGCTCGATGTACGCGTACGCCTGGCGCCGCGGCCTGAAGACCACCTACTACCTGCGCTCGCGTCCGGCCACCCGGATCGCCCGCGCCGCCGGGGCCACCGCCCCGGCGCCCACCCCCGTTACCAGCACACCGGCAGCGGCCGACACCGACGTGATCGCCTGCTCCCTGGAGAACCCCGAGTCCTGCGAGGCATGCCAGTGACCACCACCGACGACACCACCACCGCGGCCGCTCCCGCCGACCAGGGCACGCCCACCGTCCGGAACCTGCTCGACCCCGGCTTCGAGCTCACCCTGCGCCCCATGCGCTACCCGGACTTCTACGAGCGCTACCGCGACGCGATCAAGAACACCTGGACCGTGGAGGAGGTCGACCTCCACTCCGACGTCGCCGACCTCGCCCGCCTCACCCCGGCCGAACGGCACCTGATCGGACGGCTGGTGGCCTTCTTCGCCACCGGCGACTCGATCGTCGCCAACAACCTGGTGCTCACCCTCTACAAGCACATCAACTCCCCCGAGGCGCGGCTCTACCTCTCCCGCCAGCTCTTCGAGGAGGCCGTGCACGTCCAGTTCTACCTGACCCTGCTGGACACCTACCTGCCCGACCCGGCCGACCGCAACGCCGCCTTCGCGGCCGTCGAGAACATCCCGTCCATCCGCGAGAAGGCCCAGTTCTGCTTCCGCTGGATGGACTCCGTGGAGAACCTGGACCAGCTGCGCGACCGCGCCGACCGCCGCCGCTTCCTGCTCAACCTGATCTGCTTCGCCGCCTGCATCGAGGGCCTGTTCTTCTACGGCGCCTTCGCGTACGTCTACTGGTTCCGCTCCCGCGGCCTGCTGCACGGCCTGGCCACCGGCACCAACTGGGTGTTCCGCGACGAGACGATGCACATGTCGTTCGCGTTCGAGGTCGTCGACACCGTCCGCAAGGAGGAGCCGGACCTCTTCGACGACGACCTCGGTGCCCAGGTGACCGCGATGCTGCGCGAGGCCGTGGCCGCTGAACTCCAGTTCGCCCGGGACCTCTGCGGGGACGGGCTGCCCGGGATGAACACCGACTCCATGCGCGCCTACCTGGAGTGCGTCGCCGACCAACGCCTCGTCCGGCTCGGCCTGGAGCCGGTCTTCCACAGCGAGAACCCGTTCCCGTTCATGGAGTTGCAGGGCGTCCAGGAGCTCACCAACTTCTTCGAACGCCGCGTCTCGGCCTACCAGACCGCCGTCGAGGGCACCGTCTCCCTGGACGACGACTTCTGATCCCTCCCGCTGTTCCCGCTCCTGCCGTGGCGGCGCCGGCACCGGTCCCCTCCGGTGCCGGCGCCGCCACGCCAGTTGACGAGCGATCATGGACACCCTGGGTGATACGGCGTTAACGTAAGGCTCCCAAAGTCGCAGATGTGGCCGCCCCATGTGGCACGGCCTGCCCGGGGGGGCTCTGCCGCACCGGTCTCCTCAGCCAGCCATGCCGTGGTGCGCGCCACGAGGACAGGAGACAGCCCTCCCATGCCACGCCGCACCACGCTCACCACCGCAGCAACGACCCTCACCGCGGCCACCCTCCTCCTCACCGCCTGCGGAGGCGGCGGCAGTGACAACAAGATCGCCTCGTCACCCACCACCACCACCTCTGCGCCCCCACCCACCACGGCCGCCCCCACGACCACCCCCGCGGCAGCCGGCGCGCCGACCTTCGACTTCCCCAGCGACGTCAAGGTCGTCATCGACCCCGACACCACGGGCGACGCCACGAAGGACGCGATCCTGCGGGACCAGGGGTACGGGCTGGACGCTACTTACGTAGCCGTCAGCAAACTCGACAAGAACCAGCCGCTGTTCAACGAATACCTGGTCGAAGACGCCGCCGAGACGTGGAGCGAGGCTATCGACGGAGGCAAGAAGGACAGTGCCACCATCACAGGAACCGTTCACTTCTACGATCGCAAGGTCACTGTCACCGACAGCACAACGGCTGCGGTGACCTTCTGCGAGGATCAGCGCTACGCGTACGACAAGAACACAAAGACCGGAAAGACCGCGAAAACAGCTCCCAGTGCAGATAGCTTCATTTTTCACACCTCGCGTATGCTCAAAGCTTCCGATGGAACCTGGCAGACTTCGACTTACAACTCCCAGCGAGGTGCTGCCCAGTGCCAGCAGTGAGGTTCATCTGGGCTGCGACCATGCTGGCACTGGCGACATCGGAAGTGCTTTTACTGCCGGCGCAGAGCTACGCGGACACAAGTCACTTCCCAGGAGCCAGCGCACCGCCTCCGACCAAATCTCCGGCGCCCGAGACAATCCAGTCCAAGGTCTCCTACAAAAAGAGCTACCACGGTTCCGGCGTGCGGATGACCGCTCCAATGACTTCGAACTGGTCACCGCCGCAGTGCTGGTACGAGCCGGAATTCACGCCCCCACAGTTCGCCGACTACATCAACTCGAACTACACATCTGACCAGTCCGCATGGGCCTCCATGGGACGGGAGTACGGCGCAGACGACTTCCACAAAGGCGACAAGGGTGCCTGGTACCAGCTGGTCACGCCGGACCCGGCAACCGCGAACGCCACCTGCATCGCCCTTTCGCCCTGGAAGTGGATCGCCCCGGCTCAGCCGTCGACGCCCGCCGTACCCACCATCGATCCCAGGACACTCTCCGGGCTCGCCTTCAACGAGACGATCCTGCCCAAGCCGGACATCACGTTGAAGCCGACCGGGGCGAACGAACTCGTGAACCTCGACACCCAGGTGACGTTCGAGAAGGCGCTGCCCCGGGTGTGGGTCACCGCGAGCCTGGACAACGCGGCCCTCGGAGTGCACGTCGCCGCGACGACACTCGCCGTGCCGGAGAAGCTGACCGTCGACGCCGGCACCGCCGACGCCGACCCCCGTACCTGTACGTACGCGCTCCGGCAGGCAGGGGGCACGTACACCGTCGACACCAAGGACGCCGACTGCAACGTGACGTACACGCGGGCGGGCGACTACCGGCTGACGGCGAGCGTCGTGTGGAAGGTCACCTGGACCCCGTCCACCGACCCCTACGGCGCACCGAGCCGACCGGCCCTCCCCGACGGCCAGTCAGACGCCCACTACGCCACGACCGTCGAGGAGAACGAAGCCGTCAACCGCTGAACCGCGACCCCGGCCCCGGCTCAGTCGTTGGGGACCGTCTCGAACTTGGGCGTGGCCTCGGCCATCTGCCGCATCACGTCCTTGCGTTCGCGCTTGGACAGGCGGTCGATGTAGAGGCGGCCGTAGAGGTGGTCGGTCTCGTGCTGAAGGCAGCGCGCGAAGTAGCCGGTGCCCTGGACGGTGATCGGGTTGCCCTGGAGGTCCTGGCCGCGCACGATCGCGTAGTCCGGGCGGGCCAGTTCCATGTAGGCACCGGGCACGGACAGGCAGCCCTCGTTGGAGTCGTCCAGGTGGCGGCGGTCCGCGGGCAGTTCGACCAGCACGGGGTTGCAGACGGCTCCGACGTGGCGGACGTCCTCGTCGTCGCCGCAGTCGTAGACGAAGACCTTCAGGTCGACGCCGATCTGGTTGGCGGCCAGGCCCACGCCCTCCGCCGCGCGCTGCGAGGCGAACATGTCGTCGACGAGGGCGATCAGGGCGTCGTCGAACTCGGTGACGTCCTTGCACTCGCGGTGCAGCACGGGGTTGCCGACCACGGTGATCGGCCGAGCGGTGCCGCGCTCGCGGTGCGCGCTCTCCCGCGCCTCCGCGTCGGTCGCGTCGTCGACGAAGTCGAGGTCTTGCTCGGTGTGCTGCTGGGACATCTGCGACGTTTGCCTTCCCGGAACCTGTGCGGTGATCCTCCCCAGGGTACGGGCCCCGGCCCGATCGCGTGTACCGGACCATCGCACTCCGCCTCAGGGGCGCGGTCCGGAAGGGCTCAGCAGACCTCTTCGAGGTCGCGCCAGTCGCGGCTGTCCGGGCTGTCGGCGACCCAGCTGTCCAGCAGGCCCCGGACCAGCCCGGCCGGCGCGGCCACGCCGCACTCGCGCTCCGGGGTCCAGCCCGGCTCGTCGCCGGCCCGGCTGAGGTGGCTCAGGTGGCCCGGGTGGCCGGGCTCGCCGTGGTCGTGGGGGTCGCGCGTGGCCGCGGAGCCGTCGTCGGTGGGCATCCGGCTCTCGGAGCAGGTGCGGCAGAGCAGCCGGACGGACGACGACCAGTCCTCCGCGGCGTACCCGGCCTCCGCGGCGAGCCGCTCCAGGGCGTCCCGGTCGGCCTGGGTGGCGGCCTCCAGCAGCACCAGCCAGGTGGGGACGGGTGACGGCGCCCACAACTCGATCTCGTCGAAGACCGGGTAGACGGTGCCGCGGTCGGTGGCCCGCTCACCGTGCGGCACGCCGTCGTGGAGCGCGACCTCGCCCCAGCGGCGGCCGGACGACGGCAGCGGGATGGAGAGCACCTCGATGCGGGCCGGGTCGAGCCGGCGGCCCCACACCACCTCGGCCTCGCCCTCGGGGGAGAGCCGGACGGCGGCGCTGCCCAGCGGCATCCGCACCGACTCCTCGCCACCGGTGCCGGCGTCCTCGCGCGGCGGGCGCAGCCCGTAGGCCTGCCAGGCCCGCCGGGCCAGCGGCCAGTCCTGGAGGGCGGTGGCGGCGATGCCGAGGTTCCACCAGTCGGGGGCGCCGACGGGACGGTCGAGCAGGGCGACGGCCCGCAGGCCGGCGGCCCGCGCCTGGGTCCAGTCGTGGCGGAACTTGTGCAGCAGCGCCAGGTTGTACCAGGACTCCGAGAGCCAGGGCTCCAGGTCGGCGGCGCGGGTCAGCAGCGCGCCCGCGTCCTCGTACCGGCCGTCGTCGATCAGCGAGAACGCCCGGTCGGTGGCCTGGCGCCACGTGGGCGACGGCCGGTGCCGCACTCTTCCGAAGATCTTCAACGTCTCGTCCCGCCTGCCCGCTCAGCCGATCGGCCCGGTGCGGCCCGTACAGACCTGCCCGCCTGCACGACACCAACCTTGCACATTCTGGCCGTTGTCTCAGCCCGAGCCCGCCGGTTGCGGAACGCGGGCCTCACCCGACCTCCTTGCCCTTCGCACCGGAATCCAACCATGCCCAGGTCAGAGACCATGCCGGAGGGGGTGCGCCCCCTGCCGCAGGCCCGAGTGCGACACCGGGGACGGCCTCGGGGACGGCTTCGGGAGCGGTCCCGGGCGGGACTGCGGGCGCGTGCCCGGGCGCCACCGCGGCGGCCAGCAGCGGGCCCTCCACCCTGGCGGTGGCGCCCCGGAGGGCACCGTCGACGGGTCCGGACGGGACGGTTCGCGGGCCGCCGGGCGCCGGCGCTCCGCCAGGCCACATGGTGGGCCCCGGCACTCCGCCAGGCCACACGGTGGACCCCGGCGCTCCGCCAGGCCACACGGTGGGCCCCGGCGCTCCGCCGGGCCGCACGGTGGGCGACCCCGTGGGGAGCGGCGGAGCGGCGGGCGGGGGCTCGCCGGTCGCGGTGGTCCCGCCGAACGCCTTGGCCGGCGCGAACGGCCCGGACACCCCAGGAGCAGCCGCGCCCGCCTCCACCGGCACCGCCGCCGGTGTTTCCGGCCGTGCCTCCACCTCCACCGGTACCGCCGGCCGGATGACCGGCTCGGCCGGCCGCCACCCGCTGGCCGCGAGCGCCCGGCCCAGCGCCTCCACCATCACCGGATCGAACTGGGTGCCCGCGCAGCTCCGCAGTTCGGCGAGCGCGGCAGGGGCCGGCCGGGCGGAACGGTAGGAGCGGGTGGAGGTCATGGCGTCGAACGCGTCGGCGACGGCGACGATCCTGGCCGCCTCCGGGATGCGGCCGCCGCCCAGCCCGTAGGGGTAGCCGGTGCCGTCCACCCGTTCGTGGTGGTGGAGGACGGCCGCCCGGGCCTCGTCGAGGACGGAGATGCCACGCAGCACGTCGTCGCCGTCGGCCGGATGGCGCTCCATGAGACGCCGCTCGTCGGCGGTGAGCGGACCGTTTTTGCGCAGGACCCCGGTGGGCACGCCGAGTTTGCCGATGTCGTGCAGGGTGCCGCCCAGCCGGACGGCGGCCACCCGGGGAGCGGTGGCACCCAGCTCGATGGCGATCAGGGCGGCCAGCTCACCGACCCGCTCGCTGTGCCCCCGCGTGTAAGGGTCCTTCAGTTCCAGCGCCTGGAGCAGGGCCTGGACGGTGGAGAGCTGGGCCTCCTGCCGGACCCGCCGGGCACAGGCGGAGCCCAGGCAGAGTGCGGGCTGCGCGGCGCGGCGGTGCGCGGGTGACACGGCGTGCCTCCTCGTCCTCCTGGGCCTGCGACCCGCGGTGGCCGCGGGTGCGTGCGTATATGCACATACGAGACTCAGGAGGATAGGCCCGCTGGCGTCGGCAAAGACGGACTTCGACCGATTACGCCGGAGGAGGGCATCACGACTCACCCGTCCGAGTGACGATCAACTGATTGCCTTGACGATTGCGCTGCGAGGGTGAGAAGCGCCCCCGCGCAGCCGAGGACCAGCTGCCGTGCCAAAGGACGGACGCGTTCCGGAGACAGCGGAACAGATGCACAGAGCGGCAGAGGCAGAGGTCGCGACGGCGAAAAAGGGGGAACACGCGCGAGGAGCGCGGCCGCGGCCGGACGCGGAAGGTGAGGAAGACCGGGAGGCGTCCTGGGAGGGACGCCCGCCGGGACGGCGCGCCGTTCACGTTCACGGCGCTTCGGGCTGACCCGCTGCCGGTTCGGGCCGACGGTCAGCCGATGGGACGGTGGGACGGTCCGGGACTCCGGGCCGGGTTCAGGTCGTGAGCCGGGCGGAGGAGGTCCGGGCGGGTCGGGTGAGGCCCGCGGTCAGGCGGACGGCGCCTCGGACGCGGTGGCGTCGGCGCGCGCGGACTCCGGCTTCGCCGCGCCCGCGCGGACCTCGCCGGGAACGGCCTCGTGGACGTCCTGCTCCGGGACGACCTCGCCACTGCGGACCAGCTCGATCCGCATCATGACCTTGGCCCGCAGGTCGCTCGGCACGTCGTCGCTGCCGCAGCACCGCTTGACGAGCTTCTTGACGGCCACTTCGAGGCCGTACTTCTCCAGGCACGGGTGGCACTCGTCGAAGTGCTCCCGGAACTTGTCGCAGACCTCGTCGGACATCTCGTGGTCGAGGTACTCGTAGAGGTGGTTCAGGACCTCCGAGCAGTCCGTCTCATGCGCGTTGCCACAGCTCATGAATCCGCGCCCTTCTCCTTCGCCGCGCCCGCGGGAACCAGTCCGCGGTCCCGGGCGTAGTCCTCCAGCAGCTCGCGCAGCTGGCGCCGCCCGCGGTGCAGCCGGGACATCACCGTGCCGATGGGAGTACCCATGATGTCCGCGATCTCCTTGTAGGCAAAGCCCTCGACATCCGCGAGGTAGACCGCGATACGGAACTCCTCCGGGATCGCCTGCAAGGCCGACTTCACGTCGGAGTCCGGCAGGTGGTCGAGCGCCTGCGACTCCGCGGAGCGCAGGCCGGTGGACATGTGCGACTCGGCGCGGGCCAGCTGCCAGTCCTCGATCTCCTCCGAGCCGCTGCGCAGCGGTTCCCGCTGCTTCTTGCGGTAGGAGTTGATGAAGCTGTTGGTCAGGATGCGGTACAGCCACGCCTTGAGGTTGGTCCCCTCACGGAACTGGTGGAAGGACGCGTACGCCTTGGCATACGTCTCCTGCACCAGGTCCTCCGCGTCGGCCGGGTTGCGGGTCATCCGCAGCGCGGCCGAGTACATCTGGTCCAGGTAGCCCAGGGCGTCCCGTTCGAAGCGCCTGCTCCGCTCGGTCTCGCTCTCCTGGGCATCCCCCGTGGCCTTCGGCACGGGCGGTACCCCCACCCCGGACGCACCCGCGGTGTCCGCCGTGCTGTCGTCGGTGCCGCTGACCGGACCCACCTCCTCGATGACGCTGGCGCGCCCGGGTACGGGCACGCTCGTCTGCGAGGATATTGCACGGGTGACCTGCGCGCCGGACTCGGCCTTGCCGTCGCCCTTGGTCGACCACTCGGTCCAGTTCAGATACAGGTACGGCGCTACCGTTGCCTGCTCGGGTGTCTGCCCGGAAGCCGGCGGCGCGGTCTGCGCGTCGGTCTGGGCGTCCGTCTGGGCCGCGGCCACCTGACGTGACCGGCATGCGGCTGAAACCATGCGCTGCCTCTCTCACCCTCTGCCGCGACTCGCGGCTTCCGTGCACTTCCGTATTGCTCAACATCGGCGCCGCCCCGCGCATTCCCGCCAACCTCCCACGCCCGTCAGGGCTGAGGGCCACCGGCGCGGTGCGGCGCGGGGGCCCGCGGCCGCCCGCCGCACGGCGTACGGAGCCGCCGAGCAGGACACGGCGCGCACCCGGGTGCGGGCCGCCACGCCCCGGCTCAGTCCTCGGCGCGGCCCAGCCCGGCGAGCCAGCCGGTCACCGCGTCCACGAGGACGGCCAGCGCCTCCTCCTGGGTGGTGGCCGCCCGCTTGGGCACCGCGAACCCGTGGTCCGCGTGCGGCACCTCGACGGGACGGCGGCCGGCGGGGAACTCCGACGGCCGGCCGAAGGGGTCGGCGCCGCCCTGTACGACCAGGAGGGGGGCGGCCGCCGCGGCGTCGAGCAGTTCCCCGGCCCGTGACCGCTCGGGGCGGCCGGGCGGGTGCAGCGGGAAGGCCAGGGCGAGGACGGCCGCGGCTCCCAGCTCGGCCGCCGTCCGGCAGGCGACCCGGGCCCCGGCGCTGCGGCCCCCGGCGACCACGGGCAGGCCGGGCGCGGCCAGCCGGGGCCACAGCGCCGACCAGCCGGCGTCGAGTGTCCTGGGGGCCGGGGCGAGCTTCTTGCCGGCCACCCTCCACGGCTGTTCCACCAGGGCGACGTGCACCCCGCGGCCGGGCAGCTCCGCCGCCAGCGCGGCCAGGTCCCGGGCCTCGATGCCGCCGCCCGCCCCGTGGCCCAGTGCCAGCACGCAGCGGGCGGGCACCGCGGGAACGGCGGGATGCCAGGTGATCCGGGCGTCGCCGGGCGGTGTCGGCACCGTCTCCGGGCCCGCCCCGGGCGCGCGGCCGACAGCGGCGCGCCTTCTCCCGCCTGCCCCAGCCGCTCCCCCGCCCGCCGTCTGGTCCGCCGACTCGTTCGCCTTGCCCCTGGAGCTCATCAGAACAGCGTCTCCTCTTCCGGGGCGGTCAGTTCCGCCACGAGTTCCGGTCCGTTGTTGCGGACGCTGCTGACGGCCGAGCCCACGGGGTGGGCCCGCAGCACCCCCGGCGGCGGTGGTTCCATCAGGGGCCGCACGGCGTCGGGCGCGGTGGTCGCGGGGTCGAGCCAGGCGTCCCAGCGGTCCGGCGTGAGGACGAGCGGCATGCGCGGGTGGATGTCGGCGAGCGAGCGGGGCGCGGGTGCCGGCGGGCCCGTCCCGGTGCGGCGCTGCGACGGCAGGAGGCCGGCCACGTCGGCCAGCGGGGCCTCTTCCGCGGCCGTGGTGACGACCGCGCAGGTGGCCCACCAGGCGCGGGGGTGGCCGGCCGGCAGGGCCGGGTCGCGCCAGAACTCGTACAGCCCGGCCAGGGCGAGCACCGAGCCGTCCGCGGGGGTCACGAAGTACGGCTGCTTGCGGGTGCGCTTGCGCAGCCCCTGCTCCTCCAGGGCGCGCTCCTGCGCTCCCGTCGTCCACTCGAAGTACCCGTCGGCGGGGATCACGCAGCGCCGGGTGGCCAGGGCGGAGCGGAAGGACGGCTTCTCGTGGGCGGTCTCGGCGCGCGCGTTGAACAGCGGCGGCCCGGTGTCCGGGGTCCTCGCCCACTGCGGCACCAGCCCCCAGCGCAGCGCCCGCAACTGCCGTACCGGGTGCGGGGAACCGGAACCCCGTACGGGACGGTCGAGTATGACGTGCACATCCTTCGTGGGCGCCACGTTCCAGTCGGGCGCGAGGGCCTCCTCGGGGTTCCACTGCCGGACCCCGAACAGGCCCGCGAGCTCCTCCGGCCCCCGGCTCGCCGCAAATCGACCGCACATGCTGCCACACTGCCACGGCGGCGCCCCGCGGCGGACACCGACGTGGCGACGGCACCGGACCACGCGGACCACCGGGCACGTACAGAGGGCACCGAGGCCACAGAGCACACAGCACCGTCCGGCACCCTGGCAGCCGTGCCCCCCGCGCTCCGGCCCGGCGCGTGAACCGCCCCGGCGAGGGACCGCAGGACCGGCAGAACCGCAGGATCGGCGAACCAGCAGCAGAGGAACCAGCAGAGGAATGAGCGCCGCATGAACGTCGCGAGCATCACGGAGATGTGGGACCGGCTCACCGGGACCCAGCCGGACCCGTCGGGCTGGCTGGTCGGCGCGACCGCGCTGCTGGCGCTGGCGGCGGTCCTGGCGCGCCGGGTGTGGCACGTACTGCGCAACGCCGTCACGATCGCCCACGAGGGCGGGCACGGGCTCGCCGCCCTCCTCACCGGCCGCCGGCTCCAGGGCATACGGCTGCACTCCGACACCTCGGGGCTGACCGTCTCCCGGGGGCGGCCGCACGGCCCCGGCATGGTCCTGACGGCCGCCGCGGGGTACACCGCGCCCTCGCTGCTGGGGCTGGCCGGGGCCGGACTGCTGGCGGCCGGGCACATCACCGCGCTGCTGTGGGGTGCCACCGCGCTGCTGCTGGTGATGCTGGTCATGATCCGCAACGCGTACGGGATGCTGACCGTGCTGGTCACCGGCGCGCTGTTCCTCCTGGTGTCGTGGCTCACGAAGGCGCAGGTCCAGGCGGCTTTCGCCTACCTGGTGGTGTGGTTCCTGCTGCTCGGCGGCGTCCGGCCGGTGGCCGAGCTGCAGCGGACCCGGCGCCGCGACCCGCGCGGCTCCTCCGACGCCGACCAGCTCGCCCGCCTCACCGGGACCCCGGCCGCGCTGTGGCTCATGGTCTTCTACGCCGTCGCGCTGTGCTCGCTGCTGGGGGGCGGCCGCCTGCTGCTGCCCGGCTGACCCGGACGAGCGGGAGCGCGGAAGCGCGGAAGCACCGCCCGACGCGAGCCCCCGCCAGATGCCGCCTAACCCCGCGAGAGCCCCGCGAGAGCCCGCGAGACCCGCCGCGGAAACGTCCGGACCGGCCGGGGAGCTTACTGTCGTCCTGTTTCTGACAGGTTTCGCCGTATTCGCGGACTTATCTCCCCGTACCCGAGCCACTACGCTTGCTGACCATGACCGAGTGCACCGCGCAGACCGACCCGTGGCCGGCTCCGACCGCGCCTGGCGCCGTGGACGCCGTCGTCCACGTGCCCGGCTCGAAGTCGGTGACCAACCGGGCCCTGGTGCTCGCGGCGCTGGCCGCCGAGCCGGGCTGGGTACGGCGCCCGCTGCGCAGCCGCGACACCCTCCTGATGGCGGAGGCGCTGCGGGCCATGGGTGTGCAGATCGACGAAACGGTCAACCCCGGCGGCGGCGAGGCGTGGCGGGTGATCCCGGCCGGCCTGCGCGGCGCGGCCCGGGTGGACGTCGGCAACGCCGGCACCGTCATGCGCTTCCTGCCGCCGGTGGCCGCCCTCGCCGACGGCCCGGTCCGCTTCGAGGGCGACGCGCGGGCCGCCGAGCGTCCGCTGCACGGCGTGATCGACGCGCTGCGCACCCTGGGCGCCCGGATCGACGACGAGGGGCGCGGCGCGCTGCCGCTGACCGTGCACGGCGCGGGGTCACTGGCGGGCGGCGCGGTGGACGTGGACGCGTCGTCGTCCTCGCAGTTCGTGAGCGCGCTGCTGCTGTCGGGGCCGAGGTTCAACAAGGGCCTTGAGCTGCGCCACACCGGCCGGACGCTGCCGTCGCTGCCGCACATCCGGATGACGGTGGACATGCTGCGCAAGGCGGGTGCCCGGGTGGACTCCCCGCAGGACGGCGGCACCGCGAACGTCTGGCGGGTGGCCACGGGGGCGCTGCTGGGCCGGGACCTGACGGTGGAGCCGGACCTGTCGAACGCGGCGCCGTTCCTGGCCGCGGCACTGGTCACCGGCGGCCGGGTGACCGTCCCGGACTGGCCGCGCCGCACCACGCAGCCCGGGGACGCGCTGCGCGAGGTGTTCACCCGGATGGGCGGTACGTGCGAGCTGACGGACCGGGGGCTCACCCTCACGGGCAGCGGGCGGGTGCTGCCGCTGACCGCGGACCTGTCGGAGGTGGGCGAGCTGGCCCCGGTGATCGCGGCCGTGGCGGCGCTGGCCGACGGCGAGTCCGTGCTGTCCGGCATCGCCCACCTGCGGCTGCACGAGACGGACCGGCTGGCGGCGCTGGCGGCCGAGCTGAACTCCCTGGGCGGCGACGTCACCGAGACCGGCGACGGCCTGCGCGTCCGGCCGCGCCCGCTGCGGGGCGGCGTCTTCCACACCTACGAGGACCACCGGCTGGCCACGGCGGCCGCCGTCCTGGGCCTGGTGGTGCCCGGGGTCCTGGTGGAGAACGTGGCCACCACCGGCAAGACGCTCCCGGACTTCCCCGACCTGTGGACGGGCATGCTGGCCGGGCCGGCCGGGAAGCGGGGCTAGTCCGCCATGCGCCGCTACGGAAAGAACCCCGACGAGGACGACGTGCGGGTCCGTCCCAACAGCAGGGGCACCCGGCCCCGCAGCTCGATCCGCCCCAAGCACGAGGACGCCGCCGGCGGCATGGTGCTCACCATCGACCGCGGCCGGCTGACGGTCCTGGTGGACGACCGCGAGATCATCGCCGTGAAGGCCCGCGAGCTGGGCCGCAAGTCGGCGGTGGTGGGCGATCGGGTGGCGGTGGTCGGCGACCTGTCCGGGGCCAAGGACACCCTGGCGCGGGTGGTGCGGGTCGAGGAGCGCTCCTCGGTGCTGCGCCGCACCGCCGACGACACCGACCCGTACGAGCGGGTGGTGGTGGCCAACGCCGACCAGCTGGCGATCGTGACCGCGCTGGCCGACCCCGAGCCGCGCCCCCGGATGATCGACCGCTGCCTGGTGGCCGCCTACGCCGCCGGCCTCACCCCGCTGCTGGTGCTGACCAAGTCCGATCTGGCCGCGGCCGAGCCGCTCCTGGAGACCTACGGGGCGCTGGACCTGGCGTACGTGGTGACGAAGAAGGACGACCTGGTGGCGGGGCGGGTCGACGCCGTGCGGGAGCGGCTGGACGGACGGACGACGGCGTTCGTCGGGCACAGCGGCGTCGGCAAGACCACGCTGGTCAACTCGCTGGTGGAGCGGCAGCGGCTGACCGGCCGGGTGAACGCGGTCACCGGACGGGGCCGGCACACCACCACCTCGGCGCTTGCGCTGCCGCTGCCGGGCGGCGCCGGATGGGTGATCGACACGCCGGGCGTGCGGTCCTTCGGCCTGGCCCACATCGACCCGTCGCAGGTCATCCACGCCTTCCCCGACCTGGAGCCGGGCACCGAGCAGTGCCCGCGGGCGTGCTCGCACGACGAGCCGGACTGCGCGCTGGACGCCTGGGTGGCCGCCGGGCACGCCGAGCCGGCCCGGCTGGACTCGCTGCGCCGACTGCTCTCCACGCGGGAACGCCGGGAGGGCGACTGACGGGCGTCGGCGGACCGTTCCCGGGCAGTTCTCGGGCAGTTCTCCGGCAGGCTGTGTGATGATCCCTGACGGGTACCGGCAGGGGTGCCCGTACCCGGCGGCGCGCGGCGGCGTAGGGTGCCCGGGCGGCGTCCGGGACCACGTGGTCCGCGGCCTGGACGTCTCTTGAGCGGATACGGACAGGAAAAACGGAGGAACGCCCGATGGCCTGGCTTCTTGTGGTGGTCGCGGGGCTCTTCGAGACGGGTTTCGCGATCTGCCTCAAGCTCTCGCACGGCTTCAGCCGGTTGTGGCCGACCATCGCGTTCTGCCTGTTCGCCCTGGGGTCGTTCGGGTTGCTGACGCTGTCGCTGAAGAAGCTCGACGTCGGCCCGGCGTACGCGGTGTGGACGGGCATCGGGGCGGCCGGTACGGCGATCTACGGCATGGCCTTCCTGGGCGACCTCGTCTCGGTGCTGAAGCTGGTGTCGATCTCGCTGGTGATCGTCGGCGTCATCGGGCTGCAGATCTCGGGCTCCTCGCACTGAGCCGGCGCTCCCTCCCGTTCCCGCCGATCCCGGTTTCATCGGGCTGACCGGGGTTCCTCCGCCGATCCCGGGCGCTCCGGCCGACCGTGGTTTCCGCGCCGATCCCGGGCTCTCCGGCTGACCGTGGTTTCCGCGGCGACCCGCGCGGGTATCGCGGGGGCGGCCCGGCGGGCTCGGTGGCCGATACTGTTCGAGTCATGTCCGACAACGCACCGCAGAACCCCCGGAACACCCCCCGCTCCGCCCCCGACTCCGCCTACGGCGACGACCTCCGGCTGGCGCTCGCGCTCGCGGACGCCGCGGACGCCGTCACGATGGAGCGTTTCCGCGCGCTGGACCTGAAGGTGGAGACGAAGCCGGACCTGACCCCCGTCAGCGAGGCCGACAAGGCGGCCGAGGAGCTGATCCGCGGTCAGCTGGGGCGGGCCCGGCCCCGGGACGCGGTGCTCGGCGAGGAGTTCGGCGCCGACGGCGGCGGTCCGCGCCGGTGGATCGTCGACCCGATCGACGGCACCAAGAGCTACGTGCGCGGCGTCCCGGTGTGGGCCACCCTGATCGCCCTGGCGGTCCGGGAGGGCGGCGAGGGCGGCTCGCAGGCGGCGCCGGGACAGGACGGCGACGAGGTGGTGGTCGGCGTGGTGTCCGCCCCGGCGCTGGGCCGCCGCTGGTGGGCCGTCAAGGGCGGCGGCGCGTACACCGGTCGGAGCCTGTCCTCGGCGACGCGGCTGCGGGTGTCGGGGGTGGAGCGGATGGGTGACGCCTCGTTCGGCTACTCCTCACTGACCGGCTGGGAGGAGCGCGGCCGGCTCGACGGCTTCCTCGAACTGACCCGGGCCTGCTGGCGCACCCGCGGCTACGGCGACTTCTGGTCGTACATGATGGTCGCCGAGGGCTCGGTGGACGCCTGCGCGGAGCCGGAGCTGAGCCTGTGGGACATGGCCGCGCTCGATGTCGTCGTCCGGGAGGCCGGCGGACGGTTCACCTCCCTCGCCGGGGCGCCGGGGCCGTTCGGCGGCAACGCGGCGGCGTCGAACGGGCTGCTCCACGACGAGGTGCTGGGGTACCTGGGCGGCGCCTGACCGTACCCACCGGGGCGCGGGCGCAGGCGCGCCCGCGCCCCCCGGCACTCCCGCAAGCCCCTTGCCTGTGGACACAGGGCATGTGAGCATGGGGACACGGGCGCTTGTGAATTTGTGAACCCTTTCACGCGCCGACCCCGCCCGCCCACGGCCGACCCGTGGCCGCCCTGTGGCAACCCTGCGACGACCCGGTGCCCGACCCGGGAGGCCTGCGGCGCCCCAGGAGTTCACGGCCCCAAGAACCCGCCACCCCGGGGCGCCCGGAACGCACAAGAAGTACGAGAAGTACGAGAAGTACGAGAAGTACGGCGACCTAAGGAACCTCACCCTCAGGAGGTGCCCACACATGCTGGTCCGCGACGCGATGAGCACGGTGGTACTGACCATCGGCCCCACGCACACCCTCCGCCAGGCCGCCGGGCTGATGTCCGCGCGCAAGGTGGGCGCTGCGATCGTCCTCGACCCCGACACCTGCGGCCTCGGCATCCTGACCGAGCGCGACATCCTCGACGCGGTGGGCGCGGGCCTCGACCCGGACGAGGAGCCGGCACACGCCCACACCACCACGTCCGTCGTCTTCGCGGCGCCCGAGTGGACGCTGGAGGAGGCCGCACAGGCTATGGTGCACGGGCACTTCCGCCACCTGATCGTGCTGGGCAGCCGCGAGCCGGTCGGCGTGGTGTCGGTCCGCGACATCGTGCGGCTGTGGACCCCGGCCCGCGCGGCCGTCCCCGTCTGACACCCCTCCGGCCGGCCGCGCCTCCGCGAGCCTCACGGCGCCGGACATCGCGCATCGCGGCACCGCGAAACGTGAAACGTGAAACCGCAAGCCACCGCGACAGGTTCGGGCCGGTCGGCGGCAAGCCGACAGGCGCGGCACCTCGGTCAAGCGGGCGGACCGCGGAGGGCCTGGAACCGCGGCCTCCGCCCGCTTGCCGACGTCGGCGCCGGTCCGGCGTGACCGCCGGCCGCGCACCCGGAGCACCCCTGACGGCCTCGCGGGCCCCGATCGCGCTCGGCGCGGGCGGGCCCAGCCCTGGGAGGCTCCGGGGCCCAGCCTACATTGGACAATATCCAAGTCAAGAGTTCGACCAGGAGCAGACTCGTTCGCTTCCTGGGCCCGCGCTGTTACCCTGGGCACATGAGTGACCTGCTGGAACGCCTGCGCGCCCGCGGCTGGCGGCTGACCGCGCAACGGCGGGTCGTGGCCGAGGTCCTCGACGGCGACCACGTCCACCTCACCGCGGACGAGGTCCACACCCGCGCGGCCGGGCGGCTGCCGGAGATCTCCCGGGCCACCGTCTACAACACGCTGGGCGAGCTGGTCACCCTCGGCGAGGTCGTCGAGGTGGCCACGGACGGCCGCGCCAAGCGGTACGACCCGAACGCCGACCGCCCGCACCAGCACCTGGTCTGCTCCGGCTGCGGCACGATCCGCGACGTCCACCCGCAGGGCGACCCGCTGGCGGCGCTGCCGGACGGGCAGCGGTTCGGTTTCACCGTCTCCTCGGCCGAGGTCACCTACCGCGGACTGTGCCCGGACTGCGCGCCCCGGGCGTGACCGCGCCGTCCCCGGCCCCGTCCGCCCCCGCCGGGGCTCCCCGGCCGCCTCCGCCGAACGCGCGTCCGCCCGCGCCGCGAACTGGGCCGTCTGGACGGCCTGCCGCGCCGCCTTCACGGCGGTGTTGCGGACGCCGATCCGGTCGGCGAGCCGGCGGACGGCGGGCTCCGGGCGGGTGCGGCCGACCCACACCGTCTCCGGCGGCACCTCGCCGGGCACCCTGGCCAGCGCCTCGAACACCTGACGGGCCGTCCCCGGATCGGGGTCGTTGGCCAACGGAGCCAGCAGCGGTACCAGTTCGTACGGCTTGGCCAGCCGCCCGACCGCCCGGACCGCGGCGCGCCGGACCGCCGGGTCGGCGTCGGACAGCAGCCTGGCCAGCAGGGCCGCGTCCGCGGCGTCCCCGCACTCCCCCAGTCCCGCGGCCAGCCCCGCCAGCAGGCGCGGCTGGGTGCCGTTCTTGACGGCCTTGCGCACCTGCCGACGGTAGACCTCGGCCGGCGGCTCGTCGCGCTGGTAGAGCTTCCAGCGTGCCTGCGCCCGCACCATCCGGGCCGGATCGGCCAGCGGCCCGAGCAGCCGGGTGGCCGGGACGTCCGCCGGCAGGGCGCCCACCGCGAGCTCGCGCACCCCGGCCGCCCGCGCCCACAGCAGCCGCCCGGCCACCTCCGGGTCGAGTTCCAGCAGCCGCTGGGCACAGAGCCGGCCGCACACCTGGTCCCGGTCGTGGAGCGCCGCGCGCAGCAGGTCGCCGCGCACGTACTCGCCCAGGTCCAGGGCCAGTTCGACGCCGTCGCGGCGCACCAGGGGGTCCGCCGCGACGGCCAGCGCCCGCACCGCCCGCCGATGGCCGGGCTCGGAGAGTGCCGCCCGGTAGGCGGCGGACGGCCCGGCCGCCCGCTGCCGCCGCGCCGTCCGCAGCAGCACACCCACCACGGCCGCCGCCTCCCCCGGATCGGTACGCGAGGGCAGCGCGGCCGCCGCCGCCTCCCGCACCTCGAGCACCCAGTCCGCGGCCCGCAGCGCCAGCGCCGCCGCCGCCACCGGGCCGCCGAGGGCGGCGAGCGCGGTGACGCCCTCCTGCCGGACCCGGCCGTCGGCGTCGAGCGCGGCCAGCAGGGCCGCCAGCGGGGCCGCGGCCCGGTCGGGGCGCTCCCGGTCCCGGGGAGCCCGGTCGTGGTCGCGGTCCCGTCCGCGCTCGTGGTGGGCGGCGGACACCGGACGGGCGTACCGGTCCAGGAGGATGACGAGCGGCGCCGGATCGGCCTCCAACGCGGCGAGGGCGGCGGCGCGGTCCTGCGGCGGGCCCTGCGCCACGACCTCCCGCAGGGCGGCGAGCAGCCCCGCGACCTCCTCGGGACGCCGGCCGGCCACGCAGCGCCGACACCAACCGCCCCATCGCGCGGTGTCCACGGACCCCGCCGGGCCCTGGGGACTCTCCCGGCGCCGTCTGCGCAGCACTCCGCCTCCCGGCTCAGCGCACGAACTCTCCCGCACCAGCATCCCGCCCCGCACCGTCCGGTCCAAGCCGCTTCGCCGTGACTTCGCCAGGACTTTGCCGGAACCCCCTGGCGGGGCCGGTGCGGGCCCGTGGAACCGAGCAAGCGGGGAGACGGCGACGGCACCGGCCGCGCGAGCGAGGCTACGGGGAGGGTGCGGGGGCACAGGGCCCGGCCGGCGGCGGGGACAGCGAAAGGGCCCGGAGGCTGATGCCTCCGGGCCCTTCCTTTGGTAGCGGGGACAGGATTTGAACCTGCGACCTCTGGGTTATGAGCCCAGCGAGCTACCGAGCTGCTCCACCCCGCGTCGTTGTGCCTTTACTTTAACCTACGCCGCCGGGCGGGGCCAAATCCGTTACGGCGCGGCCCCCCAAGGTGGTCCCCCCAGGGCGGTTCCCTCGGGCCCGGCGGCCCTCCGGGCAGGGGGAAGGCGGCAGGCGGAGCGGGGGCCGGGCACGGGCCGGCCGCCGCCGAGCGGCCCCGTCCGGCCCTGGGGCGCCGATGGCGGCAGGCCGGGGCTCGGCACCCCCGCCGCCACCCGCCCGGTGTCGGACCGTCAGGCTGTCAGTTCGTGCGTGACCGCGGCCGTCAGCCGCTGCGCGCGCTCGGCGACCTGTGGCGGACCGCAGGCGATGGCGCGCTCGCACCACTGCTGCGCCGCGGGCAGGTCGCCCCGGCGGGCGGAGAGCAGCGCCATGCGCAGCGCGGCCCGTCCGTGGCCGGCGTCCGCCGCCCGGGTCCACCACAGCGCGGCCTCGGGCTCGCTGCCCTGACGGGCCAGCAGCAGCCCCAGGTTGAACGCCCCGTTGCGGGAGCCGCCCTCGGCGGCCAGCCGGTACCAGTGCGCGGCGTCGGTCACGTCCCCTGCCTGGGACGCCGCCATGCCCAGCCGCACCTGGGCATGGCTGTGGCCCTGGTGGGCGGCCCGCTCGTACCACTCCTGGGCCTCCTCGGTGCCGTCGAGGAGGCGGCCGAGGCGGAAGGCGGCCTCGGGGCTGCCGCCGCCCGCCGCACAGCGCAGATGGCGCTCCGCGGCGTGCTCGTCGCCGTCGCGCTGGAGCCCGATGGCGACCTGGAGCGCCGCCTCCGGGTGCCCGGCGGCGGCCGCCCGCTCGTACCAGCGGCGGGCGACGTCCTCCTCGCCCCGGCCGGCGTGCAGGATGCCGAGGTTGAAGGCGGCGTCGACGCTGCCGCCCTCGGCCGCCTTGGAGAACCACGGTTCGGCGCCGGCCGCGTCCCCCCGCTGGAGCAGGAGTACGGCCAGCGCGTTCGCGGCCTCGCGGTGCCCGGCGTACGCGGCCTTGCGGTACCACTGCTCGGCCTGGGCGGCGCGGTCCTGGCCGGCGCAGAGCAGGCCGAGGTTGTAGGCGCCGTTGACGTCGCCGGCCTCCATGGCGGTGCGGTACCAGCGCTCGGCGGTCTCCGTCTCGCCCTCCTGCGCGTGCAGGGCGCCCAGGGCGTTGGCCGCGTTGCCGTCCCCGGCCTGGGCGGCGCGCCGCCACCAGGTGGCGGCCTGGTCGACGTCGCCGGTGTCGCGCAGCAGGAAGCCCAGGGCGCAGGCGGCCCGCGCCTCACCGTCGCGGGCGGCGGTGAGGTACCAGTGGGCGGCCTCCTTCGTCTCCCCCCGCTCCTCCAGCAGGGCGCCCAGGCGCAGGGCGGCCCGGCGGTGCCTGCGGGCGGCGGCCTGCCGGAACCACTGCTCGGCCTCGCGGTCGTGGCCGCGTTCGGCGCAGGCGCGGGCGAGCCGGTAGCACGCCTCGCGGTGGCCGTGCTCGGCCGCAGCCCTGAACCACCGCTCGGCGTCCGGGTCGTGGCGGTGGTCGAGCAGGTCGGCCAGCGCGTAGGCGCCGAGCGGGTGGCCGGCCTCGGCGGCCTGGCACAGCCAGTACTCGGCCGCGGGCTCGTCGCCCCGCTCGCGGAAGTGGCGGCCCAGGGCGTGCGCGGCCGCGGCGGAGCCGGCCACGGCGGCGACCCGCCACCAGGCCGCGGCCTCCTCCGTCCGGCCGCGCTGGTGGAGCAGCAGGCCGAGGTTGTTGGCGGCGGCCCGGTCGCCGTTCTGGACGGCGCCGCGCAGGAGGGGCTCGGCCCCGTCGAGGTCGCCTCGGCGCAGCAGCAGCGTGCCCAGGGCGCTCATGGCCCCCGGGTCCCCGGCCTCGGCGGCCCGGCGGTGGCGGGCCGCTATTTCGGCCTCCTCCCGCATGGCCAGGGTGTCCTCGTCGGGGAGTTCACTGAAGAGCGCAGGGGCGGGCGCCGCGGCGCCGGTCGGGACCGGTTCCGCGGTGCGCGGGCCGGGCAGCAGCCCGGCCGCGGTCAGGGCCTGGCCGTCGGCCGACCCGAACTCCTCATGTTCCTGACGAGTGTTCAGACCTTCCCCATCCCCCGTGAGCCTCATGGTCGCACCACCTGTGAACGCCGTACCCCTGGTATACCCCAAGCCTGTCGGTCGCTACAGCGGTTTGTCGACTTCCCGACAAGGCGTCACACCAAACGTTTACACGGTCTGCCCTTCGATCAGGTGAGGGGAATCGGAATCGCTTGACCGAGCCTCGGGCTCTAGCGTAGGGGCCCCATATCCGATTCGTCGCCGCTTATGACGCAGCGACCTGGCGGGCCGGTTTCCCGGCGGAGCGTCCGGCGGAGGCCGCGGGCCGGCTCCCTGGCGCGCCGGACGTCCCAGACGTCCCGGACGCCCCGCTGGTCCCCGCCCCGCTCGCCGTACCGGCCCTGCCTGCCCTGCCAGCCGTGTCGGCCGTGTCGGGCTTGTCGGCCTTGACGGTGCCGCCCGCACCATCGGCCTTCTCGGCCTCCTCGGCCTGCTTGAGCGCCGCCCCGAGGCGCCGCTGAGCGGCCCCGTACGCGGCCCAGTCGCCCTTGGCCATGGCCTCCTGGACCTGGTCGTACGCCTGTTGGGCACGCTGGAGGGCGGCCCTGACGGCGGGGTCGCCGGCGGTCGTGCCGCCGGTCGGGGAGGCGGAGGCCGCCTGGTCGGCGGTGGCCGCGGGCTCCTCGGTGAAGACCGCGTCGAGTGCCTGTTCCAGGGTGTCCTCGAAGGCGGTGCTCTTGCCGTAGGCGGCGAACACCTTGCCCAGCAGTGGGTAGTCGCCGCCTGCCGCCTTGACGTAGACGGGCTCGACGTAAAGCACTCCACCGTCCACCGGAAGAGTGAGCAGATTGCCGTACTCGACGGTGGACTCCTTGCCCCGCATCCGCGAGAGCACCTGGGCGTAGGTCGATTCGAGGCTGCTCTGCACCTGTTGCGGGCCGTCCACGGAGGCGCCGGCGGGCAGTTCGAGCAGTCGCAGCCTGCCGTAGCCGGGGCTCGCGGCGTCGGAGTCGACGGACAGGAACGCGGCCAGGCTGCCGCTCCGGGCGGGGGTGAACTCCGAGGTGAGCGAGAAGGTCCGCGCCGTCTGGCCCGGCAGCCGCAGGCTCATGTAGGCGAGTGCGGCGGCTTTGCCGGACCCGGCCGCCGTGCCGCGCGCGGCCTGCCACGCCTCGCTGCCGCTGGAGAGCTGCTGGGCCGTCGTGACGTGGTAGCGGGTGAGCACCTTGCGCTGGGTGGTGAACAGGTCCTGCGGATAGCGCAGGTGCGCGGTCAGGGCGGCCGGGATGGCGCTCCTGGGCAGCACGGTGTGCGGGAAGGCGCGCATCCACGTCGTGAGCACCGGGTCGTGGGTGTCCCACTGGTAGAGCTTCACGGTGCCGTCGTAGGCGTCGACGGTGGCCTTGACGGAGTTGCGGACGTAGTTGACCTGGCTCCCCCCGCCGCCCAGGGTGGCGCGGGAGGAGTAGGGGTAGTCGTCGGTGGTGGTGTAGGCGTCGACGATCCACACCAACCGGTCGCCGACCACCGCCGGGTACGGGTCGCCGTCGGTGGTGAGCCACGGGGCGACGGCCTCCACCCGCTGGGTGGGGGTGCGGTCGTAGAGGATCTTCGAGCCGTGGCCTATCGCCCCGGAGTAGAGGATCCTGGGCTCGCCCAGGGTGATCGCGTACGCCGCCCTGGTGACCGGGTTGTCCAGGGACACCCCGGGGCCGCTGTAGGAGGTCGTGGTCTCGCCGGTGCCGTCGGCGTAGTCGAGCTCCTTGGTGGGGCCGTCGACGACGGACCACTGGGTCGTCTGCTCGCCGTAGTAGATCTGCTGCCGGTAGTCGCCCAGGTCGCCCTTGGCGGGCAGGTCCCGCTCGGTGTAGACGGGGCGGCCGGCGGAGTCCTCGCCGTCCTCCGCGGCGGCGGTGCCCTGGGTGCCCGGCCCGGCCGCCCGCTCCCCGGTGACCTCGGTGTCCTCCGCCGCGACGAGGCCGTACCCGTGGGTGTACCGGAAGTGCTCGTTGATCCAGTCGCGGTCGGGGATGCCCTTGGTGTCCAGCTCGCGCGCCCCGACCACCACGTCCTGCTCCACGCCGTCGACGGTGTAGCGGTCCACGTCCAGGGCGGAGGGGAACGCGTAGTAGCCGCGGGACGCCTGCGTCTGCTGGAAGGTGGGCGCCACGACCGAGGGGTCGAGCACCCGGATCGACGCGGCGGAGGAGGCGTCGGCGCGCACGGTGGCGGCGGGTTCGCCGCTGCTGCCCTTGTAGGGCGTCTCGACGGTGCCGTCGAGGCCGAAGGCGGCGCGGGTGGCGTCGATGTTGTGCTGGAGGTACGGCGCCTCCTTCGCGGCCTCGTTCGGCTGCACCTGGAACTTCTGCACGATCGCCGGGTAGAGGCCGCCGATGAGGATGGCGGAGAACACCAGCAGGCCGAAGCCGACGGCGGGCAGCGTCCAGGTGCGCCGCCACGCGGTGGCGAAGAACAGCGCGGAGCAGATCAGCGCGACGAAGAACAGGATGGTCTTGGCGGGCAGGTAGGCGTTGGCGTCGACGTAGCGCAGCCCGGTCCAGTTGCCGGCCGCTCCGGCCGCCCCGGCCGCTCGCGCCCCGCCGGAGCGGACGACCAGACCGTACCGGTCCAGCCAGTAGGCGACCGCCTTGAGCCCCGTGAACAGGCCCAGCAGCACCGCCAGGTGCCCGGTGGCCGCGCCGGTGGCCTTGCTGCCGCCCGGGGAGGTGGCCCGCAGGCCGCCGTACAGGTAGTGCCCGAAGAGCGCGGCGGCGAGCGACACCAGGGCCACGGCGAACCCGAAGCCGAGCAGGAAGCGGTACCAGGGCAGGTCGAAGGTGTAGAAGGACACGTCCTTGTGGAACTGCGGGTCCCTGGTGTGGAAGGACGTGGCGTGGGCGAACTGGAGCCACTGGCGCCACCGCCCGGCCGCCGCCGCCCCGGCGGCGACCCCGCTCAGCGCGCACACCCCGGCCAGCACCCCGGCACGGTGGGGTGCGATGGCCGTCCGGTACCGGTCGAGGCTGTGCTGCTCGGCCGACATGGCGCTCAGCGGCGGCCGCAGCCGGTAGGCCAGGTACAGGTTGGCGCCTACAGCCGCCGCCATGGTCGCCCCGAAGACGGCGAAGAGGCCGATCCGGGTCCACGCGAGGGTGCCGAACACGGACGGGTAGCGGACCGCCCGGTACCACAGCAGGTCGGTCCAGAAGCCGGAGAAGAGCGCGAACCCGACCATCAGGACCGCCAGCACGGCGGCGGTGGCCAGCAGCGGCCGGACGGCCCGGGAGGTGCGTCGGCCCGGCGCGCTGATCGGCCCGGGCGGTGTTCCGTCCCGACCCGGCGTGTCGAATACCAAAGTGCGCACCTTCGTGTGGATCGGCGGTCTCACGGGCGCCGCGGGGCGGACTCCCACTGGGTGCAACTTATCCGCGCATTGGCCGGTTCCCGGTTCGGTCGCCGGAAGGTGCACGATACTGGCATGTCCAATATCGCGAACACCGCACACGAAGGTGCCCCCCTGGCGGCGAACCCGCTGACCCGCGCCGTCCTGGAGATCGACAACTACACGTCCGGCCTGGGCTGGGACCAGCCCGCTCGGCTGTTCGCCCTGGTCGACACGGCCCTGCTGCGGACCCAGGAGCCCGGCCTCGCCGAGCAGCTCGGGCTCGCCGAGGGCACCGAGGAGGGCGGCCTGACGCCGGTGGAGCAGGAGGAGCTGCCGGCCGGCAGTGCCGTCGACGAGTTCCTCGGCACCATCGCCTGGCCGGAGGTGATCGCCGGGTGCGCGCTGACGGTCGAGCGGCTGATGCTGCCCCCGGCCGCCGAGGCCTCGATTCCGAAGGGCCTGGACGATGCCTCCCTGGCCTCCTGGGTGGCCGCCCACCCCGACCGCCAGGAGGTGCGGATGACCGTCGGCGTGCTGCGCGACGGCCGCCGCGAGTCGGCGGTGCGGCTGCGGGAGAAGGACTCGGCCTCCGAGGTGCTGACCGGCGCCGACCTGGTGCCGAGCCTGGCCGAGGCGCTGGCGGCGACGTTCGAGGACTGACCAGGCCACCATGGCGCGGGTGCCGCTCCGGCCCGGCCCCCTGGGGCGGCCGTCCGGCCGTAGGAGGCCGGCTACGAGGCCGGAGCCCCCGCGGCATAGGCGGCCGGACGGGCCGGCCTCCCTGGCGGCCGGATCGGGCTGGCGTCCTATGAGGCCGGACGGGCCCGGCCACCTGGGACGCGGCCCAGCCTCACAGGAGGCGGGACCCGGTCTCTCAGCGGGACCCGGTCTCTTAGGACGCGGGAAGCCTCACGGCCGGCTCCGGGGGACGCAGGAGGGGCCAGGACCCAGCTCAGCTCTTGGTGCAGCTGGGCAGCGCGGAGGTGTTGCCGCCGCGGATGTCCTTGAGGGCGTCCATGGCGTCGTTCAGCGTCTTCACCTTGACCAGGGTGAGGCCGGAGGGGATGTCCTTGGCGGCCTCCTCGCAGTTGTCGGCCGGGGTGAGGAAGTACTTGGCTCCCTTGTCACGCGCGCCGATGGTCTTGAGGCTGATGCCGCCGATCGGGCCCACCGTGCCGTTGTCGTCGATGGTGCCGGTGCCGGCCACGAAGGCGCCGCCGGTCAGGCTGCCGGGGGTGAGCTTGTCGATGATCCCCAGTGCGAACATCATTCCGGCGCTCGGGCCGCCGACGTCGGCGAGCCGGATGTTGATGGTGAACGGGAACAGGTGCTCCACGCCCGCCTGGATGCCCACCACGGCCCGCTTGGCACCGTCGTCGTCCGAGGTGCGGGTGGTGATGGCGACCTGCTGGGTGGGCGGGTTCTTCTTCTTCACGTCGGCGGCCCGGACGACGGTGAAGGTGGTCTTCTCGCCGGGCTGGTGCTTGGTGACGAACGTGGCCACCTGGTCGGCCGCCGTGACAGCGTGGCCGTCGACGGCCTTCACCACGTCGCCGGCGTGCAGCAGGCCCTCGGCGGCACCGCCCTTGACCACCGCCGCCACGATCACCCGTGACTGCACGGGGATCTTCAGCTCCTCCAGGGCGGCCACCTTCGCGCTGTCCTGGGACTGGCTGAACTCCTCGGCGTTCTCCTGGTCGGCTTCCTGGGCGGTCTGCCCCTGCGGGTAGATGGTGTCGTGCTCGACGACCTTGTCGTCGTGCCGCAGCCAGCCGAGCACGGCCTCCACCAGGTTCATCCGGTAGTCCGCGCCGGTCACCCGGACCGTGGTCATGTTCAGGTTGCCGGTGGTCGGATACGTCTGGCGGCCCGAGATCTCGATCACCTTCTGGCCGCCATAGGTGCCGAGGGTGTTCACCGTCGGCCCCGGGGACATCTCGGCGTACGGGGTGGGCACCAACAGGGCCACGATCAGCAGTGCTATGAGCGTCAGCGTCGATGCGAACAGCGTCGCGGTGCGGCCATGCATGCCCGAACCCTACGGGACCGGCCCGACGACCGGCCCGCGGGGTGAGTCCTCCTCGCCCTCCTGCGGCAGGGTGCGGCGCAGGGGCGCGGTGTCCGCGTTCCGTACGGGCCTGGCGCTCGCCGGGGCCGGGGCCGGCCCGTCAGAGGGGGCGGGTCCGGCGCCCCCGGCCGGGGGCGGGGTCGTGGCCTGCATGGCCTGGCGGAAGCGCTCGTAGCCGGCGAGCGAGGCACCGTCACCGGTGGTGCGCCGACGGGCGGCCCACCGGCCCCAGAGGGCCGCCGACACGGCGGCGGCCAGCGGAATGAGCAGCCAGACGAGTGCTCCCACACGAACTCCCCGAACCGAACCCGTATGCCCCAAATCGGGCCTATGAGCAGATTAACCACTCAGTGGGACAACGCTCGCCCGCCCCTTCGGGTTACGCAACCGGATTCCCACGAACGGCCGGTCCGCGGCCCGAGGGCGCGTCCCGCGGGCGTGGCCTGCGCGAATCGGGAGGTACGGGGGGTGTCGGGGGCTGCGGGGAGGGACCGTCGGCGGGCCCGGACGTCAGCAGGGACCGCCGGCCCCGACCCACTCCTCGGTGCCGTCGTCGAAGACCTGGTGCTTCCAGATCGGAACCTCGCGCTTGAGGTCGTCGATGAGCCGCCGGCTGGCCTCGAACGCCTCCGCCCGGTGCGGGCAGGCCACCGCCACGACCACGGCCAGGTCGCCCACGGCCAGGTCGCCGACCCGGTGCACCGCGGCCAGCGCGCACACCGGGAAGTCGGCTGCCACCTTCTCGGCCACCCGGAGGAGCTGGGCCTCGGCGCTGGGGTGGGCGGTATAGGTCAGGCGGGTCACCGACGCACCGGGACGGCCGTCGTGGTCGCGTACCGTCCCGACGAACAGCGCGGTGCCTCCGGCCGCCGGGTCGCCGACCGCCGCGAGGACCTCGTCCACGGACAGCGGGGTGTCGCGGACGGCCAGCAGCCGGACGGCGGCGGCGCCCGCGGTGTCGTACGCGCCGGCCGCACGGGGGCCGCCTGCGGAAGCGGGTAGGGGTGCCATGCCTCCCATGCTCCCTCATACACCGGAGCCCTCCGGCGCCGGGGAACACCCCCGGGGCGCGGGCGGCCTCCAGCCCACCCGCGCCCCGGAGCCGCCGGGCAGGACGGTGGGGGCGGGGCGGCGGGGTGCTGCCTCGGTCAGAGGCCGCGCCGCTTGCGCGCCCGGCGCACCACCGCGGCGGCGCCGACCAGGGCCACAGTGGCCCCGGCCGCGCCCAGGGTCGTGGCGTCCTTGCGGCCCAGGCGGCGTCCGGCCACGGAGTTGCGGCCCTCCACCTCCTCAAGGAGCGCCGCCAGCACCTCCTCGTTGGTCCACGCCGGCCGCCAGCCCGCCTCGTAGAGCCTGCTGCCGCTGACCACCCAGGGGTGCATGGTGTAGGCCAGGTCGCCGGCGGGCGAGGGGGTCAGCCCGAGACGGTGCAGGCGGGAGGCGGCGCCGAAGGCGACGGCCGGCGGCAGCTCCATACGGCGGATGCCCGACAGCTGCTCGACCTCCTCCTGCTCCAGCCAGCCGTCGCAGCCGACGGCGATCTCCCCGTCGACCCGCTCCAGCACCGCGTACTCCAGCGCCGTCACCAGGTCGTCGACGTGGCAGAACTGCCAGCACGGGCGGCTGCCCGCCACCACCAGCAACCGGGGCGACTCGAAGTACCGGGTCAGCGCCGTGTCGGTGCCGCCGACCAGGACCGCGGGCCGCACCACCGTGACGTTCAGCCCGGGGTGGGCACGCGGCGCCCGCCGCCCCAGGCGCTCGATCTCCAGCAGGTCGTCGACGAAACTCGCCTCGGAGGTGGCGCGCAGCGGCGCGTCCTCCGCGAGCGGCACGTCGTTGTCGGCCTGGGCGCCGTAGACCATCGCGGAGGTGCACAGCACCACCCGGTGCACCCCGGCCGCGGCGGCCGCGGTGAGCACGGTCTGGGTGCCGCGGACGTTGAAGGCGGAACGCGCCTTGGGGTCGGAGTCCAGGTCGAGGTCGAGCGCCAGGTGCACCACCACGGACGCCCCGCGCAGCCGCTCGGCGATCGCCGGGTCGCGCACGTCGAGCACCCGCCAGGAGGCCCCGGGCACGTCGCCGCGCCGCTCGTCGATCGCGACGACCTTCCTGACCTGCTCGGACTCGGTGAGCCGCAGCGCCAGCGCGCGTCCCACCCCGGAGGCGGCCCCGGTGATCGCCACCACCGGTCCCGAACGGGCCCGACCCGGTCTCCGCTCTGGGCGAACGTGTCCTTCTGGGGAACTCACCGGGTGTCTCCCACGGTTGTCTCAGATAACGTACGCAGCCATCCTGCCGGACAGGTGTCCAAGGGTTGTCCCGTAATCCCCAGCGGATCGGCCAGCGGCGTCGGATGCGGTCGATCGCACGGCGGAGGGTCGTCCTCGTACCGGGTCGTACCCGGACGAGCGGACGACGCCGCCGGCGGCCGCAGCCGGCGTCGGGAGCCCGCTGGGGATCACCGGACAGCCCTTAGGCTGGAGGTAGTGCCCGACACAACCCGAGACAGATCCGAGGAATCCCGTGAGTGACATCCCATTCGGATTCGGCGTCCCTCCCGAGGAGCCCGAGGACGGGGACGAGGGCAAGCAGCCCGGGCGTGGCGGGGGCTCGAACCCCTTCGGCTTCGGCGGCGCCGGTCCGCTCGGCTCCGGCGGGGACAACCCCTTCGCGGCCATGTTCGGCAACCTCAACCCCGGTGACCTGGGGGCCGCCTTCCAGCAGCTGGGCCAGATGCTCTCCTATGAGGGCGGCCCGGTGAACTGGGACATGGCCAAGGACATCGCCCGCCAGACCGTCGCCCAGGGCACCCCGGACGGCGTGAAGGACAGCAGTGTGGGACGCGCCGACCGCTCCTGGGTCGAGGAGGCCGTCCGCCTGGCCGACCTCTGGCTGGACGGCGTGACCTCGCTGCCCTCCGGGGCCAACTCCGCCGTGGCCTGGAGCCGCGCCGAGTGGGTCGAGGCCACGCTGCCGGTGTGGAAGGACCTGGTCGACCCGGTCGCCGAGCGGGTGGCGGGCGCCATGGGCGACGTGCTGCCGGAGGAGATGCAGGCGGTCTCCGGGCCGCTGCTGGGCATGATGCGCTCCATGGGCGGCGCGATGTTCGGCGCCCAGATCGGGCAGGCGCTCGGCACCCTGGCCGGCGAGGTCGTCGGCTCCACCGACGTCGGGCTGCCGCTGGGCCCCGCCGGGCGCGCCGCCCTGCTGCCGGCCAACGTGGCCGCCTTCGGCGAGGGCCTGGGCATCCCCACCGAGGAGGTCCGGCTGTACCTGGCGCTGCGGGAGGCCGCGCACCAGCGGCTCTTCGCCCACGTACCGTGGCTTCGGGCCCACCTCTTCGGCGCCGTGGAGGGCTACGCCCGGGGCATCAAGGTCGACACCGCCCGCCTGGAGGAGGCCGTCGGCCAGCTGGACCCGACGCAGCCCGAGCAGCTCCAGGAGGCACTCCAGCAGGGCATGTTCCAGCCCGAGGACACCCCGGCCCAGAAGGCGGCGCTGGCCCGACTGGAGACGGCCCTGGCGCTGGTCGAGGGCTGGGTCGACGCGGTCGTGCACGCCGCCGCCGCACCGCACCTGCCGTCGGCGGGGGCACTGCGGGAGACGCTGCGGCGGCGCCGGGCGACCGGCGGCCCCGCGGAGCAGACCTTCGCCACCCTGATCGGCCTCGAACTGCGCCCGCGACGGCTGCGGGACGCCTCCCGGCTGTGGGCCTCGCTCGCCGACGCGCGCGGCGTGGAGGGCCGCGACGGCCTGTGGGCGCACCCGGACATGCTGCCGACCGCCTCGGACCTGGACGACCCCGACGGCTTCGTCCACCGCGACACGCTGGACTTCTCGGAGCTCGACAAGCTGCTCGGCGAGGCGGCCGGCGGCGGCGTGTCCAAGGACGCGCTCTCCAAGGACACCGCCCCCAAGGACACCGGGGACGACGCCGAGGACACCGGGGAGACCAAGGACACCGGGACGGCCAAGGACGCCGGCGGCGACGAGGGCTCCCACGAGGACGGGGAGGACGGCACCGGCCGCGGCTCCCAGGAAGGCGGTAGCGGCCGATGACCGCCCTGAGGGAGGACGCCGTACGCGTCCTGTCGGGCTGGGGTGCGCCCGACTCCGGTCAGGCCGCCCTGCGCGGCGACTTCCTGACCCACCTGGAGGCCTACCCCGACGCCATGGCCAGGGCGTGCGGGGACGGCCACCTGACAGCCGGGGTGCTGATCCTGGACGCGGACCGCGAGCGGGTGCTGCTGACCCTCCACGCGAAGCTGCGCATGTGGCTGCAGACCGGCGGCCACTGCGAGCCCGAGGACACCTCCCTCGCGGCGGCGGCCCTGCGCGAGGGCGTCGAGGAGTCCGGCATAGCGGACCTGCGCCTGCTGGTTCCCGAACCGGTCCAGCTGGACCGCCACCTCACCCCGTGCGCCTGGCACCTGGACGTCCGGTACGCCGCGGTGGCACCGCGGGGCGCGGTCGAGACGCTGAGCGACGAGTCGCTGGAGCTGCGCTGGTTCCGCTTCGACGAGGTCGCCGAGGTGGCCGACGGATCGGTCACCAGCCTGCTGGAGCAGACCCGGGCGCTGCTGTAGCCCGAGCAGGCGCCCAGGGTCCGCGCGGGCTCACCGCCCGCGCGGACCCGGCGTTCGTCCCGGGCGCCGCGCGGACTCAGCCGCCCCAGGCGCTGCCGCCGCCGGACGGGCGGCCGCCGAACTGGCCGCGCAGTCCGTGCAGGTCCGCGTTCTGCGGCGGCATCTGCTCGCTGGGCTGCACCAGGGCGTACCCCTCGCCGACGAAGTTGAGCTCCCAGCCCTCGCCGGTGTTGCCGCGGCGGCGGAAGACCGACGAGCTGCTGGTCTGCGCCTGCATCTGGACCCGCAGCGGGGTCGACCACGCCACCACGGCGTCCGAGTCACAGGAGACGTACGTCTGCGGGGTGACGGGCATCATCAGCGGCTTGCCCGAGGTCATCAGGGCCACCTTGCCCTGGCCCGAGATCACCAGGTTGTACTTGCCCGTGCCGGACAGGCCGAACTGCGTGTCGACGGCGACGACGTCCCAGTGCAGCCCCGAGTCCAGGGCGAGCACGTAGGCGCTGTCGACGGTCAGCCCGTCGTGGTCGACGTCGACGATGTGGATCTGCTGGGCGAGGTTGGCGAGGTAGACCGTCCCCTGGCCGGAGCAGCGCATCAGGTCCAGGCCCTCCCCGGTGGCCCGGCGCGCCCTCCGCTGGTTGCGGGTCTGGTACTCGGCGTCGAACTCGACCATGCCCTCGTAGGCGACCATGGACCCCTTGCGGGCCAGGCAGTCGGGGCCGGTGTTGCCGTCGAGGCGGACCCGCAGCATGTAGGAGTTCTGCAGGCTGTAGTGGTCCTGGTTCTGGACCTCGGTGTAGGCGAAAATCGGGCTCTGCACGGTGTTCCCCGCTCCCTTCAGCCCCGGGCCCGGAGCCGGTCGGTGCTGTCCTCGCTGGGCTGTACGACCACGAAGCCCTGTCCGGAGAAGGCGATCTGGAACGCCTCCCCGCTGCCGCGTCCGATGAGTGACGACGCCTTGAAGCTACGCTTGGCCTTCATCTTCAGGCCGGACGACCAGGCCACCAGGGCGTCGGGGTCGACGCACGTCTCGTCCGCCCCCCGCCCGCAGTCGACCACGACGGGGGTGCCGCGGGAGGTGATGGCCACCCAGCCGGTGCCGGACACCCCGACGTTGAACAGGCCCTGCCCGGCCAGCTGGGCCAGCCCCTTGACCCGCTCCACGCCCCACTGGAGGTGCGCGTCGAAGGCCAGCAGGTTGGTGCCGTTGACCGACACCGACTCGTTGTCCAGGCTGAGGCAGACCACGTCGGCACCGTAGTCGGCGAGGTAGAGCAGGCCGTCGCCGCTGCACTTCATGACCGGGGCGCCCTCCCCGGTCAGCCAGGACGCCGCCATCTGCCGTATGGCCGGCGGGTTCGGCTCGTACTGGATGAAGCCCTCGTAGGCGACCATCGACCCGGTGCGGGCGTAGAGGTCCTGGCCGGTGGCCATGGCCACCCTGAGCATCGAGGACCCGTGGTTCTCCATCCGCGCGGCCGGCGGCGTGGGGGCGTAGCCCGCGATCATCTGCTGGTCCACTGCGGTCACACCTCGTAGGGCTGGACGACGATGAAGTTGCCGGGGGCGCCGCGGAACTGGAGGTTCACCGTCTCCCCGCTGTGGCCGGGATAGGCGCTGCGGCGCAGCCGCACCTGGCTGGAGACGATCACCTGGGAGGCAGCCGACCAGGCGACGACGGCGTTGCTGTCGGCGTACGTGGTGGGCGTGACCGGCAGCACCACCGGCACGCCGTGCGTCTTGACCACCACGGTGCCGGTGCCCTGGAACTGCATCGTGAACAGGGCGCCGCCCGGGATGCCGTGGCCGTCGATCCGCCGCACCTCGTGTTCGAGGCCCTCGTCGAAGGCCAGCACGTTCTCCGCCGAGACGCAGATCGCGTCCCCCTGGAGCTCGATCGGGAAGAGGTAGGAGGCGTTGTCGGCGAAGAAGACCTGCCCGCCGCCGGTGCAGCGCATCAGCTGCATCTCCTGGCCGGTCATGCTGCCCACGACACGGCCCCGGAAGCCGGCCCCCTTGTAGGCGAAGTCGACCTTGCCCTGGTAGAGCACCATGGCGCCCTGGCGGGCGAGGACCGGCTGGCCGCCGCCCACGCCGAGGTCGGCGCGCATCATCTTCGGGTTCTGCTGCGTCCAGCGCTGGCCGTCGGGCTGTTCCCCGTACTTCCGCAGGGACACGGCCAGCCCGGTGGCCACGGTGGGCGTGGGGACGGTGTAGGCGGGCCGGCCGCCCGGGGCCGCCGGCGGCTGGGACCCGAAGGCGGGCTGCTGCGGGAACGGCGGCGCCACGCTCGGGGGTTGGCCGAACCCGCCCCCGGGCGGCGGCACCGGAGGCGGCAGTTGGCCGAACGGCGGCGCCTGGGGGACGGGGGCGCCCAGCGGGGCGATGACCGTGGGCGCCTGATGGAGCGACGGTTCGGCCGGCGCGAGCGGCGGGGTGGGACCAGGCTGCTCGGCCGTGGGGGCGGGCAGCGGCGGCAGGGGCGGTGGGGTCGGCGCGGCGGGGCCGGGAGGGGCGGCGGGACCGGGCGCCCGCCGCGGGGCGCCGAAGGGCGGCGGCGGTGGAGGGGCGGCGCGGTGGCACCGCCCGGCGGCGGGGCGAACGCGGGTGCCGGGCCACCCGGCGGCGGGGCGAAGCCGGGGGCGTCCTGCGGAGCGGGCTCGGCGGCCGGCTCGTCCTCGGCCACCTCCCCGCCGAAGTTGCGCAACAGGGCGGCCAGTCCGCCGTCGAACCCCTGGCCCACGGCGGCGAAGCGCCACACGTCCTTGAAGTAGACGTCGGCGAGCATCACCGCGCGCTCGGTGCTGAACTCCGAGCCGTCGAAGGCGTAGCGGGCGACCTCCTCACCACCGGCCACCAGGCGGATGTACCCGGGGCCGATCCGCGACATCTGGCCGTCACCGTCGATGGTCGCCGTGAACGACAGCTTCCGCACCGCCGGCGGGACGCGCTCCAGGGTGACCCGGAAGGACTCGGTGTCGCCGGCCTGGGGGCCGAGCAGCTGGATCGACTCCTCAGGCGACTTCGGCTGGTTGAAGAAGACGAAGTAGCGGTCGTCGGAGAGCTGTTCGTCCGCGTCGAGGCCGAAGCAGCTGATGTCGAAGGTGAGCCCGGGCGCGGAGATCTGAACACCGACGTAGAGGTCGGTACCAGCGGTCAGATCGCTGATCTTGGCCTTGTGGCCCCTTTGGAACTGCCTGGCCATGGTGCGACCGTCCCCCGTCCCGCCCGCCGCCGCGCCGGCATGCCGAGCTGTCTCCTGGCCGCACGGACTGCCGCGCCGCCCTGGCTTCATCCTGCTGCTTCGTCTGCTTGCGTTGCGTCAGGCTAACCGCTCGCCGGGCCTGCGGCTATCTCCGGTTCGTCCCGGCTGTGTAGCAATGCGCCCCGGCCGCGGCCGGTGCTGTGCCAGGCGTGGCGGCACGTCAGCCGGTGCACCCGTGCCGCGGCCGGGCTGCCGCGGGCGGGCCGGGCGCCGGGGCCGCCGTCACTCGCACGGAAGGCGCCCGGACGGCTCAGGCGCCGGACCGCCCTTCGGGCCCCGCGCGGCGGACGGCGTCCCCGCGGAGGTCACTCGCCGGGCTGTGCCGGGAGGTGGGGCAGTCGTTCGGCGGTGGCGACGCCCTCAAGGAAGCCCCGGGCGCGCTCGGTGCGCGGGTAGCTGTCCAGCAGGTGCCAGAAGCGGGGGCCGTGGCCGGGTACGAGCAGGTGGGCGAGTTCGTGCAGGAGGACGTAGTCGATGACGTACTCGGGCATGCCCTGGAGGCGGTGCGAGAGCCGGATGCTGCCCTCGGCGGGGGTGCACGAGCCCCAGCGGGAGTTCTGGTTGGTGACCCAGCGCACGGTGTCCGGCGCCGCGCGGCCCTGGAGGTACTGCTCTGACAGCCGGGCGGCCCGTGCGGCGAGCTCGTCGTCGCCGGGCATCCGGCGGCTCTCCTGCGCGGCCAGCTTCTCCAGCATCACCGCGATCCACCGCTGCTCCTCGGCCGCCGACATACGGGCCGGCAGCAGCACGATCGTGCGGTCGCCCTCGCGGTAGGCGGACACCGTACGGCGGCGGCGCGCGCTGCGGCGCACCTCGACGGCTCCGCTCTTCACCCCGGAGCCGGACCCGGCACCGACTGCGTCCGCGGCGGCTTTCCCGGGACCGGCGGCGGCCTGCGACGACTGCGCTGTCTGGTCGACAAGGCCATGGGCGGGTTCGGCGGGCACGGGCTCGACGTTACCTCCTGCGGACCGGAGAAGTCCCGACTCCGGAACAGCTGGTCCGGGAATCCGCGCCCTTCGCACTCATATGGAACGACTATTCCTCACGGGCTGTGGATAACTCCGGACGGTCCGCGCGCGAAACCCGTCAGACTGGCGAGGCCGGTCACGGAGAGCAGTTGGCCGTCACCTTCGGTATGCCCGCGCGGGAGAGCGCGGCGGCGAGGTGGAGGCCGAGGCGAGCGCCTGTGGGCTGGACTGGACCACGGCGGAAAGGAGGGCGGGGCCATGCGGCCGATGCTGAAGACGGGCCTGCGGCGGAGTTGGCGCGGCCGGGAGTGCGTCCAGTTCGGGGTGGACCCGGAGCGGGCCGTGGTGCTGGAGCCGGTGGACGGCGCGGAGGCGGCGTTCCTGGACCTGCTGGACGGCTCACGCCCGCAGGAGGAACTGGTGCGGGAGGCGGCCGCGCTGGGGCTGGACGCGGACCGGGTCAGACGGCTGCTGGCCGGACTCGCCGAGGGCGGGGTGCTGGACGACGCGGCGGCGTACGGCCCCCTGGCCGCGGCACCGGGGCAGTGCCCTCCGGAGCTGGAGCGGTTGCGGCCGGACCTCGCCGCGCTGTCGGTGGTGCACCCGGCTCCGGGTGCCGCGGCGGCCAGGATGCGGCACCGCGGCGCCGCGCGGGTGCGGGTGCTGGGCGCCGGCCGGGTGGGCGCCGGGGTGGCGTCGGTGCTGGCCGCCGCGGGGGTGGGAGCGGTCGACGTGGTCGACGCGGGGCGGGTGGCGCCGTGGGACACGGCGCCGGCGGGCTTCCCGGCCGAGCAGGTCGGCGAGCGCCGGGACGCGGCCGGCCGCGGCCTGGTCCGGCGCGCGGGCGGTGGCGGGCACCGGGCCGCGCGGGCGGTGGCGCGCGTGCCGGGCACGGGGCCGCGCGGGCCGCGGGAGCGGGGCGGCCTGCGGTCCCGGGTGGGCCCGGCCCGGCGATGGGCCCGGGGAGGGTGAGGTGCTCACGGTGGTCGCTCCCCGGGACGGGCTGCTCGCGTGGTCACCCGATGTGATGGAGTCGCGGCGGCTGGTGGGCTCCGGGGTGCCCCATCTGTACGCCGGGGTGCTGGAGGGCGTCGCGGTGGTGGGTCCGCTGGTGGTGCCGGGACGGACGGCGTGCGGTGAGTGCCTGGCCCTGTCGCTGGCAGCGCGCGACCCGGCCTGGCCGAGGCTGCTGGCGCAGCTGCGCTCCGGTCGGCGGCCTGAGGTCGCGGCCTGCGACGTCGCGCTGGCCACGGCCGCCGCGGGCTTGGCGGCGGCCCATGTGCTGGCCCGGCTCGACGGCCGGGTGCCGCCCAGCGCGGGCGCCCGGGTGGAGCTGTCGCTGGCCCGGCTGTCCACCCGGGTGCGGGCCGTACCGGCCGATCCGCGGTGCGGCTGCGGGGCGGCGTCGGCGCCTCCGGCCGGCGGTTCGGCCGCGCAAGGCGCGGGGGCGGTGAGCCGCACCGCGCGGGTTCCCTGGACGGGGTTCCCTCTGCCGGACACCGCCTCCTGGGGCAATGGACCGGTCGAGACGGGCGGCGTGACCGGTGACGCGCAGTCCCGGGGAGGCACAATGGCCATGTGACCGACGGGAAATGAGGGGGCGCATGTCCGATCTTCCACGCAAGGCGGTGACCCGCACCGCAAAGCTGGCGGCACTCCCCCTCGGCTTCGCCGGGCGGGCCACCCTGGGCCTGGGCAAGCGGCTGGGCGGCCGACCCGCCGACGAGGTGGCCGTCGAGCTTCAGGAACGGACCGCCGAGCAGCTCTTCAAGGTGCTCGGGGAGCTCAAGGGCGGCGCGATGAAGTTCGGGCAGGCCCTGTCGGTGTTCGAGTCGGCTCTCCCGGAGGACGTGGCGAGTCCCTACCGCGCCGCGCTCACCAAGCTCCAAGAGGCGGCGCCGCCGATGCCGGCCCGCACGGTGCACCGGGTGCTGTCCGAGCGGCTGGGCAAGGACTGGCGGTCGCTGTTCGCGGAGTTCGAGGACACCCCGGCTGCCGCCGCGTCCATCGGCCAGGTGCACCGCGGGGTCTGGCACGACGGCCGGCGGGTCGCGGTGAAGGTCCAGTACCCGGGGGCCGGGGACGCCCTGCTCTCGGATCTGTCCCAACTGGGCCGGGTGGCCAGGCTGTTCGGCCCTCTGGTGCCGGGCATGGACGTCAAGCCGCTGCTCGCGGAGCTGCGGGCGCGGGTGGAGGAGGAGCTGGACTACGAGCTGGAGGCGCAGGCGCAGCACTCCCACGCCGAGGAGTTCGCCGGGGACCCGGAGGTCGAGGTGCCCGACGTGGTCCACCAGGCCGACCAGGTGCTGGTCACGGAGTGGCTGGACGGGGTGCCGCTGTCGGAGGTGATCTCCGCCGGGAGCCGCGAGATGCGGGACCGCGCCGGGCAGTTGCTGGCGCACTTCCTCTTCGCGGGGCCGGCCCGTACCGGCCTGCTCCACGCCGACCCGCACCCGGGCAACTTCCGGCTGCTCACCGACGACGGGCCGCCGTCGGGGTGGCGGCTGGGGGTGCTGGACTTCGGGACGGTGGACCGGCTGCCGGAAGGGCTGCCCCTGCCGATCGGGGTCGCGCTGCGGCTCGCTCTGGCCGGGGACGCCGAGGAGGTCTACCGGCTGCTGCGGGAGGAGGGCTTCGTCAAGCCGACGATCCGGCTGGACGCGGACGCGGTGCTGGACTACCTGCGGCCGATCATCGAGCCGGCGGGCCGGGAGGAGTTCGCCTTCGACCGGGCGTGGATGCGGACGCAGGCGGCGCGTATCGCCGACCCGAGGTCACCCGCGCACCAGTTGGGCAAGCAGCTCAACCTGCCGCCGTCGTACCTGCTGATCCACCGGGTGACGCTGAGCACGGTCGGGGTGCTGTGCCAGCTCGGGGCCACGGTGCGGCTGCGTGACGAGCTGCTCCAGTGGCTGCCGGGCTTCGACCCGGACGGCGGAGCCGCCTCGGAGTGACGGGCTCCCGGGCGCCGGGCGGAGGGAAGCCGGGCGGAAGGAGGCGGGGCACGGCGGCCCCGCCGTCTCCCGGTGGGCGTCTCGGGCCCGCCACCACCGGGCCGCGCTACCACCAGGCGGAGTCGAGGCGGCCTTCGATGCTGCGCAGGTGCTGGCGCGCGCAGGTGTCGCAGAAGTAGACGCGGCGGCCGTTCTCGACGGAACAGGTCCACGTCAACGGCAGGCCCTCGGCGGTGGTGCCGCAGCGGGCGCAGGTGGTGCCGGCGGCGGGCTTGCCGGCTGGTTGTGAGGGGTGCTGGTCCACGGGCCGACGATACCTCCGCAGCTGCCGGTTTTGTCGCGCTGACGCACCGCGGGACCACCCCGGACAGGGGGTGGTCCCGCGGTGCGTCAGCCGGCAGGAGTGCTGGTGGGGCGCCCTGCGGCCGGTGACCGGCGCCGCGCCGGCCATGCGGCTCGGAGTTCAGAGCAGAACGGGCGTCCGACCGGCTGGTGCCGCGACCGGCGAGGTCTGCCCGGTAGCGAGGTGCGCCGGCGCGGGTCGTCGCAAGGCGGCCGGAAAGCCTCGCAGTGGGCCTGCGCGGCTCTTTCGGCCGACACCGCGAGGGCCCGTGCCAGGGCGGCGAGCGGGGCGCCCCCTGCCGGGAGAGGCACGAGCGGCGACCGTCGTCGTCCGTCGCGAGGCACCGGTCGCGCCTCGCACCGGACGCACTCGGGTGGATCGGCGGCACAGCGGGGTGCGGCGCCCGGCCGGCGCGAGCCGGGCGGGCGCTCTGTTCGTACCTCGTGCCGTTCCGTTCGGGGCCCTTACTGCATCACGGCCATGGCCAGCGCACGGCGGGCGCGCAGGGAGGCGCGCTCGGCCTTGCGCTGGAGCCGACGGGCGGCCAGCAGGCGTTGCGACCTGCGCGCCTCGTCGGCCTCGTGCAGCCGCTGTTGCATATGGGCACGTGCCAGGGCTTCTGGCATGAGTTGCATTTCGAGGTTCCTGTTCTGCGTCGACGCCATCGCGCCGGGCGTACGGGCGGGGAGATCGGTGAGTGAGGTCGTCATCGGAGCCTGATTCTCGGAGTCGTGATGCTTCGGGTCGCGGGTGAGCGGACGGTCGATGGTGCCGGGGACGGCGCGGCGCTTGGCGGTGTTCATACGGCGACGGCGTTCTTGCGCGGGCGGCCGCGGGGCCGCTTGCGGGCCACGACGACACCCTGGATGAAGAGCTCCCCGCCCCAGACGCCCCAGGGCTCGCGGCGGTCCTTGGCGCCGGCGAGGCAGGCCTCACGCACCGGACAGGTCTGGCACAGGGACTTGGCGTACTCGACGTCCGCCGGGGACTCCGCGAAGAAGACCTCGGGGTCGTAGGTGCGACAGGGGACGGGGACGCCGAGGCGCTCGATCTCGTCGTCGAGCTCGGTGAGGGGCAGCAAGGTGTTCTCCGGAGGCTGTGCGGGAGGGTGGTCCACAGGGGTCGCGGCGCTGGGGCCGTGCGACTGCTTCAGGTCGGGCATCTGTCCAGACGTCTCGTGCGGTGCGGTGTGCACGTGTTGTTTCCTCGTCTGCCGGTCCGGCCGGTGGGCCGGGGGATTCGACTGGTGTCTGCTGGAGAAACAGAAGGGCCGCGGTTCCCGGTGTGGGAATCCGCGGCCCTGAGGTGCCGACCTGATGCGTTGTCAGGCTGGATCACTCCAGGGTTCGAGCCCGCGGAAGGCCCTCATACCGTGCTGCGTCTTCTGTCCATGTGCGTGTCCATTGGCGCCCTTGGCTCCACTCGCGCCACCGGCGCCGGCGCCTTCGGCCGCCGTGGTGAAGGCATAGGCCGGAGCCGCCGCCACTACCGCCGCCTCGGACGCCTCGGTCGGTCGCTCGATGCGCTCCAGCGCGGGGATGACCGGCAGGAGAGCGGACGCCGAGGAGGACAGACCGATACCCCGGAAGGAGACGGCCGGCGTCAGAAGCGAGCAGGCGGACATGACCGGGCGATCGGTCAATTTCGCGATAATCGTCGTGGTGGTCACGTGGACTCGCCTCCTCTCGGCGTCTCGTAAGGGCAGTGGACTGTCTGTGCCTAGTACATCACAGCGGGACCTGGTCTTGGAAGACCCGTTCCCGACCGCGCTCCCGCAGGCTATGAGGACATCCGCGGGGAGCGCAAACTATTTTTCAGCTCCCGCAGAAGAACTTTCTCCGACTTCCCGGGGCAGTTCTCCGGAGCACCGCGATCACCCCTCTTCAGGGGCGCCGCCCACCTCCTCGCCGGCCTCCCCCTCCACGTCCGCGTCCGCTTCTCCGTACGCGTCCTCGTCCGCTTCTCCGTCCCCTTCTCCGTACGTCTCCGCCCCTGAGCCCTCGCGGCCGTTCCCTGCGGGGCCTTCGCCGGCCGCCCGGCCCGCGCCGTACGCCGCCGCTTCCCGGTCCTCCTCCGACGCGTCCCCGCTCCCTCCGGACAACTCCCGCGGAATGCCGAATTCCGAATCGGAACACAGAGCGAGAACATCAGGCCCAAACTTGTCGAGCTTCCGGGCGCCCACTCCGGGAATGGCCGCGAGCCCCTGCTCGTCCGACGGCCTGACCTCGGCGATCGCCAGCAGAGTCCGGTCGGTGAAGACGCAGTACGCGGGCTGCCCGAGTTCCCGGGCCTGCTCACCGCGCCAGGCGCGCAGCCGTTCGTACAGGCCCTCGTCGAGGTCGGAGGGGCAGTCCTCGCACCGCATCAGCTTGATCTCGCCGGCGTCGGAAAGCGTCCGCCCGCACACCCGGCACTGGACCGGGCCGCGCCGCCGGGTCCGACCGCCCGGGCGCTCCACGCCGCCCTGGCCGCCGCCGCGGCCGCCCCGGGCGCCACGCGGCGCCGAACCCGGCCGCAGACCGTCCAGGAACCGGGAGGGCCGGCGGCCGCCCCGGCCGCCGGGCGAGCGGGACAGCGCCCACGACAGGGACAGGTACTCACGCGCCCGGGTCACCCCGACGTAGAGCAGCCGGCGCTCCTCCTCGACCTGCTCGTCGGTCTTGGCGTGGGTGATGGGCAGGGTGCCCTCGGTGAGCCCGACCAGGAAGACGGCGTCCCACTCCAGCCCCTTCGCCGCGTGCAGCGAGGCGAGGGTGACGCCCTCGACGGTGGGGGCGTGCTGGGCGTTGGCCCGCGCGTCCAGCTCGGCGACGAAGTCGGCGAGCCGGGCCTCCGGCATGGCCGCGGCGAAGTCCTCGGCCAGCCGGACCAGCGCGGCCAGCGACTCCCAGCGGTCGCGGACCGCGCCGGAGCCGGTCGGCGGCTCCGAGGCCCAGCCCCGGGAGCTCAGCACCGCGCGCACCTGGTCGGGCACGGTCTCCGCCTCGGCGCCCGGATCGGCCGCGCCGCGGGCGGCGCCGCGCAGCAGCATCCCCGCCTCGCGCACCTCGGGCCGCTCGAAGAACCGCTCGGCGCCGCGCAGCTGGTAGGGCACCCCGGCGTCGGCCAGGGCCTGCTCGTAGACCTCGGACTGGGCGTTGATCCGGTAGAGGACGGCGATCTCGCTGGGCCGCACCCCGGAGTCGATCAGCTCCCGGATCCGGCGGGCGGCGCCCTCCGCCTCGGCGGGCTCGTCGGCGTACTCCGTGTAGACCGGCTCGGGCCCGGCCTCGCGCTGGGCGACCAGCTCCAGGCGGTGGGCGGCGGCCTGGCCGCGGGCCTGGCTGAGCAGGCCGTTGGCGAGGCCGACCACCTGCGGGGTGGAGCGGTAGTCCCGCACCAGCTTGACGACGGTGGAGTCCGGGTAGCGGTTGCGGAAGCCGAGCAGGAACTCGGGGGTGGCGCCGGTGAAGGAGTAGATCGTCTGGGACGCGTCGCCGACCACGCACAGGTTGCCCCGGCCGCCGAGCCACAGGTCGAGCAGCCGCTGCTGGAGGGGGCTGACGTCCTGGTACTCGTCGACGACGAAGTGCTGGTACTGGGAGCGGACGGTCTCCGCGACGTCGGGCCGGTCCTGGAGCACGCCGACGGTCAGCAGCAGCACGTCCTCGAAGTCGATGAGCGACCGGTCGCGCTTGAGCTGCTCGTAGGCGGCGTAGATCCGGCTCACCTCGGCCGGGTCGCGGGGGACGTCGCGGCCGGCCTTCGCGGCGGCGGCCTGGTACTCCTCGGGGACGGTCTGGGTGACCTTGCACCACTCGATCTCACCGGTGACGTCCCGCAGCTCGCTGCGGTCCAGCCGGATGCGCGAGCGCGCGCCCGCCTCGGCGACCAGCTGCACCTTGCGCTCCAGCAGCCGGGGCATCTCACCGCCGATGGCGCGCGGCCAGAAGTACTGGAGCTGGCGGAGCGCGGCGGCGTGGAAGGTGCGCGCCTGGACGCCGGACGCGCCGAGCTGGCGCAGCCGCCCGCGCATCTCCCCGGCGGCGCGGGCGGTGAACGTGACCGCGAGCACGGTGCTCGGCTGGAGGATGCCTGCCCGCACGCCGTAGGCGATGCGGTGGGTGATCGCCCGGGTCTTGCCGGTGCCGGCGCCGGCCAGCACGCACACCGGCCCGTTCAGCGCCGTGGCGACGGCACGCTGCTCGGGGTCCAGGCCGTCGAGCACCGCGTCCGCGGAGTCGGGCGTCGCGGGGAAGAGCGAGTGGTGGGATGTCGCAGTCACCCCGCCACTGTGCCAGGTTCGTCCGGCGGACCGTGCGCGTTGTCCACAGGTCCCCGCAGCCCCCCGTTCGGCGGACCCGGTGCGGGAATGTTCCGGCGCGCTCCTGCGTTGACCGGCCCGGACGCCGCTTTCAGCGGCGACGGACCCACCGGGACTGACGAGGAACGAGGCCAGCGATGTCGGGCACTGTGACGATGTACAGCACCACGTGGTGCGGCTACTGCCGGCGGCTCAAGAGTCAGCTCGACCGCGAGGGCATCGCGTACACCGAGATCAACATCGAGCACGACCCGGCCTCCGCGAAGCTCGTGGAGGAGGCCAACGGCGGCAACCAGACCGTGCCCACCGTGGTCGTCGTCGCCCCCTCCGGCACCAGCACCACGATGACCAACCCCAGCCTCGCCCAGGTCTCCAAGGCGCTCAGCGCCTGAGCCCCGCCCGGGTGTCCGGCGAACGGGCACCCGGGAGACGGGGTCCGGCCCCGCCGCCGTACGAGGTGCCCCGCGGCCACCGCTGTGGGGCGCCTCGTACGGCAGCGCGCGGGGCCTTGTCGACGGCCGGGTCGTCGGTCGGCCCGTGCCGTCCCCGGCCGAGCCGGGCACGCCCGGTGAGCCCCTTGACGGCGGGGCCGGGGCTACAGCCGGCCGGCCACGTCCGCGCGCAGGCGCGGCAGCATGCCGTACAGCACGTCGCCGGGGCACTCGGTGTCGTTGAAGTCACGGTGGCCGTAGATCTCCGCCGGGTCCAGTGCGTACTGCCCGCAGATGTACGCGCACAGCCCGACGAGGCTGTCGTAGAGCGGGTCCGGCGGAGCGGCCGCGCTGTAGGTGCCGTTGCCCTCGATGCCGATGCCCTGGCTGTTCTGCCCGACGGTGTGCGCGCCGACCACCATGTCGCTGCCGTGCCGGAGCCGCTCCAGGCTGCGGTGGCGGCCCTCCATGACGATGCCGCTGCGGCTGATGGTGAAGTGCTGGCCCGAGTCGATCCAGCCGTTGGTGTCCATGTGCAGGTCCTGGATCTCGTGCGCGACGGCGAACGAGCCCGAGGTGCCGGCGTCCGCGGTGTTCGCGAACGCCGTGTGGTGCACGATGATCTTGTCCGGGTTGTTCCCCGCGAGGCTCACCGGGTACGCCGGCGGCCTGGCGTCCCAGGCGGCCGTGCCGAAGACCTCGGGTTCCTGGACGGCGGCGGAGAGCCGCGCCACGTCCTTGCGACCGGCCTCCCTCGTGCCGGCGCGTGCGGCGCCGGCACGGGCCGTGCCGGCATCCGCGGTGTCGGCGTGTGCGGCGGTGGCGCCCAGGAGGGCGGCCCCGGCGCTCAGGCCGAGCACGGTGGCCGACGACCCCAGGAAGGCGCGGCGGGTCGGTCCGGAGTGGTCGTGCGGGGGCTCGGACGGTGCCATGTGTCCTCCCGGTGGGGGGGTGGGAGTGCCGGTCCCGGTGGTGCACGGTGGTGCGGCGTGAGACTTGGTACCAGTCAGCGACGGGCGGACAGGCCCGCGCTGGAGGTTTCCGCCACAATCACCCGCCGGTGCAACCCGTTCGGCCGCTGACGGGCACCCAGGGGCACGGAACGCCATAGGCCGGCGTCTGGACGGCACAGGACAGGCGCCGGACGGCACAGGACGGCGCTGGACACGCGCCGGGCACACCGGCAGCGCCCGCGGGGCGTGCACACGGACGGGCCGCTCCCGTCCTCCCGGACGCCGGGGCGTCCGGGAGCCAGGAGGCGGGAGGCCCGGGTTTCGGCGCCCTCAAGGGCCCGAAGCAGCGGAGCCCCAGGCCCCCGGAGCCCCGCGGCCCCTCAGGGGCGGGGGGTGCCGCCCTTCCCGGGGAGCGGTTCGCCGTACCAGAGCTCGATGAGCCGGGCGGCGATCGAGATCCCGAACGGGGGCAGCACCTCGCCGGCGGCGAAGGCCGCCCGCAGGTCCTCGCGGGAGAACCAGCGCGCCTCGTGGATCTCCTCGCCGTCGACGTGGATGTCGGACTTGGTGGCCCGGGCCATGAAGCCGAGCATCAGGCTGGACGGGAAGGGCCACGGCTGGCTGGCCACGTACGCGACCTCGCCGACCACCACCCCGGCCTCCTCGAAGACCTCGCGGCGCACCGCCCGCTCGATGGACTCGCCCGGTTCGACGAAGCCCGCCAGCGTGGAGAAGCGGCCTTCCGGCCAGTGCACCTGACGGCCGAGCAGGGCCCGGTCCTGGTCGTCGGTGACCAGCATGATGACGGCCGGGTCGGTCCGCGGGTAGTGCTCGGCGCCGCAGGCGGGGCAGCGCCGGATGTGGCCGGCGGCGGCGATGACGGTGCGCTCCCCGCAACGGGAGCAGAAGCGGTGCATCCGCTGCCAGTTCTCCAGCGCGACGGCGTGCACCATCAGGCCGGCCTCCAGCGGCGACAGCAGGCCGCCGACCTCGCGCAGCCCGGCCGGGCGCGCCACGTCGTCGAGCCTGCCGGGCAGGGTGTCCTTCTGGAGGGCGAAGTAGCGCACGCCCGCCGGGTCGATGCCCAGGAAGTAGCGGTGCTGCTCGGTCTCGGGGGCGTCGAAGGCGGGGGTCATGACGAGTCCGGTGCCGCCGTCCGGGGTGTCCTCGACCAGCACCTGGCCGCCGGAGACGACGAAGACACGGGTGGTGGGGTGGCTCCAGGCCGCCGCCAGCCACGCCTCGTCGAGGCGGTGGTGGGCGGCCCGGTCCACCCCCGTGGTGGTGAGGGCGATCGGATGGGCTGTCACGTCGAGACCGGTCACTGCTGCTTCCCAACTCCCGTCATGCGCGTACTCCGCGCTGCTGCTGTCCTGTGTCCGCTGCTGCCCGGCGGCGGTTCCGCCGCGCATCAGGCGGCGGGCCAGGGCGTGGCCGCCCACTCGTCGGCCAGCTCCTGCCAGAGGTGGGCGGCCGTCCGCACCCCCTTGAAGAGCAGGTCGAGCTCGACCTTCTCGTCCACCGAGTGCCAGCCGTCGGACGGCACGGAGATCCCCAGGAACAGCACCGGGACGCCCAGGACGTCCTGGAGGTCGGCGGCGGGTCCGGAGCCGCCCTCGCGGGTGTAGCGGACCTCCTGCCCGAAGGCGCGGCCCATGGCACGGACCAGCGAGCGCAGCGCCGGGTGGTCCAGCGGGGTGAGGCAGGGGCGGGTGCCCTCGCCCCAGAAGCGGACCTCGTGCCGGACGCCTTCGGGCAGCCGCTCGGCGACCCAGTCGGTGAACAGCTGCCGCACCCGGGCGGTGTCCTGGCCGGCGACGAGCCGGAAGGAGAACTTGATCTGCGCGGCGGCGGGCACGATCGTCTTGCCGCCGGGGCCGCCGTACCCGCTGTGGATGCCGTTGATCTCGGCGGTGGGGCGGGCCCAGATCCGCTCCAGGGTGCTGTGGCCGTGCTCGCCGAGGGCGGCGTGCGACCTGGCGGTGCGCAGCCAGGCGGCCTCGTCGAAGGGCAGTTCGGCGAAGAGCTCCCGCTCCCGCGCGGTGAGCTCGGCCACGCCGTCGTAGAAGCCCGTGATGGCGACTCTGCGGTCCTCGTCGTGCAGGGCGGCGACCAGCCGGGCGGCCTCGGTGGCCGGGTTGGGCACCGCGCCCCCGAAGGAGCCGGAGTGGATGTCCTGGTCGGGGCCGAAGAGGTCGACCTGGCCGTCGACCAGGCCGCGCATCCCGGTGCAGACCGTGGGGGTGTCCTCGGCCCACATGCCGGTGTCGGAGACGATCACGGTGTCGCAGGCCAGCCGGTCCGCGTGCTGCCGGATCAGCGCGCCGAAGTGCGGCGACCCGGACTCCTCCTCGCCCTCCACCAGCAGCTTGAGGTTGACGGCGGGCGCGGTGCGGCCGGTCGCCGCGAGGTGGGCGCGCAGCCCGAGGGTGTGCAGGAAGACCTGGCCCTTGTCGTCGGCGGCGCCCCGGGCCCGCAGCCGCCCGTCCTGCTCCACGGGCTCGAACGGGTCGGTGGACCAGCCGTCCTCGCGGGCGGCGGGCTGCACGTCGTGGTGGCCGTAGACGAGCACCGTGGGCGCGTCCGGCTCACCGCTGGGCCACTCGGCGAAGACGGCGGGGCCGCCCTCGGTGGGCCACACCTCGGCGACCGGGAAACCGGTCCGCCGCAGCGCCTCGGCCAGCCACTCGGCGCTCCGCCGTACGTCCGGGGCGTGTTCCGGGTCGGCGGAGACGGAGGGGATGCGGAGCCATTCCTTGAGGTCGGAGAGGAAGGCGGCAGCGTACTCGTCGATGGCGGGCTGGACGGCGTTGTCCGGGGTGGTGCGCATGGTTTTCAGCCTACCGGCCGGGTAAGGGGGCCCTCCGGACCGGTGGGGGCTGCCGGGGGCGCCGGCGGGGTGTCCGGGCCTGCGGACGCCCGGCCGGGGTCAGGGACCCGGGCGCCCCGCGCGAGGGCCTCCTGCGGCGTTTCATGTGCGTTTCGGGGCATGCCGGGCGGGCCGCCTGGAGTCGCCCCGGGGTGCGCGCGCCGGGCGCCGGGTGTCGACTGCGTCACGCCGCGGCGCCTCCGCGCGGTGGCACGGCCCGCTCGACCGCCCTCCGAACCGCCGTCCCGAGGCCACCGAGCCGTCGCCCCCGGCCTCCCCCAACATCCTTTCAGGCCGCCCGCTACCGCTACCGGGCGCTGTCCGCGTCGCCGCCGCCCTCGGGCGCGAGCAGGCGCTCCAGGGCCGCCCGGTCGGGCAGGCCGGCCGGGCGGACCAGCCGCCCGGTGCGCACGTGCAGGAACGCCACCCGGACCCGGTCCAGCGGCACTCCCTGCTGCTCGGCCCAGGCCACCCGGTAGACGGCCAGTTGCAGCGGGTCCGCGGTGTCGGGGCTGCGGCCGGTCTTCCAGTCGACGATCTCGTACGTCTCCTCCGCCGCCTCCGGGAGGCGGTAGACGGCGTCGATGCGCCCTCGGATGAGCCGTCCGGCCAGCGCCAGGGTGAACGGCACCTCGACCCGGTAGGGGGTGCGTTCGGCGTAGGGGGTACGCAGGAACGCGGCCTTGAGGGCGGCGAGGTCCTGCTCGTCGGCGATGTCGTCGCCGGGTTCGACGCCGGGCAGCTCCTCGGGCCCGAACAGCGGCCGCACCTCGAACCGCGACTCCAGCCAGGCGTGGAAGCGCGTGCCGCGGCGGGCCGCCGGTGCCGGGGCCGCGGCATGGGGCGGGCCAGCTCGGCGGCCAGCCCGTCGGGGTCGGCGGCCAGCCGCAGCAGCTGGGTGGCCGTCAGGGTGCGCGGTAGCGGTACGTCCCTTCCGCCCAGCCGGGCCCGGCGCAGCTCCCCGGTCAGGGCGGTCAGGTCGCGGTCCCAGGCGGCCACGGTACGGAGCTCCTCCGGCGGCAGCCCGTGCCCGACCTCCGCCGCGGCCCCCTCGTCCCGCTCCGGGCGCCCCTGGTGCGGCAGGACCGGCGAGCCGCCCTCCCCCGGTATGCCGGGTGCCGGGCGGGCGGGTGCCTGGCGGGCGGCCGCCGCCCGCTCCCGCTCCGCCTCGACCCCGGTGAGCACCGCCCGCGCGGCGGTCCGGCGCCGTTCCAGGGCAGCGGGATCCAGCGGCAGCGGCCACGGCGGCTCGACCGCGGCCTCCAGCGCGGGGTTCCTCTCGTCCGGTGCGGGCTGCTCGGCCCACGCCTCCACCTCGCCGTAACCGGCCTCGCAGTGCTCGCGCAGGGCCTCCAGGAAGGCGGACGGCCCCAGCGGCCGGGACTGCGTGCCGCCCCACCAGTGGCCGGAGCCCAGCAGCAGGGAGCGCGGCCGGGTGAAGGTCACGTAGCCCAGCCGCAGCTCCTCGATCCGCTGGTGCTCCTTCATGGCCTCCCGGAAGGCGTCGAGGCCGGCCTTCGTCCACTCGGCCACGTCGGGCAGGGTCGCCGCGTCGCCGCGCAGCCCGTGCGGCAGCACCTTGGCGTTGAACGGCCACAGCTCCCTGCCGCGCTCACTGGGGAACCCCTTGGCGACCAGGCCGGGAACGGCCACCACGTCCCACTCCAGGCCCTTGGCCTTGTGCGCGGTGAGCACCTTGACGGTGTCCTCGCCGCCGGGCAGCGAGGAGTCCAGGCCCTTCTCGTACTGTGCGGCGGTGCGCAGGAAGCCGAGGAAGGCCAGCAGCGTCACCTCGCCGTCCAGGGCGGCGAAGGAGGCGGCGACGTCCAGGAAGGCGTGCAGCGTCTCGCGGCGGCGGGCCGCCAGGGCGTGCGGGGACGCCGACAGCTCGACCTCCAGGCCGGTGACGGCGAGGACCCGGTGCAGCACGTCCATGAGCGGGTCGGCCAGCGAGCGGCGCAGCTCCCGTACCTCGGCGGCCAGCCGGGCGAAGCGCACCCGGGCCTCGGCCGAGAAGGGCAGGCCGTCGTCCGGGGCGGCGTCCTCGGCGGCGAGGAAGGTCTCCAGGGCGTCGGTGAGGGAGACCGTCTCGGCGGGGTCGACGCCCTCGACGGCGGCCGCCAGCCGGTCGGCGCCGTCCTCCGGCCGGCCGCCGCGCCCCACCAGCAGCCGGGCGCGGCGGCCGAGCAGCGCCAGGTCGCGCGGGCCGATCCGCCAGCGCGGGCCGGTCAGCAGCCGCACCAGGGACGCGTTGGCCGTCGGGTCGTGGAGCACCTCGCAGACGGCGACCAGATCGGCCACCTCGGGCAGGTGCAGCAGCCCGGACAGGCCCACCACCTCCACAGGCACGTCCCTGGCCACCAGGGCGGCGTGCAGGGCGGAGAAGTGCCCGGCGGTGCGGCACAGCACGGCGATCCCGCCGGGACTGGTGCCGGTGCGCACCAGGTGGGCGACGGAGTCGGCGAGCCAGGCGGTCTCCTCCTCCTGGGTGGGCAGCAGGGCGCAGCGCACCATGCCGTCGTGTTCGGCGCCGGGGGCGGGCCGCAGCGCCTCGACACCCTCGTGGCGGGCGCGCAGCTCAGCGGCGAGGGTGTTGGCCAGGGCCAGCAGGCGGCCGCCGGAGCGGCGGTTCTCGCTGAGCGCGTACCGGTCGGCGGGGCGGCCGTCGGCGTACGGGAAGTGGCGGGGGAAGTCGTCCAGGTTCGCCACGGAGGCGCCGCGCCAGCCGTAGATGGCCTGGCAGGGGTCGCCGACGGCGGTCACCGGGTGGCCGGTGCCACCGCCGAAGAGCCCGGCCAGCAGCACCCGCTGGGCCACCGAGGTGTCCTGGTACTCGTCGAGCAGCACCACCCGGTACTGGTCGCGCAGCAGGGCGCCGACCTCGGGCCGTTCCTGGGCCAGCCGGGCCGACAGGGCTATCTGGTCGCCGAAGTCGAGCAGGTCGCGGGCGGCCTTCTCCTCGCGGTAGGCGGCGGCCAGCTCGGCCAGCTCCCGCCGGGCGGCGACGGCCGGGGCGACCTCCTTCACCCAGGCGTTGCCCCGGCGGGCCGGGTCCACGCCGGCCAGCTCCTCGGCCAGGACGGCGTCGACGGCGCGCAGCCGCTCAGGGGTGGCCAGGTGCTCGGCCAGCTCACCGGAGAGCGCCAGCAGGTCGCCCACCAGGGTGGGCAGGCCCTTGGTGAGGGACGGGTAGGGGCCGGGGGCCGAGCGCAGCACCTTGGCGGCAAGCTGGAAGCGGGTGGCGTCGGCGAGCAGCCGGGCGCTGGGCTCCAGGCCGATACGCATGCCGTGGTCCTTCAGCAGCTGCCCCGCGAAGGCGTGGTAGGTGGAGATCCGGGGCTCGCCCTGGGCGTCCTCCTCGGCGCCGCCCGGCGGCCAGGGGTCGGCCGCATCCGGGGCGGAGGCCACGACGCCCGCCTGGACCAGGGCCCGCCGGACCCGCTCGGACAGCTCGGCCGCGGCCTTGTTGGTGAACGTCAGGCCCAGCACCTGCTCCGGGGCGACCTGCCCGGTGCCCACCAGCCACACCACCCGGGCGGCCATCACCGTCGTCTTCCCCGAGCCGGCGCCCGCGACGATCACCCCGGGCGCGGGCGGCGCGGTCACACACGCCAGCTGCTCCGGGGTGAACGGGATGCCCAGCAGCTCCTTCAGCTGCTCGGGGCTGTTGAGACGGTTTGCCACTCTGTGAGGCTATCCGGCCCGGCCGACACCCTCCGCCACTTGTCCACAGGCGGGCCGAAACGCCTGGTCACAGCGCCGTCCGGTACCGGCCCTGCCACCGGTCGGGGTCACTCCACGACCTGGCGGCCCTCCGCGCGGGCGCTGCACGCGGAGCGGAAGGCGCAGTGGGCGCAGTGGTGGCCGGCGGACGGGGTGAAGCGCTCGTCCAGCACCCGGCCGGCGGCCTCGGCGAGCAGTTCCCCGGCCCACTCCCCCGCCTCCCCGGCCAGCGGCTCCTGCCGCTGGACGGCGGGCAGCGCCTCGCCGCCCTCGCGGCGGCTCGCGCCGACCCGCAGCTGGACCAGCTCGGCGCCTCCCGGGTGCGGGCGGGTCCCGCCGAAGAGCTCGTCCACGGCGCCCTCCCGGACGGCGAGCTGGTAGACGGCCAGCTGGGGGTGGTGGGCCACCTCCTGGGCGGTGGGCTTGCTCCGGCCGGTCTTGAAGTCGACGACGTAGGCGTGCCCCTCGGCGTCCGTCTCGACCCGGTCCAGGCTGCCCCGGACGCGCACCGTGGCGCCGCCGGCCTCCAGGGTGACGTCGAAGGCGTGCTCGCCGGCCACGGGCTCGCGCCCCCGTTCCAGGACGTGCCAGCGCAGGAAGCGCTCCAGGGCGGCGCGGGCGTTCTCCTTCTCCTGCCGGGACTTCCAGGGCGCGTCGAAGGCGAGGCCGTCCCAGACGGTGTCCAAGCGGGCCATGAGGACGTCCAGGTCGGCCGGGGCGCGGCCGGAGGCCACCTCGTCGGCGAGGACGTGGACGACGTTCCCGAAGCCCTGGGCGGCGGTGGCGGGCGGTTCGGCCCGGACCTCGCGGCCGAGGAACCACTGGAGGGCGCAGGTGTTGGCGAGCTGGTCCAGGGCGCTGCCCGAGAGCACCACGGGCCGGTCCCGGTCGCGTACCGGCACCTCGGAGCGCGTCGGCTCGTACAGGCCCCACCAGCGGCCGGGGTGCGCGGTGGGCACCAGCGGGTGGCCCTCGTCGTGCAGCGCCGCCAGGGCGGCGAGCCGGGCGGCCGCGGCCTCCCGCAGCGCCGGGGACGCCTCCGGGTCGACGGTGGTGGCGCGCAGCTCGGCGACCAGCGCGGGCACGGCCAGCGGGCGGCGCGGCCGGTGCGGCACGTGCTGCGGCTGCACGCCGAGTTCGGCCAGGAAGCGGGACGGCTGCTCGCCGTCGTCGGCGGCCGACTTCACGGCGGTGACCAGCAGCCGGTCGCGGGCCCGGGTGGCGGCCACGTAGAACAGCCGGCGCTCCTCGGTGAGCAGGGCGCCCTGGCTCAGCGGCGGGGCCAGGCCGTCCCGGCCGATCCGGTCGGCCTCCAGGAGGGAGCCGCGCCGCCGCAGGTCGGGCCAGACGCCGTCCTGGACGCCGGTGACCGCCACCAGCCGCCACTCCTGGCCCTTGGCCCGGTGCGCGGTGGTGAGCCGCACCGCCTCGGGGCGTACGACGGCGCCCCCGAGGGTGTCGGCCACGACGTCGAAGCCGGACAGCTCCTCGATCAGGTTGAGGGCGCCGCGGCCCCCGGTCCGCTCCTCCGCGCGGGCGGCGGTCTCGAACAGCGCGCACACGGCGTCCAGGTCGCGGTCGGCGTTGCGGCCGGCCGGGCCGCCGCGCAGCGCGGCGCGTTCCAGCCTTCCGGGCCACGTCGTGCCGTCCCACAGCTTCCACAGCGCGTCCTCGGCGGTGCCGCCCCCCGCCAGGACGGCGCGGGCGGCCCGCAGCAGGGTGCCCACCCGGCGGGCACCGCGGGCGTACGCCGGATCGTGTGCGGTGAGCCGGGCCGGGTCCGCGACGGCCTCGGCGATCAGCTCGTCGGACGGGCGCGGCACGGTCCGCCCGGCGGCCCGCTCCTCCTCGCGCAGCGCCCGCCCGAGCCGCCGCAGGTCGCCGGAGTCCATGCCGCCCAGCGGCGAGGTGAGCAGGGTGAGGGCGTCGTCGACGGTGAGGGCGACCGGCCGCTCACCAGGGGTGCGGCGCGGCGCGGGGCCTTCCTCGGCCCCGGCCTGGCTCCCAGGGGCGCCGGCGCCGGTTCGGCCGCCAGCGGCCCCGTCCACCGCGCCGTCCAGAGGCTCGGACCCGTCCGCCGCGCCGTCCAGAGGCTCGGCCCCGTTTGCCGCGCCGTCCGGAGGCTCGGCCTCGGACGGGTCGCCAAGGAGGCCGAGGTCGGCGTCGCCGCCTGAGACGCCGGTTGCGGCCTCGCCGCCCGGGAGGCCGGGCACGCTCCCGTCGCCTGGGACGCCGGACGCCGGGCCGCGACCTAGGAGCGTTCCCGCCTGGCCACCTAGGACGCCTGGTTCAATGCCCCTCCCTAGGTCCCTGGGCGCCACCTCGCTCCCCAGGGCCCCGGTTGCGGCCTCGCCCCCCAGGACACCCAGGACGCCGGGCGCGCCCGCGTCGCTCTGGAGCTGGAGACCGAGGCCGCCCAGGGCGCTCGTTTCGGCCGCCGCGACCGCCGACTGCGCGGCCAGCCGCAGGGCCAGCAGCAGCGGGGCCACCGCGGGCTCGGCGTGCAGGGGCGTGTCGCCGGCCGGCAGCTCGACGGGGACCCCCGCCGCGGTGAGCGCCCGGCGCAGCCCGGGCAGCGCGGAGGTGGTCCGGGTGAGTACGGCCATGGCGGACCAGGGCAGGTGGTCCTCCAGGTGGGCGCGGCGCAGCGCGTCGGCCACGGCCTCGACCTCGGCGCCGGGCGACGGGTAGGTGCGCACGTCGACGGTGCCGCCGGGACGGGCGGGGGTGCTCTGGCGGTGCAGGCGTGCGGCCGCGGCCGGCACCCGAGGCAGCGGCAGGCGGCTCGCGAGCTGCCTGCCGGCGGTGAGCAGGGCGGCGGCCGACCGGCGGCCGCCGGTCAGCACGTGCACGGGGGCGGGGCTGCCGTCCGCGGCGGGGAAGCGCGCCGGGAAGTCGAGGATGCCGTTCACGTCGGCGCCGCGGAAGGCGTAGACGGACTGGTCGGGGTCGCCGAAGACCACCAGGGTGCGGCCCTGCCCGGCGAGCGCCCGCAGAAGCCGCACCTGGGCCGGGTCGGTGTCCTGGAACTCGTCGACGAACACGGCGTCGTAGCGGGCGGTGAGGTCGGCGTGCACCTCGGGGCGCTCGGCCAGGCGGACGGCCCGGTGGACGAGTTCGGTGTAGTCGATGACGCCTTGGAGGTCGGCGACGTCCAGGTACTCCTGGAGGAAGTCCGCGGCCGCCTCCCAGTCGCGCCGCCCGTTGCGGCGGGCGAAGGCGGCGAGCGCCGCCGGGGCCAGGCCCAGTTCCCGGGTGCGGGCGATCACCGCCCGGACCTCGTCGGCGAAGCCCCGGGTGGTCAGCGCGGCCCGCAGGTCGTCGGGCCAGCGCACCCGGCCGCGCCCCTCGCGGGCCAGCAGGCTCTGGCCGGCCAGCAGCTCGCGCACCATCAGGTCCTGCTCCGGCCCGGACAGCAGCCGCACGGGCTCGGCGAACAGGTCGGCCTCCTGGTGGGCGCGCAGGAGGGCGTAGCAGAAGGAGTGGAAGGTGTTCGCCTGCGGACTGCTGAGGGGCGCCCTCCCGGCCCGGCGCTCGCCCGGCTGCGGAGCGGTCCCGGACTCGGTCACGCCCCGCTCGGCCGTCCCCGGTCCGGCCGTCCCGGGCCCCGCGTACAGTCCGGCCGCCCCCGGCCCCGCGTCGTCCAGGCGGGCCGCGATCCGGTCCCGCAGCTCCTCCGCGGCGGTGCGCCCGTGGGTGAGGACGAGCAGCCGGTCGACGGAGGTGCCGGCCCGCACCCGGGCCGCCACGGCCTCGACGAGGGTGGTTGTCTTCCCCGTGCCCGGCCCGCCCAGCACCAGAAGAGGCCCGGAAGCGTGCTCAACCACCGCCCGCTGCCGCGCGTCCAGCACCGGGGGCGCGCCGTTCCCCGCCGGGGTGCGCACCAGCCGATAGCCTCCGACGCCCGGGCGGCCCGCAGCCGGCGGACCGCCCGAGGCCGCGGTCGCGGCGGTGCCGCGGGGAGAAGGAGAGGGGTTCACGTGGTTCGCCGGTTTCGTGGTGGTGGGGCAATGTACTCCGTCCGGGCGGGCGCGGTCACAGCAGGCCCCCGGATGGCGGAAGCTGGGTGACATGACCCTCCGGCCGTCACCCGGCGCTCGCGGCCCCCTCGCCGTCGCCCTCGTCGCCCCTGGTGGTCCGCGACGGCGCGGCCCCGGGCTGCTGCGGCGTGCCGTCCCAGCGGGCGCGGCGCATGTCGAGGCGCGGGACGTGCCCCTCGGCGGCCCGGCCGGCCGGCCGCAGCGGGGTGCCCTCGGCCCGGTAGGCGTCCAGGGCGCGCAGCTCGTGGCCGGGCAGCAGCGTGCCGTCCGCCCGGACCACGCGCCACCACGGCACGGAGCCGCCGTAGTGGGACAGCACCCGGCCGACCTGGCGCGGGCCGCCCTCACCGATCCACTCGGCCACGTCCCCGTAGGTCATCACCCGGCCCGCCGGGATGGCGTCCACCGCGTCGAGCACCCGCTCCACGTACGGCTCCAGCTCCTCGGCGTCCGCGGCCGGCTCCTCGGCGTCCGTGCCCCGGGCAGCGCCGCCGGACCCGCCCCGGCCGGTGTCCCTGCCGCTGCCGTCGCTCATCCCGCTCACCCTGCCGTTCGCCCCGCTCACCCCGTCCATCCTGCCGCACAGATCCGACACGGGGGGTTCCGCCCCGGTCGGGGTACCCCTCATGCCACCATTCGTCCGGGCGGTGACAGGTGATACGAGACCGAGAAGACACGAGCGGAGACGAGCAGGGCGCCGCGGAGGCCGAAGGGGCCGCCGGCGCCCACTCCGCCGTGTCCGGGTTCGGAGCAGGGTCCGGTTCCGGGTCCGGTTCCGGGTCCGGTTCGGGTCCAGGCTCCGGTTCAGGTTCTGGCTCCGGGCCGGAGGCCGGCCGCCCAGGGGGGTCGGGGGCCGGATCGGGCGCGCGGCGGGCCGAGCCCGGGCCGCCGTCCTTCGAGGACCCGGTGCCCCCCTCCGCCGCGCGGGACGAGCCGCCGGGCGCCACCCGGTACGCGGTGTCGGTGGACGAGCCGCTGCTGGCGGCGCGGGTGCACCGCCCGGCGGACCTGGTGCAGTTCTTCGTCGGCCTGCTCGGCATCGCGGTGGTGCTGGCGGTCGCGGCCTTCGCGCACGCGACGACCAGCGGCCTGCAGACCGACATCACCAAGGGCACCGAGCAGGCCCCCGACTTCTTCTCCTCGCTCACCGGGACCACGGCCAGCCTGCTGGTGCTGATCGTCCCGGTGGCCTTCGCGGTGGAACGGCTGGTCCGGCGGGACGGGCTGCGGGTCGCCGACGGCGTGCTCGCCGCCGTGCTGGCCCACGGCGCGGCGCTGGCCACCGACCTGTGGGTGACGGACGCGGCGCCCTCGGCGATCCGCGACGCCCTGTCCCAGCTCTCCCCCACCGGCTCCGGCATGACCGACCCGGTGCACGGATACCTGGCACCGGTGATCGCCTACGTCACCGCCTGCGGCATGGCGCGCCGTCCGCGGTGGCGGGTGGCGGTGTGGTGCGTGCTGGTGCTGGACGCCTTCGCGGTGCTGGTCGGCGGCTACACCACGCCGTTCTCGATCGCGCTGACGGTGCTGATCGGCTGGACGGTGGCGAACGGCACCGTCTACGGGATCGGCTCGCCGAACGTCCGCCCCACCGGGCAGAACCTGCTGGCGGGCCTGCGCCGGGTGGGCTTCGCCCCGCTGACCGCCCGCCGGGTGCAGGCCGAGGGGGTGCCCACCGACTCCGACCGCGGCCGCGGCTACCTCGTCACCCTGGAGGACGGCCCGCCGCTGGACGTGACGGTGGTGGACCGCGAGCAGCAGGCGCAGGGCTTCTTCTACCGGGCCTGGCGGCGGCTGTCGCTGATCGGCGGCATCACCCAGCGCGGCAGCCTGCTGTCGCTCCGGCAGGCGCTGGAGCAGGAGGCGCTGCTGGCCTACGCGGCCGTGGCCGCCGGCGCGAACACGCCGAAGCTGATCGCCACCTCCGAGCTGGGCCCGGACGCGGTGATGCTGGTCTACGAGCACGCCGGCGGGCGGCGGCTGGACGCCCTGGGCGACGACGAGATCACCGACGCCCTGCTGCACGAGACGTGGACGCAGGTGCGGGCTCTTCAGTCCCGGCGGATCGCCCACCGGCGGCTGGAGGGCGGATCGGTCCACGTGGACGCCGCCGGCCAGGTCTTCCTGACCGACCTGCGGGGCGGGGAGATCGCCGCCGGGGACATCGTGCTGCGGATGGACGTCGCGCAGATGCTGACCACGCTGGCGCTGCGGGTCGGCCCGGAGCGCTCGGTGGCCTCGGCCGTGGCGGTGGTGGGCCCGGACGCGGTGGCGGACTCGCTGCCGCTGCTCCAGCCGATCGCGCTGAGCCGGGACACCCGCGCGGAGCTGAAGGCACTGAGCCGGGCCCGGGCGCAGCGCGAGCGGGAGGCGGTGCTGGCGGCGCTCGCCGCGGACAAGGAGGCCCGCGAGCGGCACCGGTCCGCCTACGCCGCCGAGGGTGCCTCGACCCCAGTGCCCTCGAAGGCGGAGCGCAAGGCCGAGAGCAAGGCGGAGAAGCGGGCGGTGGAGGACGCCCTGGAGGACGTCCGCGAGGAGGACCTACTCGCCCGCATCCGCCGCCAGGTGCTGCGCATCCGCCCGCAGGCGCCGGTGGAGCCGGTACGCCTGGAGCGGATCAAGCCGCGCACCCTGGTGACGGTGATCGCGGGCGCGTTCGCGGCGTACTTCCTGCTCTCGCAGCTGACGTCGGTGCCCATCGGGCACGCGGTGCTGCACGCCGACTGGCAGTGGGCGGTGGTCGCGGTGCTCGGCTCGGCGGCCACCTACGTGGCGGCCGCGTGCGCCCTGTCGGGGTTCGTCCCGGAGCGGCTGTCCCTGCTGCGGACGGTGCTGGCGCAGGTGGCCGGGTCGTTCGTGAAGCTGGTGGCGCCCGCGGCGGTGGGCGGGGTGGCGCTCAACACCCGCTACCTGCAGAAGGCGGGGGTCCGGCCGGGCCTGGCGGTGGCCAGCGTGGGCGCCTCCCAGCTGGTCGGACTGGGCGCGCACATCCTGCTGCTGATGGCGTTCGGCTTCATCACCGGCACGCAGAAGACGCCGTCGCTCTCGCCGTCCCACACCGTCATGGCGGGGCTGCTGACCGCCGGGGTGCTGGTGCTGGTGGTGACGGCGGTGCCGGCGCTGCGGAAGTTCGTCTCCACGCGGGTGCGGGCGCTGTTCGCCGGAGTGGTGCCGCGCATGCTGGACGTGCTCCAGCGGCCGGTGAAGCTGGCGACCGGCATCGGCGGCACGCTGATGCTCACGGTCACCTTCGTGATCTGCCTGGACGGCTGCGTGCGGGCGTTCGGCGGCAGCCTGAGCTACTCGACGGTCGCGGTGGTCTTCCTGGCCGGCAACGCCCTGGGCTCGGCCGCGCCGACGCCGGGCGGGGTGGGCGCGGTGGAGCTGGCGCTGACCGGCGGTCTGATCGCGGCCGGGCTGCCGAAGGAGGTGGCCACCCCGGCGGTGCTCTTCTTCCGGCTGCTGACGTTCTGGCTGCCCGTGCTGCCGGGGTGGCTGGCCTTCACGCACCTGACCCGCAAGGGGGAGCTGTAGCGGAGCCGTAGCGGACCCCGGCGCTCAGCGGCACCGGTGTTCAGAAGCACGGGCGTTCGGGAGCAGGACGTCCAGGGGCACAAGTAAGGGGCGGCACCCACTGGGTGTCGCCCCTTACCGGTGGTCGCTCGCGCCCTCGGCGCGGCGCCGGGGTCAGCCGCCTGTCAGTAGACCGGCTTGTGCGGCTCGATCGTGTTGACCCAGCCGATCACGCCGCCGCCCACGTGCACGGCGTCGGAGAAGCCGGCGGACTTCAGCACGGCCAGCACCTCCGCGGAGCGCACGCCCGTCTTGCAGTGCAGCACGATCCGCTTGTCCTGCGGCAGGGTCTCCAGGGCCCGGCCCATCAGGAACTCGTTCTTCGGGATCAGCTTGGCGCCGGGGATGCTGACGATCTCGTACTCGTTCTGCTCCCGGACATCGATGATCTCGATGTTCTCGCCCTCGTCGATCCACTCCTTGAGCTGCTTGGGAGTGATCGTGGAGCCGAGCGCGGCCTCCTGGGCCTCCTCGGAGACGACGCCGCAGAACGCCTCGTAGTCGATGAGCTCGGTGACCGTGGGGTTCTCGCCGCACACCGCGCAGTCCGGGTCCTTGCGGACCTTGACCTGGCGGTAGGTCATCTCCAGGGCGTCGTAGATCATCAGACGCCCGACGAGCGGCTCGCCGACGCCCGCGAGGACCTTGATCGCCTCGGTGACCTGGATGGAGCCGATCGACGCGCACAGCACGCCGAGGACGCCGCCCTCGGCGCAGGACGGGACCATGCCCGGCGGCGGGGGCTCCGGGTACAGGCAGCGGTAGCAGGGGCCGTGCTCGGACCAGAAGACGGACGCCTGGCCGTCGAAGCGGTAGATCGAGCCCCACACGTACGGCTTGTTCAGCAGCACGCAGGCGTCGTTGACCAGGTAGCGAGTGGCGAAGTTGTCCGTGCCGTCGACGATCAGGTCGTACTGCGCGAAGATCTCCATCACGTTCTCGGCCTCGAGCCGCTCCTCATGGAGGACCACGTTCACGTAAGGGTTGATGCCCTTGACGGAATCGCGCGCGGACTCGGCCTTGGAACGGCCGATGTCGGCCTGGCTGTGGATGATCTGGCGCTGGAGGTTCGACTCGTCGACCTCGTCGAACTCGACGATGCCGAGCGTGCCCACGCCCGCGGCGGCCAGGTACATCAGGGCCGGCGAGCCGAGGCCGCCGGCCCCGACGCACAGCACCTTGGCGTTCTTCAGCCGCTTCTGCCCGTCCATCCCCACGTCGGGGATGATCAGGTGGCGCGAGTACCTGCGGACCTCGTCAACGGTGAGCTCGTCGGCCGGCTCGACCAGGGGTGGCAGCGACACAGGGACCTCAATACGGTTGGTCGGTCATCAGACGCTGCGTACGGGCTCCCGCCCTTCGCACAGCGTCCCTGTAACACTGCCACGCCCTCCCCTATTCCAAGAGACCCGGTCCGAGGTCCGAGACGATTCCGGGTCACATGCTGGGCCGCGGCCGGCCGCCCGCGTCACGTGCCGGGCCGCTGCCCGCCGCCGCCCAGCGCGCGCACCGCCTCCCGCCAGTACCCGGCCAGACCCGACCACGGGTCGGCGCCGTCGCGGTCGGTGCGGTCGGTCACGCACACCGTCCCGGCGCCCTGCCGGCGGGCGATCCGCAGGGCCGCGTCCAGGTGGCCGGCCGGCAGCCCGTGCACCAGGTGGGCGAACCGGGCGGGCGGGTGGCACGCCGTCCACGCCGGTACCCGCGACCAGCGGTACCGCGACCAGGGGCCGCAGAAGGTGACGAGCTGGTCGGCGAGCTCGGCGTATCCGGGGAACGGGTGGGCGCCCGGCGCGAGCACCACCGGGCCGGGCCCGTCCACCAGCTGCCGCAGCGCCTCGGCGGTGCGCCCGCAGTCGGGCAGCGCCGACCTCAGGGTGGGTGCCCGGTCCAGGTAGAAGCCGTCGACGCCGTACCAGTCGGCGTAGCGGGCCGCGTCGGCGAGCAGGGCGCCGCGCGGGCGCTGCCCGTACCCGGCGTCCAGCCTCCCGAGGAGCGGGACGCCGGTCTCGCGGACGTGGGCCAGCGCCTCGGCGCAGAGCGGGTCGGGCCGGGAGCCCGGCCCGCCGGCGACGTCGAAGGCCACCCAGTCCAGCGGCGCGCCGGGCCGGGCCAGTTCGGCCCACTCGCCCGGCGCCATCAGGGGATGCGCGGCCGCCGGCACGCCCAGTCGGGGGCCGGCGGCCTGACGCGGGCGGACGCGCGTGGTCAGACGCGGCACGCCGCCTCCATCCAGACGTCGGCCAGCGACTCCTCCAGCGCGATCCGGGGGCGCCAGCCGAGCCGGTCCCGGGCGGTGCGCACGTCCGCCTGCTGCCAGGGCCCGCAGCCGTCCGGGTACGGGGCGGCGTGCGGCGGGTCGTCCAGCTCGCGCAGCACCCCGTCGTACCCGGCGACGTGGGCGAGGGCGGCGGCCATGTCCCGCATCCGCACGGCCCGGCCGCTGCCGATGTTCACCACGCCCTGGGCGGCCGACAGCGAGGCGGCGTGCACCGCCCGCGCCACGTCCCGGACGTCGACGAAGTCCCGCTGCGCCGACAGCCCGCCGAGCTTCAGCTCGCCGTCGCCCATCTGCATGGCCCGCCGCAGCGCCTCCGCCACCCGGCCCAGCGGCGCGCCGGTGGGCGTGCCCGGGCCGACCGGGCTGAACACCCGCAGCACCACGGCGTCCAGGCCCGAGCCCAGCACCAGCTCGGTGGCCGCGAGCTTGCTCACCCCGTAGGGCCCGCCGGGCCGGGGCATCGCGTCCTCGCCGGTGGAGGAGCCGGCCGGCGACATGCCGTACTCCGAGCCGCAGCCGACCTGCACCAGCCGGGCGCCCACCGAGCTGCGCCGCAGCGCCTCGCACACAGTGGCCACCGCCACGGTGTTCTGCCGCAGCAGGTCGCGGGCGGTGCCCCGGGTGGAGCCGGCGCAGTTGACCACGACGCCCGGGTGGACGGCGTCCATGAACCGGGCGAGCACGCCGGGCGCCCCGGTGGCCAGGTCGAACCGCACGTCGGCGTCGTCGCTGCGGCCCAGCGCGGTGAGCTGGCAGGCGGGGTCGGCCAGCAGGCGTTCGGCGACGTGGCGGCCGAGGAAGCCGTCGGCGCCCAGCAGCAGCACCCTCATCACACGTCTCCCATCAGCCGGCGGGCGGCCTTGGCGCCCGCGATCGCCCGGGAGGCGGTGCCCTCGACGGCCGGGATCGCGAACGGCCCGACGGGCAGCCGCGTCCACTGCGGCCGGGCGGTCGCGGCGGCCCAGGCGGCGAATGCCTCGCCGATCTCCTCGGGGGTCCGCTCGGCGAACCCGGCGGGGGTCCCGCCGGGTGCCTGGCCGGGAGCCTGGTCGGAACCCTGGCCGGGAGCCGCGCCGAGGGTGCCGTCGGAGGTCCGGACGGCGGTCACCTCGGGGGTCCGGACGGCCGTTCCCGGCGCGGGCTGCGGCGACGGGACGGCCTTGTGGTCCGTCTGCCGCTGGTCGGCGGGTGGCGCCGGAGGGGGCGGGGCGGTCAGTGGTCGGTGCGTGGTCAAGGGGGTCACTCCAGATCGGTGGTACGGAATTCAGGTGCGGTGGGCCGCCGCGCGCGGCAGGACGCGCAGCACCGCCGCGCACGCCGCCAGCGCGGGGACTCCGCAGGCCAGGGACGGCGCCATGGCGCCGTACGGCAGCGCCGCGCACCCGGCCGCGGCGACGGCGGCCGTGGCCAGGGCCGCGGCCGCGGTCCGCCCGGCGCCGTGCGCGGCGAGCAGCCGGGCGGCGAAGAGCAGCACCCCCGCGGCGGCGGCCCGGTAGGCGCCGAGGGCGGCCAGCAGGGCGAGCAGGACGGCGGCGTGGCCGGCCAGCGCCGCCAGCAGCCGGGGGCGGACCGCGTCCGCGAAGTCGGCCAGGCTGTGGCTCGGGCCGAGCTGGGCCCGGGCGGCGCGGGTGAACCAGCGCGCCAGCCAGGCGGCGAGCGGCAGGGTGAGTGCCAGGGCGGCCAGCGGGGCGGCGCCCAGCGCGTGCGGGCCGCAGCCGAGGGCGGCCAGCAGGGCGAGGCCGGCCAGGCCGGCGCGCACCCGGCCGGGCCTGGCCGCCCGCAGCGGTCCGGAGCGCAGCGCGGGCCAGGCGGCCAGCGCGAGCAGTCCGGCCGCCGCGGGCACGGGGGCGTGCAGCGCGGCGGCGGGTGCGAGCACCGCACCGGGCAGCAGATGGAGCGCCGCGTCCCGGGGCCCCAGGCCCAGCCGTTCGCGCGGCCGGGCCGGAGCGGCGGACCGGGCCGCGCGCGGCACCCGGGCGGAGAGCTCCTCGGCCAGGCCGAAGACGTCGCGGTGCCGCAGCCGCCGCGCGTCCTCGTCGGTGACCCCGCACGCCTCCAGTCCGGCGGCGACCTCCCAGGCGTCCGCGGCGCCGGCCAGCAGGGCGTGGTGGCGGTGCATCACGGCGCGGACCGGATCGGCCGGCCCGCGGCGTCCGGACGCCGGCCCGCTCCCCCGCACGGCCGGACGACCGGCACCCGGAGCAGCCGTCCGGGCTCCCGGTCCGGCGTCCGGCCCGGGGGCGTTCCCGGGGCGTTCCCGGGCCGCGCCGCGCGGACGGCCCCGCCCCCGGCCGCCAGGTCGGGGCCCCGGCCACGCGGCTCCCTGCGGCCTCGGAGCGGCCGGCGGGGGACGGCCCGGCTTCCCCGGCGCGCCCGCTGTCCCCAGCGTCCGCCCCGTCCTCGGCGTACGCGCCGTCCACGCGGTACGCGCTGTCCCCGGCGTCCGCGCCGTCCTCAGCGTCCACGCCGTACGGGCGCGCGCCCGAGCCCCCGGTGGGGACCGCCTCTCCGAGACGGTCGGCCACTCCGGGCGGCGGGGCTATCGCGGGGGCTGCCGCAGGCCCCGTCGGGTCGCTTAAGGGCGCCGCCGGACGCGGGCGCAGAAGCGATTCGGCACGCCGGTCGGCCGTCGCCGGCCCCTCGTCGGCCGTCGTACGCGGGCTCGGCCGGGGGGCGGCGTCCCGGGAGGCGGCGGCTCCCAGGGCCTCGGAAAGGGGCACAGGGGTGAGGGAGGAGGAGGGGGTGGGCACAGGTGGGCTCCTAGAGGCTGGACGTCAGCGGCGCCGCGGCGAGCGACTCCGCGGGTTCGGCGAAGGGGCGAGGGGAGCCTGAGGCGTCGTGCAGCGGCTCGCGCGGCACGGGGTGCCGGGCGACGACGGACAGGTAGGCGTCGCGGAAGGAGTGCACGCAGGTGGTGACGGGGAAGAGCGCCAGCGCCCGCTCCCGTGCGGCGGCGCCCAGCCGGGCGGCCCGTTCCGGCCCGCGCAGCAGTTCCAGGGCGGCGTCGGCAAGCGCCCTGGGGTTGCGCGGCGGGACGATCAGGCCGGTGCCGCCGATCACCTCCCGGACCGCGCCCACGTCGGTGGAGACCGTCGGCCGGCCGCAGAACATCGCCTCCACCAGGTGCAGCGGGAAGCCCTCGGCGAAGCTGCTGGAGAGCACCACGTCCCCGGAGGCGTAGGCGTCCGCCGCCTGGGGCACGGCCGGGGAGCCGATCCGCTCGAAGCTGACCGGGCTCTCGCCGACGGCGTGCCGGTGCGCGGCCTCGTCGGGGAAGAGCCGCTCGGCCAGGCCCCGGCAGTGGACCAGGTACCCGGCCGCGCGCTCGTCGGCCGGGGGGGTGTGGAAGATCCGCAGCCGGGCGGCCGGCACCTCGGCCCGGACGGCGTGGAAGGCGTGCAGCAGCGCGGCGAGGTCCTTGGCCGGCTCCACCCGGCCCACCCAGGCCAGCGTGGGGTCGGCGGGCGCCACGGGGCCGGCCGCCGCGGCCTCGGACGCCTCGCCGGCGCGGGCGAAGCGGCCGGCGTCCGTCCCCGGGTAGACGGTGCGCATCCGCTCGCGGGGGGCACCGCACCGCTCCTGCCAGCGGCGGACGTGCCCGGAGCCGTGGGTGGTCAGCGCGGCCTGCCGGTAGGACTCGCCGGCCAGCAGCCGGTGGTAGTCGCCGAGCAGCGCGCGGGCGGCCGGCGGGAGTCCGGCCGCCCGGTGGGCGAGCAGCGCCTCGCGGACCCGGACGGTGTACTCGGTGACGATGAGCGGTACCCCGCAGAACCGTTTGGCCAGCAGTCCGGGCAGCGCCGCCGGGCCGCCCGAGACGGCGTGGCACAGGTCGGCCGAGCCGAGCCCGCCGGGGCCGTACCAGGGCATGGACAGCGGGCGCAGCTGGTGTTCGAGCAGCGTGGTGGCGGCCAGCAGCTCGGTGACGGTGATGTCCTGGAGGAGGGGGCGCACGCCGGGCGCCCGGCAGGCCGCCTCCAGCGCGCCGAGCGCGTCGTCGCCGCGCAGCAGCCCGGACAGCGGGACGCCGTCGGCGGCGAGTTCGGCCAGGCCGTAGAGGCCGGCGGCGAAACGGTCCGCCCGCTCCCCGCCGCCGTCCGCAGCCGGGCGGCCGGGCCGGCTCCGGCCGCCGCTGCCCGCGTTACGGACCGGCACGCCGGCCAGCGCGGCGGCCAGGTCGCCGAAGTGCCAGTGGAAGGCGGCCCGCGCGGCCCTGCGGACGCCCCGGCCGCCCCGACGGCCGCCTCCGCCGCGCGGGCGGGCCGACGGCTCACCCCAGAGGCGCTCGGTGAACACCCGGGCGACCTGGGGCGGCGGCTCGACCCTGCCCCCCTCCTCGGTCCGCGGTGAACGGCTGAGCGCGTACACGTCGTACGTGTGCTGCGGGAGTCCGCGCACCAGCCGGTCGCACCACGCGCCTCCCTCACCTCGCGCGTACGGATAGCCACCTTCGGTGAGCAGTGCGATGCGCACGGGTTCGCCCCCTCTCGGCATGCCGGACGGACGGTCACCGCCGGGCGGGCGGGCACCGTGCCGGGGCCGCGACGGCCGGGCCGACCGGCGCGAAGCACGCTATGCGGGAGGGGGGTGGCGCGGCGGACGGATGTCCGCCGCGCCATCAGAAGGGGTGAAGCGCCGTAACCTTCCACCACGCCCGTGCGTTACGAGGCCGCACGACGCGCGACGAGACGCCCGTACGGCGTGCCGGGACGTACGCCGGCGCACGGGCGTGCGCCGCACGCGCCGAGGCGGGCGGACGCGCCCACGGCGCCGCCGAACCGTTCAGGCCCTCACGCGAACCGTTCCCGGCCCGCACGGCCGGCTTCCACGGCGGGCCGAAAGTCACGACCCGGGCCCCAGGACCGGGCTCCGGCGGGAGCACAGCCCGCACCGGGCGAGGGCGCGAGCGGTGCCGGGCGCACCCGCCCGGCACCGCTCGCGCCCTCGGCCGCCCGCCCGGTCGCTCAGCTGCTCTCCGCCGCCCCGACCGCGGCCGCTGCCACGCGCTGGTCCCGGCGGGCCCGGGCCTCCTCCGGGTCGAGCACCGGCACGGCGGCGAGCAGGCCGCGCGTGTACGGGTCGCGCGGGTGGTCGTAGACCTCCTCGGCGGTGCCCTCCTCGACCACGCGCCCGGACCGCATGACGACGACGCGGTCGCTGACCTGGCGGACGACGGCCAGGTCGTGGGCGACGAAGACGAGGGAGACGCCCAGGTCGCGCTGGAGTCCGCCGAGGAGCGAGACGACCTGCGCCTGGGTGGTGACGTCCAGCGCGGAGACCGGTTCGTCGCAGACGATGAGGCGCGGCTCGGGGGCCAGTGCCCGGGCGATGCCGACGCGCTGCCGCTGGCCGCCGCTGAACTCGTGCGGGTAGCGGTGGTACCAGGCCGGGTCGAGACCGACCCGCTCCAGGAGCTCTCCGACCCGCGTGGTGATCTGGCGCTCCGTCAGCCCGCCGACCGCCCGCAGCGGGTCGGCGATGGACTCCCCGACGCTGCGGCGCGGGTTGAGCGAGGAGACGGGGTCCTGGAAGACCATCTGGAGCTCGCGGCGCAGCGGCCGCAGCTGTCGGTCGTTGAGCCTGGAGATGTCCCGGCCCCGGTAGTGGACGGCGCCGCCGGTCGGGTCGAGCAGCCGCACGAGCATGCGGCCCAGGGTCGTCTTGCCGCTGCCGCTCTCCCCGACGATGCCCACCGTCTCGCCCTCGCGGACGGCGAGGTCGACGTCGTCGACGGCCGCAAACCGGTCCCTGCCGCGGGCGAACTCCTTGCGCAGGCCGACCGCCTGGAGCAGCACACCGTCGTCGGCTCCGACCGGGCGGGCAGCGGCCCTGGTCCCGGCCGAGCTGTCCGCTTCGGCATCCGTGTCCGCGTCCGCCTCGGGCGAGGACTCCGACGCCGACGCCGACTCCGACGGCCCCAGCCGGGGCACGGCCGCGAGCAGTTCGCGCGTGTAGGGGTGGGTGGGGGCGCTCAGCAGGTCCCCGGTGGTCCCGGACTCGACGGCCTTGCCCTTCTGGAGCACCAGCAGCCGGTCGACGGTCCCGGCGGCGACGCCGAGGTCGTGGGTGACCAGCAGCAGCGCGAGCCCCGCCGACGTGCGCAGCTCGTGCAGCAGGTCGAGGATCTGCGCCTGCACCGTGACGTCGAGCGCGGTGGTCGGCTCGTCGGCGACGATCAGCTGCGGCTCGCAGGCCAGGGCCATCGCGATCAGCGTCCGCTGCCGCATGCCGCCGCTGAACTCGTGCGGGCGGGAGCGGGCGCGGCGGGCGGCCTGCGGGATGCCGACCTGCCCCAGCACCTCGACGGCGCGGGCGCGGGCGGCGGAACGGGAGACCCGGTGGTGCACCCGGTACACCTCGGCGATCTGGTCGCCGACGGCCAGGTACGGGTCGAGCGCGGACAGCGGGTCCTGGAAGACGACCGCCGCGACGCCGCCGCGCAGCCGCCGCAGCTCCTCGTCGGAGGCGGTGAGCACGTCGGTGCCGGCCACCCGGACGGTGCCGCCGACCTGGGCGCCGGTGCCCTGGTGCAGGCCGAGCAGCGCGTACGCGGTGGCCGACTTGCCGGAGCCGGACTCGCCGACCAGGCCGAGGGCCTCGCCGGCGCGCAGGGTGAAGCCGACCCCGTCGACGGCCCGCAGGGTGCCGCCCTCGGTGGGGAAGTCGATCCGCAGGTCGGCGACCTCGACCAGCGGCGCGGCGCCGGCGGCCCCGGGCGGGCCCGCGGGGGCGGGCACGGAAGCGGACACGGTCTGCCGCGTCATGCGAGCACCACCCTCCGGTCGGCCAGGGCGTACAGGACGTCGGCGACCGCGTTGGCGATCACCACGGCGAGGCCCATGACCAGGACGATCCCCACCACGACGGGCAGGTCCTTGAGCTGTACGGACTGCACCAGCTGCTGGCCCAGACCGGGGACGCCGAAGAGCGTCTCGGTGAGGAGGGCGCCGCCGAACATGGTGCCCAGGTCGAGCGCGGACAGCGCGATCACCGAGGTGAGGGCGCCGCGCAGGGCGTGCCGTCGGACGATCGCGCCCTCGCGCACCCCGTAGGCGCGGAAGGTGCGGATGTGGTCCTCGGCCAGCGTCTCCAGCATGGAGCTGCGGGTCAGCCGGGCGTACTTGGCCGACTCCACGAGGGCCAGCGCCACCCACGGCAGCAGCAGGCTCCACGCCCACTGCTGCGGGTCGGAGGTGAGCGGGACGTACGTCGGGTACGGCAGCCAGCGCAGCCAGGAGCAGAAGACGAGCAGCAGCAGGATGCCGATGAGGAACACCGGGGTGGCGGTGCCGGCCAGGGTGAGCCCGGTGAGCAGCCGGTCCAGCACGGTGCCGCGGCGCAGCGCGGAGACCAGCCCGGTGCCGACGCCGAGGATCAGCCACAGCACCATGGCGCCCAGCGCGAGCGAGGCGGTGGCGGGCAGCTTCTCGGCCACCACGTGGCTGACCAGGTCGCCGGAGCGGACGGACTGGCCGAGGCAGGGGGCCGGGCAGTGCAGGACGCCGGTGCCGGTGCTGTAGTCGTGGCCGGCGACGAAGCCCTGGAGGAAGTGCCAGAACTGCACGTAGACGGGGTCGTCGAGGCCCATCTGCGCGCGGACCTGGGCGACCTGCTCGACGGAGCAGCGCGGCCCGCAGGCCAGCCGGGCGGAGTCGCCGGGCGCCAGGTAGAAGGCGGCGTAGAGCACCGCGGCCAGCACCAGCAGCACCACGACCGCCTGGAACAGGCGGCGGGCGGTGAAGCGGATCACCGGGCACCTCCGGCGGTGTCGGTCGCGGAGTCCCGGGGCGTGGCGGCGGCCGTAGCGGTGGTCGTCGCCGTGCTCGTCGCCCGGGCCGCCGCGCTCTTCCGGCGCGCCTTGCGGGTGCCGATCCGCACCCGGCTCTCCGCGCGCGGGTCGAGCGCCACCCGTATCCCCTCGCCGAAGACGGTGAAGGCGATCACGGTGACCATCAGCAGCACCGCCGGGAAGAGCACGTAGGCCGAGTCGGCCTGGTACCAGGTGGCGGCGCTGGAGAGCATCTGCCCCCAGGAGGCGGTGGGCGGGGTGACGCCGATGCCGAGGAAGGACAGCCCGGCCTCGGAGACGATGTTGGACGGCAGCAGCACCGCCGAGAAGGTGATGACCGGCGCGACCAGCGCGGGCAGCAGCTCGCGGCGGGCGGTGCGCCAGGTGCTGGAGCCGGCGAGCTTCGAGGCGGCCACGTAGTCCAGCGACTTCTGGGCGAGCACCTGGGAGCGCACGATCTTGGCGGTGCCGCCCCAGGCGAGCAGGCCGAGCACCAGGGTGATGAGGACCGGCCGGGGACACCGGCGGGCACCACGGCGAGCAGCGCGACGGCGAGCACCAGCGCGGGGAGCGTGACGAAGATGTCGGCGATCCGGCTGAGCAGGCCGTCGACGGCCCGGCTGCCCAGGCCGGCGGCCAGGCCGAAGGCGGTACCGATCACGGTCTGCAGCACGGTGGCGCAGAAGGCGACGCCGAGCGAGGTGCGGGCGCCGTAGGCGAGCCGGGCGAACAGGTCGCGGCCGGTGCCGGGTTCGACGCCCAGCCAGTGGTGGCCGCTGATGCCGCCCCAGGAGCCGAGCGGCACCGCGCCGGCTCCGGAGTCGAGCAGCCCGGCGTGGTAGGTGGTGGTGTCCTGGCCCTCGATACCGGCCAGCAGGGGCGCTGCCACCGCGACGAGGACCAGCAGCACGACCACGGCGCCCCGGCGAGGGCCGCGCGCTGGGCGCGCAGCCGCCGCCAGAACCGCCGGCCCGGGGGCGGCGCGGCGGGTGCCGGGCCGCCCTCGGCGAGGGAGAGCGTGGCGTCGACGGTCACGACGTCACTTCACCGCGACCAGGTCGGCGTCCAGGACGCCGGTCCAGTCGCTGATCACGATGTTGCGGATGTCCTTGCCGTACAGCCGCTTGTAGACGGGGTGCACCAGCGGGACGGTCAGCGCCTGGGCGTCGATCTTCTGCCCCAGGGCGCCCCAGCGCTTGGCCGCGGCGCTCAGGTCGGTGAGCTTGTTGATGCTGTCGATCTCGCTGTTCACCGACGGGTCGTTCAGCTGGGCGCTGTTGAAGTTGTAGCCGTCCTTGACGATCTGCCGGCCGTCGAAGATCGGGCCGAGGAACGGGCCGCCGGCGGGCCAGTCGGCACCCCAGCCGGCCAGGAAGAGCCCCGGCTCGGTCTTCACGCTGTAGACCTTGTCCTGGTAGGCGTTGTGCTCCATGCCGTCGAGCTTGACGGTGATGCCGGCCTTCTTCAGCGCGTCCTGGATCGCGGTGGCGACCTCGGGACCCTCCTCGCCGTTCTTGTCGGTGGTGTGGGCGAGCGTGACGGTCAGGCCGTTCGGGTAACCGGCCTCCTTCAGCAGCTCCTTGGCCTTGGCCGGGTTGCCGTTGGCGCCGGCCGGGAACGGGTCGGACGGCGTGTAGCCGAACGCCGCCTGGTCGGGCAGGAAGGTGGTGGCGGGCTCGGCGAGCGAGGAGCCGCCGTCCGCGTCGACGACGGTGGTGCGGTCGATGGCGTAGGAGATCGCCTCGCGCACCTTGATGTTGTCGAACGGCTTCACCTTCGGGTTGAAGGCCAGGTAGTCGGTGTAGCCGAAGTGGCCGGTGCCGACCCGCGAGGAGAGGCTCTTGTCCGCGCTGGTCTTGGCCAGTTCGGCCGGCCCGAGGTTGGTGTCGGTGGTGATCGCGTCCGCGTCCTTGCCGACGCCGGCGGACAGCCGCTGGTTGATGACGGCCTGGTCCAGCCCGCCCTGCACGTCGATGGTGTCGGGGTAGGCCTTGCGCTGGCTGTCGGTGGCCGCGAACCACTCGGGGTTGCGCTTGAGCACCATGTGCTCGCCGTTGTCCTGGTTGCTGACCACCTCGTACGGGCCGGTGGAGACCGGGGCGTCGGCGTACTTGGTGCCGGTGTCCTTCGCCTTGGGCACCGGCGAGAAGGACGTCTGGGTGGCCAGCAGCGGGAAGTCGCCCTCGGACTTGTCGAGGTGGAAGACGATCGTCGAGGCGTCGGGCGTCTCGATCGCGGACAGGCCCTTGGGGTCCTTGTACGGGCCCTGGTAGTCCTTCGCCCCGACCAGCCAGTCGCGCAGGTAGGGGGCGCCGCCGGAGAGCTCCGCGGCGAAGGAGCGCTCGATGCCGTACTTGATGTCGGCGGCGGTGACCGCCGTGCCGTCCTGGTACTTCAGCCCCGCCTTGAGGTGGTACGTCCACACCGTGGCGTCCTTGCTCGGCTCGCCGGTGTCGGTGGCCAGGTCGGGGACGACCTTGTTGCCCGCGGCGCCGTTCGCGCGGTTACGGGCGGTGAGGGTGCGGAAGACCAGGGACGGGATGTTGCCGCCGCCGGAGGTGTAGAGGCGGGCCGGGTCGAAGTTGGTCTGCGGCTGGTTGTTCAGCACGTAGAGGGTTCCGCCCTGGTGCGGGGCGGCGTCCGCGCCCTTCGCGGCGGAGTCGGCGCTCTTGGGGCCGCAGGCGACGGCCCCTCCGGCGAGGGCCAGTCCGACGGCTATGGCGCCCAGCTTCCGGGGCGACAGGGGCATGCGAGGCATGGTGGGACCTTTCCCCGGGCGGAGGGGCCCGGGCGGCGGGTGCGGACGCGCTGGCGCGCTCGCGGGGAGGCGGGTGGAGTGGTCCGGGCGGTCACGCGGGGCGTGACGGGGACCTGCCGGAGATCGGCCGCGGGCGGAGCGCCCTCACCCCGCGCGGGGTGGAGAGGGCCGGCTCGACGCCTGGAGGGCCGGGAGGTTGATCACCGACAGTGCACGTCGGAGACGCTGTGCGCGGCCACACCGATCAGCGCCAGCTCGAAGGCGACGCGGGTGGCAGAGGAGAGACGGCGCACAGACATGTGCAGGATGGTGCACTCTTATGACCGAAAATGTCAAAGCCGGGCCATGGCGATCCCAAAGGATCGCTTATGGATGGAATGGCCCCCTCCGGTTCGACCAGGGGGGCGTTTTCCTCACACTCCGTCAACAGTGGCTGCAACGGCCCGGGTTGACACTTCCCCTCTTCCCCGCCCTCCACACCGGAGACCCGCCGTGCGGCGCGGGTTCAGGAGGCGTGGCCGCCCGCGAAGGGGCTTCGGTGCCCGGCCGCTCCGCCGCCGCCCGTACCGGACGAGGTGCCGGAGGCGGGGGACGTCCGGGGAGCCGAGGAGCCCGAGTACGCCCCGGCGGGGCTCGTCTGCGGACTCAGGGGGTAGCCGCCGGCGCGGCCGCGCTGCCGGCCCTGCCCGCCGCTCCGGCCGCTCGCCGCCCGCCCGACGCCGCCTGCCGCCTGGCCGCGGCCACCGCTGCCGTCCTTGCCCGCGCCCGCCTGCCCGGACCTGCCGCCCCGGCCGCCCTGGGCGTCCGCGGTGCCGTCGCGGGCGCCTCCCTGGCCGCCGCCCCCGGAGCCGGCAGCCGAGGGGGTGCCCCCGGGGCCGGCCGCCGTCGAGGTGTCCAGATAGGCGTCGCCGGGGGCGCCGGTGGGCGCGGTCCGGGGCGCCTTGGCGCCCGCGCGCCCGGACGTCGCGGCGGAGGACGCCGGGGTGCCGGTCCCCTCGGTGCGGCCGCCGGGTGTCGCGCTCTTCGTCGGCCCGCTCGGCGTCGGCGAGGTGTCGCCGACGGTGGGCACGACCCCGTCGGGCCGGTCGCCCGCGGGGTGGTGGCCGCGCTCCAGCTGGGCGCCCACGAGGACGGCCAGGGTGGTGGCCACCGCGGCGGCGGCGATCCCGCTGATCGTGCGGCCCCGGCCGGAGCGCCGACCCGGCTCCGGCGCGGCGCCGGAACCGGGAGCGCGACCGGGACCGGTCACCGTGACGACGGGCTCGGACTCGGGCTCGGGCTTGGACTCGGGCTCGGGAGCCGGAGCGGGGCGGGGGCCGGGTGCTGCCGGGCCTCGAAGGCGGCGTCGAACGCGTCGAGGAACTCCTGCCGCGGCCGGGGCGGGCGCGTACCGGACTCGTGGCCGTAAGGGGGCCCGAAGGGGTCCCCGCCAGGTGCGGAGCCGAGGTCCGCCCGGCCGTCGGGCCGCTTTCCGGAGCCGTCGCGGGGGGCGGGTTCGAGGTGCTGGGGGTGGGCGGCGGGCGGGTCGTCCAGGCCGGTGGGGCGCGGCGGTGCGAAGTAGCCGCTCTCCTCGGCGGGTGCGCGGCGCCGCCGCCCGGTGCCGGGCGCGGAGAAGAGCGAGCCGTTCACCGGCGGGACGGCGAACCCGGCCGGGCCCCGCGAGCCGCCCCGCTCCCCCGAGCCGTAGGGGGTGTCCAGGTCGTCCAGGTACGCCAGGTCGTAGGGCACGTCCAGGTCGTCCAGGCCGTCCGCGTCCTCCAGGCCGTCCGTGTCCTCCAGGCCGTCCGTGCCGGGCGTGC